>CAYNQI010000014.1:0-26992 GCA_964399335.1 uncultured Thermoplasmata archaeon | reverse complement strand
AATCCCTTTGCCTCCTCGTTCAACTCATCTGGAGAGAACAAATATTCTCCATCTTTCATCAGAGAGAGATGGACGTGAAGCCCGTTACCGGCATCACCATCGACGGGTTTCGGCATGAAGGTAGCTATCGCTCCATATTTCTCTGCTTCCCTTTTGACTAGGTCCTTTACAAAAACGAAATCATCAGCAGCTTTTAGGGTATCATCATAAGGCATGGGTTCGATCTCAAACTGTCCATGACCAGCTTCATGATGGATCTTTTCAACTTTCATGTTCAACTCTCTCACCAATTTCGTAAGTTTAGCGATGATACCTGTGTACTCACTCCTACCATCTATATACCTACCAGTATCTATCGGTTCTCTTGTTTCTTTATCCAAAAGATGAAATTCATACTCCGGTTTCACTCTGACGTTCATCCCTTGTTCATATAGTTCGTTTAAGGTGCTTTTCAATAGGGTACGGGGGTCACCTTTGAACAGCGTTCCATCGGGCCAGTGCATCTCGCACAAGAAAACAGCTACTTTTTCATTTTCATAATCCATGATCCTATAGCTATCGGGATCTGGTACCGCCACCATATCGCTTTCTGAGACATCTGTAAAACCGACGTTTGATGAGTCAAAACTCATCCCATCCTTAAGGATGACACCCAACATATCTGGCATTATACGTATCTCCCTGATCCTACCTTGTAGATCAAGGAACTTTAAAGCTACTGAGTCGACATCTTCCGGAATAGTTATCTTCTTATCCATCTTAAGCACCTGCAAAACCCTATGAACATCTCATATTAAATCTTTTTATACACTTCTGATATCTTCTCAGCGATCTGACACATATCCTCAAAATCGAGTCCTCGATGAGTAACTTCAGCTACTCCGATCCGACCTGTTATATCGATAAAGATACCTTCCTTTTCCAGGTTCTTACAGAACTTCATAGCTCTTTGTTCATCCATATCTAAAAATATCTGGTGAGATTCGGTATATCCCTTATCAGCGAATTTCATGGGCACTCCTAGTTGGTCCAAATTCTCAGCTAGTTCTTTACCGTTTTCAACAACCCGTTCACCGTACTTCTCATCTTTCAACATCTCTTCTATGGCGATACCTAACGCAGCTATCCTGTTCACGTGTGGATTATCTATTAATCCTATCCCAGTTTCCAAATCTATCTCTATGTATTTACGTAACTTATCAACGTGGTCGTCAGAATCAGTCAGTATCATCCCCCCCTGAGGTCCATAGAAAGACTTGTGGGTACTACCTATCAACACTTCCGCCCCTTCTCTAAGGGGGTCTTGAAAGACTCCTGTGGCGATCAAACCTAGAACGTGGGAACCGTCGAATACACATACATGATCATCAGAATACCTTTGAGCTATTTTACTTATCTTTTCAACTGGATGTGGGAAAGGGATGTATGAAGAGCCCAGGATCGTCAGTTTTACATCGTTATCTCGATATACCTCTTCAGCTTCATCTACATCGATCTCAAATGTTCCTTCTTTCACTGGAAGTGAAATCCTCCGTCTATTGAACTTTTCCAAACCTAGTGGATAGCCACCATTCGTATAATCCATCATGGCTATCTGATCACCGGGTTCTGTGTATGAAAACAGGACGTTCAGGTCACATAGATTACCCGAGATCAGTTTGATCAGTGCGTGTTTTACATGGAAAAGCCTTTCAGCCAAATCCTCAGTCTTATCCAATATCTCACGAGCCGGTTCAGTACCCCCATAATAATCTGAGTGATATCTTCCAACAAGGTCGGACGATAATGCGTCTTTAACCTTTTCTGATACATAATTCTCAGAAGCCACAAGGTTGATACTATTTCCTCTCAACTTTTCATGCTTTTCTATAAGTTCTTCAATCGTGGGATCAATCATGGATATTCCTCTATTTATTGTATAAAGTGTGTTCATTTTAATATACTTAATGACTTTTTTAGAAATAATTCTCAACAGATATTAAAAAACCAAATTTTAAATAATCCCTTTTGCTATAATATAATGTTATGCATATAACTAATACCGAGAAGATCGAGGGACAGGAGATAGTGGAGGATCTAGGTCTAGTTAGAGGTAACACGGTCAGGGCGAGAAATGCTGTCAGAGACTTTACCCAGGGTATAAGGAACATCTTCGGTGGAGAACTCAAAGCCTACTCAGAACTTATGACCGACGCAAGAGAAGAAGCCATCGGGAGGATGGTACAGGAAGCGCAGAGATTGGGAGCCGATGCCGTCGTTAACGTAAGATTTATGACCTCCCAGATAACAAAAGGCGGAGCGGAAATACTTGCCTATGGAACCGCAGTGAAACTGAAAAGCAGAACTTCTAAACCTACTAGACAAACTACTCAGAATGATACCCCACCCCCACCACCACCTGATCAACAGTAAAGACCATGACGGAATATAGTTAGTTAAATATCTAAAATAGAATCCTTTTAGATCGAACTATTTTAAATAATCTGTCAGATCTCTCTTACAGTGTTTACACCATGCAGCGTCTTTAGGAATTCTATTTCTGCAGTAAGGGCATTCACGTGTTGAAGAAAATAAAAGTTCTTTGAGAAGGATGATGATTAATATTATCAAGACCAATAAGGAGAGTCCACAAAGGATAGTAAAGGGAATAAGTGAGAGGTTGGAGATAAATAGATTAGAAACATATGAACCAAGAACATCTATTATCAACATGTTTACGATCATGAACACACCTTGATATTTACTTTACCTTCCCCATTCCTCCCTCAAAAGACCATATATATACAGATCTATATATCTGCCCTTCCATTCTTTGACTTCCCTCTCCACCCCCTCTTCTACGAACCCCAGTTTCTCTGCAACTCTCTGCATTCGTGTATTAAATGAATAAGTCCGTAAAGCGATCTTATGGATCTCTGAGTTTTCAAAAAGGTAATCTATCCACAATCTGAGAGCTTGTGTCCCGGATCCCCTTCCCAAATAATCGTCTTCGCAGATATCTATACCTATGTACCAGAAATCAAAATCCTCTCTATCCTGATACCTGTTAACCCATCCGATTGGCACTCCTTTATTAGTTGATATTACTGCCCTTTTTCTCGGATGTTCCTTTTCGGCCATGTAGAGTTTTTTGAATAATTTCCTCCTTTTTTTCTTTGACATATCTTCCTGTTCAACTTCCCATGGAGCATCGTATTCCTGCCACTCACCTTCATCCCACCATCTGATGTAACTTTCGATATCGGATTTAACACCATCTCTCAACAATACGTTTTCTCCTTCTGCTATCACGGTGTATCTATCTCCCATCTCTATCACTCCAATTCAAGATACCATAGTAACATGACTTCATGTGATAAATCTTCTTCCTCACTGTAACCGTATCTATCGATACACCCCAGTTTACACCCCTGTCGAACATAAAATTTACAGGCGGACACGTTGATATTCTGGGTTTCAACCTTCAACACCTTACAACTCCTTTCTTTCGACCAATCCACGGCTTTCTGGAACAATCTGTATCCAACACCTTTCCCTCTGTACTCGGGATGAACCCTTATGTCCCAAACAACGGCCATATCGTCTCGACCGGAGAGCATGTTTACCCCCTCTGTATCGTAAGCTATGATCACTCCTCCTACCAACTCACCTTCTAGATAAGCCCCGTAAAATCCCCAATTAGATATATCGAACTCCTCTTCCAATCCTTTTAAATCAGAGTCTTTGTCGTAATCCTTGATGTAACTCGTATCAAGTTCTTTCTCCACTAATTCGATACCTCCTAGCCCATCATCTATCAGCTTAACATCTAGTATACGGTCTACTTTGAATTTGATAGGAATTTCAATATACTCGTCGATATCTTCTAGTGACAACTCTTCCAAGCTGATGTCCATATATTAACATCTCAACCATAGATAAAAGATTTATCACCAAAAACAAGGTAAAGATTTAAATCTAAAACAAATATTGAACGATTAATGAACAAACCCTCTTTTGAAAATTTCTATAGGGATAGAAACTTTATTCTTGCCCTATCATTCGCTGTTTCTTTTTCTATCTTAACCTTACTAGTCGTTTATAGCGTGGCAGAATCTATAGATGTTCTGACACAAGAGTTTTTAGTAGGTTATGCTGATAATCTTCCTGAAAACGTGTCTACTATTTTTACCTACACTAACATCCCCATATATCTGACTTTTATAATAGGTATACTCTTCTTGATCAAAGAAAAATATTATGACGAATTCTTAACCTACATATCCATGGTAACAGTTTCCTTTTTCACATATCAGTCGTTAAAAATGCTTATCTCTAGAGTTAGACCTGGACTTTTTATATTCTATAGATCGGGATTTTCTTATCCAAGCGGACATGCTACAATGGCTTTTTCCGTCTTTATCGGTCTTTACGTAATGTACTTCATTTACGGTAAGATGGAAAGAAATCTACTCTATCTTTTAGTACTTTCTGCTCCAGCGGTGATCATCACTTATTTTAGAGTTTTTATCGGTTTTCATTACATGACAGATATTATAGGTGGGTACCTACTGGCAGCTACGATCGTTGTTCTGATTCCTACTCTTTATCGGCATCCGCTCATCGGTAAAAAAATCGAAACACTCGGATATCTTTTGGAAAAGCACATATTCTCCAGGTTTAGACTTTAGTTTAAAAATCATAAATCAATAAATTTAATTATTACTCTATGATATCCCCTTTCGATGTGGGATGCTAAAAAAGCGATGCTTCTTAGATTCTCCTCTTACGGGTTCTTGAAGAACCTCAAGTTCTTCGAACCCTTCCTTTACCTGTTCTTCCTAGCCAATGGACTAAGCTTCACCCAGATAGGTATACTGATCTCGATCAGAGAGGTATCTACCATAGTCTTGGAACTTCCTACAGGTGTTGTAGCGGACTTGACAGGTAGGAGAAGGGCTATGGCTACAGCCTTTTTCTGCTACATGATCTCTTTCTCAATATTTTACTACTACTCACTTTTCTTGATATTCATACCTGCCATGTTCCTATTCGCCATGGGAGAAACTTTGAGACATGGTACCCACAAATCCATGATAATGCAGTATCTAGATAACGAGGGTATGGAAGACCAGCGGGTGCGTTACTATGGGAAAACAAGGGCGGCGTCCAGACTGGGATCAGCTTTTTCAGCGGTCATCGCCGGCGCTATCGTATATTTTGTTGGGAACTATAACGTGATCTTTCTAGCAACTTTGGTTCCATATACATTCGCTTTCATACTGATGCTCACGTATCCAAAAGAATTGGATGGTGAACCTGAGGGTGCAAGTATAATTTCGACGTGGAATCATCTAAAAAACAGTATCAAGCAGCTCTACAAACATGCAGGGTTGGGAAAGATGCTGGTGAATGCATCGGTGTACGATTCATTCTTTAAAATTTCAAAAGATTACTTATCACCTATAATCGAAACTTTAGCAGTCGCCCTTCCCATGTTGATGTTCATAGAGCATGAACAGCAGAGGACCGCTATATTGGTAGGGATAGTTTATTTCTTCGTTTACATCAATAGTTTCACATCCTCGATAAAATCCGCAGATTTTATGGAGAAGATCGGCCATATGGGTAAAGCACTAGATATGCTGTACTTCATAATGGCAGGTTTATTCCTTGTTGTTGCAATATCTCTACAGTTCAACTTTATTGAAATATCTATAATTGCTTTCTTCTTCTTCTACACTCTTTACAATCTCAGAAAACCGATGGTCATCGGATATGTAGGTGATAGGATGGACTCCCAAACCAGAGCCACACTCTTCAGCGGGCAGAATTTACTCCGTTCTGTCGTGGGTATGATAATAGCACCTATATTGGGTTACTTAGCAGATACTATGGGCATCGCGTATGCTTTCCTCTTCGGAGCTGTAGTTTTAGTGATCGTAGGTATAATTTTACCTATAAGCGATAAGATGAAGGTTATCAAGACTTGACTCAAACCTGAACTTTGACCAGCCTGTATTCACGGAACGCTCTGACCACCTTCATATAACCTTTTTCTCGGATCGTCTCATCGAGTTCCTCATCACCGGTGTCAGCTCTAAGATAGGGAGTTTTCTTCAATTTTGTAGGAGTGGATAATATGTAGATATTGTTCAATCCAGCTTTTTTGACTACCCCCGGGCTGATCTGTTGATTACCCCGTCCCAAAAAGAATCCTTGGTTACCAATCATAGAAACCACGATCTTGATACCTGCAGCATCTTCAGCAGCTTTCAGTATATCTTTTTCAGCCACATCCAACTGAATGATCTCTTTATTCTTTAAAATATCAACACCTAATATCGTATATTCGATATCCAAGATCTTCTGGATCTCTGCTGTTGTGGATCCGGGACCCAGAACAAAGATGTGATCGGGATAGTACTCCATCTCCTCGATCATGTAACTGGCGATATCGTATTTCATCTCATCCTCTTCCACGGACCTGAAGCTCTGTTTACCCAGCTGGATGTAGTGTGGTTCGTAGATACTCTTGGCTTCACCGTGCAGTTTTATCTCCCAATTACCCTCTCTGTATCGGTCCTCATCCAAATCCATGATTTCAACGGTCCCGACATCGGCCTTACCTTCCACAAAATCGTTGAACAGTTGTGCACTAGATTCTGGGTTAACACCGAATACTCCGCTGTGCATCTTAACCCCTGCAGGGATGCCCAATATCGGCAGCTTCGTTCCAACTTCTTCGAAGACATCCCTGGCGGTTCCATCCCCTCCACAGAATACTATCAATTCAACATCATTTTTTAAGAACTCTCTCACAGCGTTATGGGTATCGTTGGATTCTGTTTCACCTATTTCATCCTTCGATGGTTCGTAAACGACGTTGATTTCATCGTCAGAAAATATCTTTTTCAGCGAGTCTTCACCCATGATACCTTCTGCTGTGTACCACTCATGACCTACTTTCATCTCACGGAGAGCCTTCTCAGCCCTATTCCGGGCTACCGGTTCTGCCCCACGTTCAACAGCCTTTTTGTAAACTCCATCGGTACCTTTTAAACCCACTTTACCTCCCATCCCGGCTATCGGGTTGATGACGAATCCAATCTTCATGTTCTCGTCACATAGTAATCACCTAACAAAATAAGGTTTTTGGAAGCAAGATTATATTTATCAGTTATCGGGATTAAGTTCCCATGAAGATCAATGAGATTTTCTATTCACTGCAGGGAGAAGGTACCCAGATAGGATTACCGACGGTATTCATCCGTACTTCTGGATGTAATCTGAGGTGTGATTGGTGCGATACCAAGTACGCATGGGACGGTGGTGAAGAATACACGACCCAAGAGATTCTGGCCGAGATAAGCAATCATCCCGTGAAGAGGGTGTGTATAACCGGTGGAGAACCGCTGATACAGGATGATCTATTAGATCTCATCGATAAATTAGTTCAAAGTTATGAAATTTCCATAGAGACCAACGGATCCTTGGATATAGGACCGATATCTAAAAGGGAAGTCCACATATCTATGGATTACAAAACCCCATCATCCGGTATGTGTGAAAAGATGAGGGATGAGAATATCGACTTATTAAAGAACACTGACGTACTCAAGTTTGTTATAGCCGATGAAGATGATTACGGATTTGCTAAAGAAACGATAAAGAAACTAGACCCGTCTTCTGAGATAGTTTTCCAGCCTGTTCACGGTATCGATCTGAAAGATTTGGCTGAGTGGGTTATAGAAGACGGTATCGATGTCAGGGTCCTCCCGCAGCTGCACAAACTGATATGGGGAGATAAAAAAGGTGTTTGATCGACTTAGATGATTATAAGGTTCGATAAGCCGTTGACCTGTGCCTAACAGATAGTATATATACTATTTTTTCATCCAAATCCACATCGTAAAATACCCTATAATCCCCTACGCGCAACCTCCAAAAATCAGAGTCACTGATCTTTTTTATATCTCCTTTTCCACCTGGTAGTGGGATCTTCAGTAAGGATGTTTTTGATTTTTGTCTTTATCCTTTCCTGGTCTTTTTTGGTAATAGATCCTATCTCTCTAACAGCGTTTTCTTCGATAAGTAGGCGGTAACTCATTCAAAAGCCTCATCGAAATCAGTGAACTTACCTTCTTGCCGTCTCTCCTTGAGCATCTTGATGAATTTTTCTTTTTTGTAGGCTTCTATCATCTCATTTAAAAGTTCATCGTATGTTTGCCCTTTATGACCTAACTTCTTTAATCTCTCCAGCGTTTCTTTGGTGACCGGTATCCTCTTATCTGCTAATGTCATCACATATTGTAAATAGATTACAATATTTGTAAGTTATGGTAAAAATCGGCTGATATAGTTCTTATCTTATTTAACGATCTTAAATCAATAACCCGATAAAATGCAGTTCCTAAATAAAAAAGATCACTCGCATCGGAATTTTTTTTCTCTAGATCCTTCACCGAGCTTCACCAAACCGTTGACAGCTGCAACACCATCTTCTGGAGTTTCATAAACCGGGATCCCATGATCTTCTAATTTTTTACTCATCATCTGTGTGAATTTACCCCCGGGAGCTATAGCGATGATAGGTTTACCGTGTTTTTTCATATCCACAGTTTTAGAAACGATGTCTTCTTCTATTGCTGGGGAGTGGAAAAGAAATACGACTATAAGAGCATCTACATCTTCATCTTTCAAAACGATGTCCATGGCAGTCTTATACCTTTCAGAGGGAGCATCTCCTACTATATCCACTGGGTTATTCAGAGACGAATGCTCTGGAATCTGGCCGGACTCGACTTTTTTCTTGAACTTCTCTCTAGTGGTTTTTGAGAATTCTGCTAATTTCAATCCAGACCATGTCAGTGAATCAGCGCACATGACTCCGACTCCTCCACCGTTGGTCACGATACTTACTCTATCACCTTCTGCCATGGGCTGACATCGAAGAGCCCTCAATATCACCACAAGTTCCCTAACCGATTTCACTCTTAATATCCCAGACTGTTTGAAAGCAGCATCGTAAACTTCGTCCCTTCCAGCCAAAGAAGCAGTGTGTGAAGCAGCAGCAGAAGAACCTGCACTGGTCCTACCGGATTTCAATGCAATGATCGGTTTTTTGCACTTCTTAGCGGCTTCCATGAATTTTCTACCCTCTTTCAACCCTTCTATGTAATAAGTTATGATCTCGGTCTCATCGTCTTCACTGAGATACTCTAACAGATCAGCTTCATCAAGGTCCGCTCTATTTCCGTAACTGATGAACTTGCTTATACCTATCTCTCTCCCAGAGAACCAATCTAACATGGCCGCACCGAAAGCACCACTTTGAGATAGAAAAGCAACTGAACCTTTTTCTGGGCGGGCTTGTCTTTCAGGAGGATTAAAGATCGTATCTAATTCGTTCTTTGAATTGTAAATTCCGAGACAATTAGGGCCGATGAACCTCACACCATACTTATCAGCGTTTTCAACGACTTTTTCTTCTAGTTCAACCTCTCCAGCTTCTCTGAAACCTGCTGTAACGATTATAGCGTTCCCTATCCCTTTTTCCCCGCACTCTTTTATCACCTGGGGAACGAACTTTGCTGGGATAGCTATCACTGCAAGATCGATATCGTCATCTACTTCTTTTACAGATCTATATGCAGGAACCCCCATGACCTCGTTTTCTTTGATGTTGATAGGGTATACATCACCATCATATTTTCTCATTATAGACTTCATGATGGCATTTCCTACTTTACCTTCTTTATTCGAGGCTCCGATGACTGCCACGCCCTTTGGATAGAACATATCGTCGAGGTCCATTTTTTGTCTCCTACCCACCCATCTATCTTTTATATATACATCTTTTGTTTTTTGACATATAGTTTATTCTAGTTTTAAAAGTATATCAGGGAAACTTTTAAGTCTTATTTATCCACATATACTAAATTAAGAGCTAGGAAATATGGAAAAAGGAGATGTTTTAATAACTTTAGCTATTATCTTTTTACTGATTAATACAGTAAATTCAGCTTTTATTAATTCAAGCTTTATCTCTGAAGAATCTTTAGAAGAAAATAAAGAATCTACAAAGGGAACTGTTGATTTAGCAACTAATTATGATTGGGACCGATCTTTAAATGAGGCATCTCGAGAAAAAGGTGAAGTCGATAATCTTTACTGGAGAAATTATGAAGAGCCTCTAGAAGATATGGTAACGCCCTTTATCGACTACAATGATGATGAATCCAGTATAGAAAATCTCGAATCAGAAAATCAAGATATCCGTAAATCTTACGAAACTAGTATGATACAATCAGAGGATCTCAGAAATCATGACCCGATTGCAATAAATAACGATTCTGATCTAGAAAATCTAGCAGTGGAGGAAAACTTATCGGGAAAAGGAACTGAAGAGGACCCTTACATGATCCAGGGATACGATATAGACGGGGCTGGAAATGGCTATTCTTTCTACATCGGAAATGTTACACAACATCTGATCGTTAAAGATTCTCACCTTTACAACGCCACTGGAGGAGATATCAATGAACCCTTTTCAGGCAGTGGTATGATCTTGTTCAATTCAAAGAATGTTCAGATCGAGAATAATTCGATTTATGAAAATAATCTCGGAGTTGACATTTGGGACTCTTCGGATAATATTTTAGATAAAAATCATTTATTTGAAAACGGATATATGGGTCTAAGATTGGATGGTGCCTTTAAAAATGTTATATCTAATAACAGCATATCGAATAATGAAGATGGAATAAAGTCTTACGCATCTATTGAAAATGAAATATTTAATAACACCATCGATGAGAGTCATAATGGGATTTCACTTTATAGTTCAAGCAAAGGGAACTTCTTTAGTTCCAATTCTCTTAATAATAACATCAACAATATAGTTTTACATAATTCAGATGAAAACGAGATACAGTATAATATTCTTGAAAATGCTCAAACCGGTATAGAAGTAGACCGATCCAGTAAAAATAATATACAAAATAACACTGTTAGAGATGTTTCAGATGATGGAATAGTGCTGATGTATTCAACTAACAACTTTTTGAGAGATAACCAGATGGAAAACACAGGAATTCGATTGGAAGGTGAGTCTAGGTCTCATTGGGATTCCCATAGTATACCTACTTCGAATACTGTTAATGGAGGCCCAATTTATTACTGGGTGAATCAAACTGGTGGGTCAATTGGATCCCCGGCTGGGCAGATAATCCTCATTAACAGTACAGATGTTAACATCGAAGATGTCGATGTTAGTCAGACTGGAACCGGCCTATTTTTCATATACTCAGATCATAATACTATAGACAATACAGTTTCGAGTATGAATAATAACTGTGGACTCCTACTGAAATTGTCTAACTCCAATACCATAAAGAACAGTAACTTCAATGATAACCATGAGGGAACCCATCTTAAAGATTCAGAGTCTAATCGTTTTGAAAATAATACCATAAATGAAAATCAAGGTGGTGTGGTTCTTTCAAGATCAAAATCAACATATCTTATAAACAATTCATTGGAAAACAACCAGAACAGTGTAGATATACATGAATCAAATGAAACGAACTTGAAGAACAATTCTATTATCGATAGCAGTCGGTATGGAATAATAATTTCGTCATCTATGTACAATTCATTTATTGATAACACTATATTAGGTAATGGTTTTTATTTTGAAGGAGATTCATTGGAATACTGGAATACTCACAGTATCGATGACTCCAATAGTGTGAACGGTTTTCCAATACAGTATATTACTGATAAAGTCGGTGAAACTATTCCTTCATATGCTGGTCAGGTGATCATTGTTAACAGTAGTGATATGGAAGTTTTAGACCAAGATCTAAGCGGAACTTGTGTCGGTATAACGCTGAGCTTTTCAAACTATAATCACTTATCAAACGTTACTGCATCTTCAAATACATTTTACGGTATCCGGATGATCAAATCAGATGATAACCTTATTGAAAATAGTAGTTTTGGAGCTAACAGCGATGGTATGAATATCAAAAATTCTCAGTACAACGACTTCGTAGGTACAGAGATCTCTCAAAATAGCAGAGGGATAATAATGTGGGATTCAAGCGATGAAAATACAGTTAGTGAGAGCAAATCTATCAACAACAATCATGGGATATTCATGTACCAAACAAAAGGGTCTGTAGTACAAGGAAGTAATATATCTTTTAACAGTCGTAGCGGAGTTTCTATCTCGTCTTCTGAGGATGTTGTGGTAAACGATAACGTATTATTAGAAAATGTAAGAGATGCCATATCTATATCTTTTTCAGAAAATAGTAATATCACAGGAAATCTTTTGGAGTTGAATGGAATTATTATACGTGGGAATTCACTAGATCATTGGAATACACATGAAATAGATGATTCAAACACTGTAAACGATAAACCGATCTATTATATAAAAAATAAAACAGATTTAACCGTTCCAACAGATGCTGGCCAGGTCATATTGGCAAATAGTACTGGTATAACTGTTAAAGATCTGAATATTTCTCAATCTAGTATGGGAATCTTGCTTGGTTTTTCTGATGAAAATCATATCTATAACAATTCTATACATCTAAATTATCATTCGGGGATCAGAATAGAGAGATCTGTAGGTAATCTTTTGGAAAAAAATAAACTAACTGAAAACGGTAACGGTTTAAACTTTCAACATTCTAAAGACAATCAAATACTTGAAAATGACATCTCAGATAATCAACTTGGTATCTACCAGTATTATTCCCATGAAAGCACCTTCTACAATAATTCATTTGATGCCAATCGAAGAGGCTTTTATATTTTTTTGGGTGATGAGAATAAAATTAATAACAATACTATCACGGATAGCGAGAGGTATGGTTTTTACGTAAGAAGTGCAAAGGGTAATGACATTCACAATAATCGTTTATCTGGTAATGGAGAGTACGGTATACAGCTATCTGATGCAATTAATAATGCGATAAAAAGCAACTTCATAGATCTACATGAGGATAACATTCAATTGATCGATTCAGAAAAAAACATTGTTTCAAATAATACTTTAGTGAATGCTGATCGATATGGGATCTATATCAAGGGATCTCAATTTAACGATATCACTTATAATGACATCTCAAATAATTTCTATGGTATACGTCTATACGGGTCTGATGAAAATATCATAGAGTATAATTCTATAAATAAAGGGGAAGTAAGTGTTAATGATCGATATAAGTCAAATGAAGAAACTAATAATCATGGAACAGGGAGTTTACTAGTGAGGTTCAATGAGAGAATCTTATCAGCTGGAAATGATCTACCAGCTAGAACAGTACTTGAAAGAGAAGCTGATAGGGTAGCGGAAAAAATCCATGGGAAGACTGATCGAGTTTTTACGACCTTACCGGTAGCGGAGATTCAATTAGAAGGTGGAATTAATTTCGAACAGACCATGGAAGATATTTCAAATATGCCTGAAGTAGCTTATGCTGAACCCAATTATTACATCGAACTAGAAGACACTGCAGAACCCCTGTCTACACCTAATGACCCAGGCTATGGATCACTTTGGGGTATGGAAAAGATAGATGCTCCAGGAGCCTGGGACATGGAAACTGGTAGTGAAGAAGTCGTCATCGGCGTAGTGGATACTGGTATAGATTATCATCATGAAGATCTAGTGGATAATATGTGGGCTGACAACTCTGGTTATCATGGTTACAACGCAGTAAATGATTCCTACTATCCTATGGATGGTCATGGACATGGTACTCATGTCGCCGGTACTATCGGTGCTGTCGGTGATAATGAAATAGGTGTTGTTGGAGTGAACTGGAATGTTAGTCTTATGGCACTTAAGATATTTGATGACTCTGGGTCTGGGACGGTGAGTAACGCAGTTGCTTCTTTGGAATATGTTTTACAGAAAAAAGAGGAAGGTGTGAATGTAGTAACAACCAGTAATAGTTGGGGATGGAGAGGTGGAGAAAGTGCTGTGCTTAAGGAGATGATAGAACAACATAGAGATGCTGATATATCTTTTATAGCGGCTGCAGGGAATAATGGGGAAAATAATGACCACGATCCAGTATATCCAGCTAGTTACGAATTACCTAATGTGATCTCAGTAGCTGCTACTGATGAAAATGATGATCTAGCTTCTTTTTCAAATTATGGTGAAAGTAGTGTCCATGTGGCAGCACCTGGAGTCAGGATCAACAGTACAGGGAGGAATGATGCATATCAAAGTTTAAGTGGTACTTCCATGGCTACGCCACATGTCTCAGGTTTAATAGGTTTACTTTCCTCTTACGATGAAACTTATAACCATACTAATTTAAAGAATATCGTTCTTTCATCTGTTGATAAGCTTGATAATCTAGAAGATAAAACGTTGACCGGGGGTAGGATCAACGCTTCAGCAGCTCTTAATATATCAACTGATCCAGAAAATCCTAACTTCTGGCTACATAGTCCTACTAACATGTCTGAGATCACAGTTTTGTCTGAAACTGAGATCATCGTCTCTTTGACAGACGGTATTAATCCAATTTATGGTGCTGATGTAGAAGTCAAATTCAGTTCTGGTGAGGATCCAATCGAGCTTTATGATGATGGATATGGGAGTGATGAAAAAGGAGATGGGTACTATACTGGTTTCTGGTCACCTATTAGGCATGGGGAAATCGAACTTGAGATCACTGCCCAGATAGATGATTGGAAAGAAACTCGTTATGTAACAGTTTTGATACTTGGAGGTAGAACCGGGGTCTCCCTTTTTGCTTCTGATTATAACCTTATAAGGGATAATTATGTTTATTTCAATAATTATCGGGGTGTAGAGATAAGAGAATCACACAGAAACGATTTCATCAATAATTCTGTATCTGAGAATAATGGACTAGGATTTTACTCGAAAGAAAGTGATCACAATATATTGGATGGTAATGAATTTAATCTAAACGAGGAGGGTATAGTTCTTGACGGGTCAGATTTCAATATTTTGTTTGGTAACGATGTAGAAAATAACACCCGATACGGTTTTTATCTTATAGATTCTCATCGAAATGAAATAAGTAACGGGACTATAACGGCCAATAGAAAAGGAGGCTATTTACTCCGATCCGAGAATAATACAATATCTGAAATGGACATCGATTTTAATGAGGAACAAGGACTTTATATCGCAAATTCTTTTAATAACTGGATAACGCAAAATAATATCCATTATAATTCCCTTGAAGGTTTGTACATCTTTGATGATAGCTACAATAATTCAGTAATAAGTAATTCTATAATTGCAAATGAGTATGGTGCGAGTGTATTTGATTCTAATGAGATGTTATTTTATAATAACAATATAACTAGAAATCATATAGGTGTTTATCTTGAAAGCTCCCATCACAATAGTCTATTTAATAATTCATTGGGGTTCAATCACGATAAAGGTATCTACTTATATAGTTCAACGAATAACTATCTAAACTATAATGAGATATTGAAAAATGAGGATTATGGCATATACCTCCTACGTAGTTCTAGATATAATATAATTGAAAATAATAGTGTACTTAACAATAGGAGGGGTGTTTTGATAGGTTTCGGATCAAATCAAAATACTGTTATTGATAATAATATTAGTTCTAACAAAGATGACGGAATATATATAGCCACCAATTCAAATACCGTGATCGGTAATAAAATCTCTTTTAATGAAGGGTATGGTCTTTACTTATCGGGGTCAAATAATAATTTTGTTGGAGGTAATGAGATTTCCTACAATGCTGACCGTGCTTTTTACATGCGTGAATCAGACGAGAATACCTTAAAGAACAACACACTTCAAGATAATGAAGATCATGGACTTTATATCCGCAATTCAGAACTAAATGAGATCTATCATAACAACTTCATCGACAATATTTATCAAGTATATGACAACGGTAATAACATCTGGAATGCTACTTATCCAAAAGGTGGGAACTATTTTTCAGATCATACTGAACCTGACGATTACAGAGGCCCTGATCAGGATGAACCTGGAAGCGACGCTATAGTCGATGTGCCTTATGAGATCGATGGGAGTGAAAACCAAGATAACTACCCATTTATTTCTAAAGATGGATGGGAAACTAGGATCATGGAGATATCTTTGAAGGCATGTGGTGAATCAGATGGTTGGAATTTTGTATCCTTTAATTTAATACCCTTGGAAAATTCTTTAGAATCTATACTCGAAGATCCCGAAAATGGTATCTCTGGAAATTATGATAAATTGATGTATTTTGACTCAGAAACTGATAATTGGCTATCTTATATGCCTGAAAGGGCCGATCATTTTAATGATGACTACAACTGGGATCATACGATCGGAGTATGGATTAGGATGACGAACAATGATACGTTAAAGATCGAAGGTCGGCTTCCAACAACTACTGAAATAATACTGGATCCAGGTTGGAATATGGTAAGTCTACCCAGTTCAACAGCAGGAAACCACGGACTACCGTCAGAAGTTGAAAAGATAGGTTATTTTAACTCGAGCTCTCAGTATAATCTAGACTATGATTATGATCCAGCCAACTTTACTTTCTCACCAGGTCAGGGTTATTGGATTTATAACAAATTTAATGGATCGGTTATATGGACTGTCGACTACTGATGGAGTTTTGATACGAGCTATGACCTTTTTGAGTCTTCTTTTATGCCATCTGAAGTTGAAATATTTATGGATACAAGAATATATTTACATCATATACGCCCGCTCCACTCTAGAAAGTTAAAAAGTGCGAGGGAAGGGATTTGAACCCTCGGACCCCTGTGGGACAGGATCTTAAGTCCTGCGCCTTTGGCCATGCTTGGCTACCCTCGCAGTGAGAAAAGCTTATTTCGACTTCCCTATCTTCTACTTGCAAATAAAATTTACCCGTTATTCGACTTTGACCCTCGACTTCAACCATAAAACATAATATGGTGAATATAACTCTGAAAAGCATGCAGATCTCAACCGGCTGCGATGCCATCGATGAACTACTCGACGGAGGAATAGAATCAGGAACGATCACGGAGCTTTTCGGTGGAGGTGGAACAGGTAAAACCAACCTTTGCCTTCAGCTCACAAAAAATTTGGCATTAGAAGGTAAAAAAGTTGCCTTTCTAGATACTGAAGGAGTGTCGATGGAACGATTGAAACAGATCTCATCAAATAAGTACAAAAAAGTCATGAATAATACTTTGATCTTCAGAGCATGTTCCTTCACGGAACAGGAAGAAAAGTTGAACAACATCGTTAATCTAGCCTTAAGGGAAGATATGGATGTTGGAGCGGTCATCGTTGATAGTATGACTATATTTTATAGAACTCTTTTAAATAATGGAGAGCATCAAAAGACTTCAGCAAGACTAGGCCGGATGTTGATCAAACTGATGAAAGTTGCTAGGAAAGTAGATATACCCGTGATAGTAACCACTCAAGTTTATGGTGGGGATGATACAACGAAACCTCTAGGAGGACATATATTGTATCATAACGCAAAAACTATCCTCAAATTTGAAGAAATCGGTCCACACATAAGGAAATGCACTTTGATGAAGCATCGTTCCATGGCAGAGCGTATATCTACCAAATGTAAAATCACTGATAAAGGTATCGTTTCAGTTTGATATCACAATACATCCAAAGGATTAAATATCCTGAATTTTTTTCTTAGCCATGAAACGTTCAAGGCCAGCGGATATGAAAGAGATTTATGCCCTTAGAGCAGACACTATCGATTATTTTTTCCCCGATAGAGAAGATGAAATAGAGATATGGGCTGATATAGCTTCAGATTATGGAAAAGAAATATTACATCTTATGTGTGGGACTGGAGAACTGACTATAGGATTAGCTGAAAGGGATTTTGAAGTCACGGGTCTTGATTTCACAGAAGCTATGATATACCTAGCTAAAGAACGTATAAAAAATAAAAACTTAAAGAATATTGATATTGTTCAAGATGATGCTAGACATTTTAGTTTGAATAGAAGATTCGATTTTGTTTTTGTATCGACCGGTGATTTTCACCATTTTGTTGAAAGGGATGAGATCGGCTCATTACTAGCCAAAACTTATGCTCATTTGAAACCAGGTGGAGCTCTTGCCATCGAGCTTTACGTCCCTCCTGAAGAGGATTTCAAAAAGCAGGATAGGAAACACAATCCAATAAGAAAACCTCCTGAAAACCAGACTATATGGAGGAGAAATAAAATCAGCTATCATGAAGAAAAGAAAATTCTTGAGATAATAGAAGAGTTTCACTATGAAGAAAATGGTGAGGTAAAGGAAGGAGAATATGAGATAATTCTTAGACTCTTCCCGGAAATCGAGATAGAAACTATCCTTAAAGATGCTGGATTCGACGAAATTAGACATATAGAGGGCAGTAATTTTTCACCCTATCTTCCGGATGAGTATTCTAAGACTTGGATCGTAGTTGCAGAAAAACACTAATAAATCCATATTATGCTTTGTATTTTTTAGGTTTTATCTTTCTTTTATAGGTGAATAGTATAAAGGCAACTACAGGGACAAGTAGAAAAATAGGCCAGTAAGTTACATATCCCTTTTCTTCTCGTTCACCTACTTCAAACGTAAATATGATCCTATCGTTGAACTCAACGTTCGAATCTGAAGAATTCAACTCTAGGGTGTAATATCCCTCAGGAAGATCCTCCTTTAAAAGAATTATATCTGAACCGGACATGGCATATATTTCGTTCCTTGAAATATCGATTTTTTCTCCGTTCTTATACAAAAACAAACAATCTTCCATCATTCCTCGACTTACATAACTTCCAAATGAGATATGGACAAATGTTGATTCACCCATGCTGGTATGGATTATATCTCGGACTTCTGGAAACACCTCGAATTCCTCACTCTTTACAGAGTAGATCACTCCGGTCTCATCGACAACCTCTAGCATGATCCTACTATTGTAAGACATGGCAAAGGGGAACCTTATAGTCGCAGATTCTTCACCTGGTTCGACTTCGGTCATGATAGACCAGCTATCTCCATCATTACTAAAACTGACTCTCATTAACTGATAGTCTTCTACCATGGGAGGTGCTGTCCAATCGATTGTTATCTGTTCTCTAGTATAGTAAGTTTCTTTTACGGGATCCAAAGCTAAATCCAGGGGATTCTCATCAAGTATCGTAAATTCAGGAGAATGGGCCCAAGTTGTAGCGCCATCACTATCCGTGCAGCTCACGTTTATTATCGCCCTTTCAGCATAGTCATCGATGGTCCAAACATAAATCCCAGTATTCTTTAAATCATAACTCAAGACTCTCCAACTATCCCCTCCATCGATAGAGAGAGATATAGTGATTGGTTCCTCTGGAAGAGATACATCATCGGTAGCGTTCCATCTGATCTCGGTTTCTTGTCCTTTTACCAGAACAAGTCCTTCATAGGGTCTTTCGATCTCAACATGCGGTTTTAAGTTCTCATAGATCGTGAAACTACTTGAATGTCCATAACCGATAAAGCCGTATTCGTTTTCACAGGAAACATTAACGATTACATTTGTAACTGGATATTCGATGAAAGGTTCTTTTAATACCTCCCAGTGATAAGTCCCTTCGTCATCGATTCCACTGGCTATAGTAGTCCAAGTACTGCCCCCGTCAAGCGAATATGATATATCGATAGGCTCCTCGGCTAATCCATCTTGATCTATAGTCCAGTTGATATCTGTAGTGTTTCCTACACGTATCTGGTGTTCTATAGCGGTGGAAACATCTACAATAGGGGGACCTCTTTTAACAGTAAAATCTATTCTAATATCTATATCAAATGAATTGCCTGGGTCACTAGTATCGTTTATTGTACCAGATAATTCAAAATAATAGTCAGGGCTTGGAGTTAACTCTCCAAGTGTACTGAATTCTACAGAATAGTTATCGTTTTCCGAATTACCAGAAACAGATCCTTGAATTTCAATCTCCTCTTTATATAGCGTAAAGTTTTTTCTGAAATCTTCTAGACAGATCTCTTCACTGAAAACAATTTGGATAGATGAATCACTCAGTAAGACACCGCCGTCCTCAGGTTCTGAGTAAAGAAATTCAGGAGGGGTAGAATCGATAACAATCGAAACCATCTCCCACTTCCTATAACCGTTTCCTTCAGCACGGATTATAAAATATACTTCGTCGGAATCTATCTCAGGAACAATCCATGTATGATTTGTTGAATAATTTGTCAAATCGCCCTTTTCGTATCTTTCTATAACAAAAGGTCCCTCACCTTCAAAAACATATTCCATCGTAACCTCGATCTCAGAAAGGTCGAGGGTCGTGTTCAAGGTGAAAGTAATATTCTGCTCACTACCTCCCGTCCAGACATCTCCCTCAATCGGACTATCCAATTCGATGTCAAGACCAGTTTCAGTAGCTGTTTGAGATGTAGAAACTTCTGCCAGGAAACTAAACGAAGTTAAAACGATAATTGATACTACAAAGACCGCAATTAAAGTGTCTTTTACATACCTACAAGTAAACATAAAAGTCAATACTATAGTTGATTTAAAAAACCTTTTTGGTCAAAGAGCAAAGTTAACGAGGGTTCACATAAAATCTTCCAATGACATGCTTTCTTTATTTTTAGATTTTCTTTCTACACTATCATCTTTAGTTTTTGTTTCTTCCTCGTAGTTTTTAAACTGATTCGAAAAAAGATCAGACTGCTTATTTCCTGCTAGTAAGCCCTTTTCATCCCAGCCAAATACATCGGTAACTCTGGCTAGGGTTTTAGCGATCCTCCTAGCGTAATATTTACAGTCGGGCTCCCCATCGAGTTCAATATCTGGTAACCAGGGTTCGACTTCCTGCGGCGATCTACTAGCATCAGTTACTATCCAGGATACCTTCATGCCTGGCGTGAATTCGTAACCTTT
Organism: uncultured Thermoplasmata archaeon; assembly: GCA_964399335.1. Lineage (GTDB taxonomy): Archaea > Thermoplasmatota > Thermoplasmata > Halarchaeoplasmatales > Halarchaeoplasmataceae > Saliniplasma. The sequence continues at coordinate 6,059 of CAYNQI010000014.1, read as the reverse complement.
TTCTTCCATCTTCCTAGCTGCCTGGACATTTGGCATACTCTCGGGGTTTTTGTAATAGCTGTAGTTTTTACAAGTTCTAGATATAACCAGTTCTTCAGGATCTACATCACTGTTTTTGGTTTTCTCTATCCACTCTTTTGCAGTATCGATAGCTCCATCTATATCATCATCTAATATGTGATGGAAAACGTCCTCTAGGGCTTTATTCTGAGCTTCAAAAGAATCACTTCTCCTTAACTCGTATCCTCTAACTAGCATATCTTCCTCCGGCCAGATAACTCTTCCAACGTACCTTTTTTTCATTCCGTGGCTGAAGAAAGGATTCAGAACCTTTTCAAATTCAAGTATGATCGCACCTCTACTGTAATCTTCAGCGATCTTACGACTTATTTTGATAGTATCTTCGAGATTCTCTTTTGGGGATCTAAAAAATACGCTATCCGTATCTGAGTATATAACCTTCAGATCGTCATCCTCCAACTCTTCGATCAGCTCTTTGATATTCTTCCTGGCGAATGCTGTAATACTTTCACCGATCCTCTTATCTGTAAATCTATAAAATGAAGAAGCGAAAACCCCATAGAATGAATTCATGAGGACTTTTATTGCAGCCTGTAATCCGCTGTAATACTCTTTTTCCTTTTTCTTATCTGCCTCTCTCATCTTATTTTTAACTAGGTCTCTCTCTTCCATGAGATCTTTTAAAATCTCAGGAAGTATCCCTTCCTTCTGCTCTGGTGCCAGGAATTTTGCACCGGTGGGACTTTCAATGGACCCTTGATCAGATAGAGTCGTAAAACAGATGTTATTTTCCATTATTATACTCGGATACATGCTTTTGAAATCCAGTACACTTACCCAATGATATAATCCAGGTTCTATAGAGTGGACATATCCTCCCTTTATCTTACTGCTTTTTCCAGTATGACTCGTGAGTGGTACTCCGATATTTCTTTCATCCGCCTCCCTGATCAATATAGAATCTACAAGAGTTGAGGTTCTTCCATTTAATCCTTCATCTACAGGAAGTTTGGATACAGTGGCCATATCCATAGCTTTATCTAATATTTCTAGCTCCAGTAAAATCTCTAATGCCAACTCTGCGTCAAGAGTACAGTACTCGATAACTTTTTCCTGATTTTTCTCCCATTCCTCATCTATCTTTTTAGGATCAACATCATCTTTTTTCCTACCCAACAACTCTTTCGATACATGGTCAAGGGTTTCTCTTTTTAGGTTCATCTCAGTACGAACACTCCACCACGCGTCGGCCACAATCCGCCCAGTGACCTTCCAAAATCTGTTTCCCACTTTATTTAGACTCCCTCCATCTCTACCTATCTTTAAACTCTCGATTCCTTTTTCCTGGGCTCGATTATCTAGTAAGGGTAAATCATATCCATTAATATTGTAGCCCGTTATAACATCTGGATCGACTGAATTTACATAATCACAAAAGTCTTCTATTATCTTCTTCTCATCCCCGTGAAAACTTTCTTTTTTTCTTTTCCCTTTATAGTCTACAACACAGCAAATCGTGAATATTCGATTATCTTCTAGACTATTTTCGATATCAAAACTGAGTATTTTAAGATCTAATTTTAGAGGGTCTGCTTCCTGGAACTCTTTAACATCAACTACAAGTTCAGTTGTGTATTTTTTATCATGGATTTTCTTTCCCTCGATGATAATTGTAGAACTCAAGTCCATATCGTATATGAACCTTTGAATGTATGGGATATCCGCAGCTAAAACTTTACACTGGCTCTTGTATTTTTTCCTGTAACCAGGGACTTTGAACGGATACCTTAGGATGACCTTTTTGCAAGGTCCTTTACCACCATCTACCCAAAGTTCTTCATCCTCTAACCGGATTATCTCTTCATCCCTATCCAATTCTTTAACGATCTCATTTGACGGATTAACTAGATAAAAATAAGGTCTAAAATCATCATACAATAACGTAATAGACTCTCCCTGTTCAGTTCTCCCAAAGAGTTCGATAACAACTCCATCATCCTGGGAACTGTAAGACCCAGATAATATCCTTACCTTTCTTCTCACCTTATCACGATCACTTCGAGACGATCTTTATGATATCTCCATTATTCAATTCATGGTCCCGACCTATAACTCTATCGGTACGGGCATCTATAGCCCTTATAAACCCCTCCCCAATGTCAGAGTGAACTTCAAAAGCTAAGTCCTCTGCAGTGCTTCCATCTTTAACCAAGTACGCATCTGGAAGTACTCTACCTTTTTTATCAGTAAAATTATGTTCATTCTCAACGGGATACACGACTATCATATCTAAGAGTTCGTAAACAGCCTTCTCAAGACACTGCTGGACGCCTAATCCGCCGTTTTCACCCATGAATTTCTTGATCTTATCGAGAGCCTCTATCTGAGCATTAGACATGTTTTTATCTAAAATCTCGAAATTTTCGTCTCCGGGCCTATAATCGATAAGTTCTTTCTCAGAAGCTTTTCGAAGAGCTAACTCAAACTCTGCAGAGCTAGGCTGGGTCATATAATCGAGTTCTCTAAGGTCCTCAATATTTTCTTCCGGAGCCATATCGGATTTATTTGCTGCGATCATCATAGGTTTAGTCATTTTTCTCAAATTAGATGCTAATCTGAAAAAATCCTCCTCATCCCAAGCCCTTACATTCTCCGGCATTTTAGATTCGTTCAATGCCTTTATCACATTCCCTTCCTTGACACCTAAACCAGATAATTGTTTGAAAATCACTTTTTCAAGTTTACCCCCGGTAACTTCTAATCTCCTAGATACCTTCTGCCAGTTTTTTTCTAGAATGCCTTTTATCCAATGATCGATTTCTTTATCCAGAAATTCAACATCTTCAACTGGGTCGTGTTCTCCCACTTTACAAGGTTCCCCCTTTTCATTCGTGCTGCCGCTGGCGTCAACGATATGGATCAAAGTTGATGCTTGTCTTAAATCGTCCAAAAACTTGTTACCGAGTCCTTTTCCAGAATGTGCCTCAGGTACTAAACCAGCTACATCTATAATATTTACAGGTATCATCCTGATACCATCAATGCATGGAGCATTATTTGGAGTACATTCCAATTCTAATTCTTCATGTGGACAGGGTGCTCTTACATAACCAACACCTTTATTGGCATCTATCGTCGTAAAAGGATAAGATGCCATCTCAACATCTGCTCTTGTAGCAGCGTTGAAAAAGGTGCTCTTACCTACATTAGGTTTCCCCACTAGACCTACATCCATGATTTCTACCTTTTACTCTCTATATACTTAGGTAATGTTAAATCCTTTCTTCTAAATCGGCTATAAGTTCCTCGGCTTCTTGGTATTCGCCAGCTATAGACTTCGCTATCTTTGAGTATTCTAGAGCTTTCTTATATTTTCCCTGGTCTCTGAAAATTTTTGATTTTAATAGCCATGCAGGTTCAAAATCATCATTGATACCTATACATTTATCCATCAATCTAGATGCTATTTTATTTTCACCTAGTTTATAGAGTGTAACCCCAAGACCATATATACCTTGTATATCTCTTTCTCTCTCCTTTACGATTTCTTTGAAAATTTCTTTAGCATTTTCATAATCCTCTTTTTCCAAGTAAAGATTAGCTGCTAGAAGTTTTTCCTCCCAGTTTGCACATTCTAAAACATCTAATGCCTCTTCAATATTCCCGTTATCACCCAACAGTCTAGCTAGAGCTATCCGTGCTTTTTTTCCATTTAATTCTAAAGCTTTTCTGTATGATTTCAAAGCTTTTTCAGTGTTCTCTAAACCTTCAAAGCCTTCTCCTCGCAATAAGAATAAATCTTCATCTTCATATTTTTCTAGATATTTATTCGATTCTACAATCGATTCCTTGTATCTTTCTTCCTCGATAAGCATTTTAACTTTTTTTACCATGGCTAAAAGATTTTTTTCATCTCTTTCTACGATGTGATCGAAAACTTCGTATGCCTCATCATACCTTTCTAACCTCCCTAAAAGAGACCCTTTATCGTGAAGGTATTTTATATCATCATACATGTTATAATGGTGTTGATAACCTATCAAAGCCCTTTCAAAGGCCCGTATCGATGAATCGTACTTTTTTAAATCTATCAATATATCTCCTCTAAGTTCCCAGGCCTTCCCGAAATTGGGGTCTAGATCTATCGCTTCTTCCAGAGCCTCTAAAGCTTCTTCATTTTTGCCCATGAACCATAATATTTTAGCTTTTGTATACCATGCTTTTTCATATTCGGGATTTAAATCAAGTGCAAGATCAATCTTTTCTAACCCTTCTTCTGCCTTTCCAGTTTTAGCTAAAGGTAAACTTAGCGCGTAAAGTGCGTAATCAAAATCTGGTTGAATCTCTAATGCCTTCTGGTGATAATAGATAGAATTTTCATAATCTCCTAATTTATCTAATGCGTTTCCTATATTGTTCCATGCGATAGCATAATCTGGATTTACCTCTATAGATTTTACAAAAAAAGGGATAGATTCATCGTATTTACCAAGGTTGTAAAGTGCGTTTCCAAGGTTGTTCCACAATATTTCATTTTCACTATCATATTTAGAAGTACGTCTATAATATTCTATAGCATCTTCATATTCGCCAAGAGTATGGTATAGGTACCCTAGATTATAGAGTGTTGGAGAATATCCTTCTTCGATCTCTAAAGATTTTTTATAACAATTTTCTGCTTCGTCATAAAAGCCTAGAGAGAACAACGCATATCCTTTATTGTTCCAAATCTCATTATCCTCGGTGTTATAGTAAAGATAAGAATCATAAACATCAATAGCATCTTGAAAATTTCCCATATTCAGAAGGACATCACCCTTTCGTTTTATGGCTATTAAATTATCTGGTTCTTTATCGAGAATTTCATCGTATAATTTTAATGATTTTTTATATTGTCCAACCTCTTCAAGTATCTCTGCTTTTCTAATCAAAAGCAATTCTTTTTCTTTTTGAGATACCTTCAATGCTTTATCTGCTGTTTTTATAGCTTTACGTTTCCTCCCCAATGAGATCAAAGTATAAGCTTTATCAAAATATGGACCTTCTTCTTCTGGTTTTAAGCGAATAGCTTTATCGTATGCATCAAGAGCCTTTTTATATTCTCCAATATATCTATATGAATTTGCTAAATTGTACCATCCTGTGAAATATTCCGTATTGATCTCTATAGCCTCTGTATAAGAGTTTATAGCTTTTTCATGTTGTTCTAACGAATCTAGTGCTACTCCCTTATTATTCAAAATCACCTCATTAGTTTCGATTTCAAGTGCTTTGTTATATATTTTGATCGCCTCTTCATATCTCCCTTGATCACAAAGTGAATCTCCTTCTCCAAGGAGAATGTTAGCTTTATCCGAGTTCAGATTGTTGTTTTTAACATCTGGTTCGGTGCTAATCGTCGACACAATAAGGTAATTTGATATCATTTAGGCCGCCGTGTTTATAAAAATAGAATTAAAAAAGAAATAAAAGGTTTTCTGAGGTTTTAAGAATTATACTATTCTTTTTTTACCGGAAGTTTTCTTTTCTTCTTTTTCCTCTATATCTGCACCGCAAGCGTAGCACATCTCTGCATCAGGTCCGAGTTCCGTTCCACACACTGGACATTCGATTTCTTCTTTTCCTTCTTCCTCTTCTTCAGATTCTTCTTCCTCAGCCTCTTCCTCTATTTCCGTACCACATGCATAACATATCTCCGCATCGGGTCCAAGTTCGGTGCCACAGTTAGTACAAACGATCTCTTCCTCTTCAGGTTCTTCTTCCTCTTCTTCAGATTCTTCTTCCTCAGCCTCTTCCTCTATTTCCGTACCACATGCATAACATATCTCCGCATCGGGTCCAAGTTCGGTGCCACAGTTAGTACAAACGATCTCTTCCTCTTCAGGTTCTTCTTCGGCAACTTTCTCTTCTTCCTCTTCAGGTTCTTCTTCAGCAACTTCCTCTTCTTCCTGTTCAGGTTCTTCTTCGGCAACTTCCTCTTCTTCCTCTTCAGGTTCTTCTTCAGCAACTTCCTCTTCTTCCTGTTCAGGTTCTTCTTC
>CAYNQI010000013.1:0-27872 GCA_964399335.1 uncultured Thermoplasmata archaeon | reverse complement strand
TATTCAGTCCAGCATGATGGAAGGCCGTTCCGTTTCTCATATCACTTGCCAACCGCTTACCCATGGACGTACTGCTATTCTCTTTGATCTCGTCTGCTATATGTTCCAATCGTTCTTCCTCGTCTTCACTTAAATACTTTGATACGGACCTAGACATCTGCTCACTTACCGCTTCCGTTGACCTTCTAGTCCCTACGAATACTAGACATTGACCTCCCTGTTCGATGATCGGTAATGTCAAAGCGGGAACGGGATCAGTATCTTCGGTACGGAACGTTTCACCATCTTCGAAATTGATGATACCTTCATAAAACACACCGAGCCTGAGTTCAACGGGCCTCCATTCGCTCTTATGATGTTCACCATCTAACCAGTTTGCGATATCCTCCGAGTTACGTATAGTAGCTGATAAGGCAACTATCTGAGCTTCCGGGTTGACCTGCTTGAGTTTGGAAAGTGTTACTTCCAATGTTGAGCCCCTCTCTCTATCGTTTACCAAGTGAACCTCATCGGCTATAACAGCATTGATCTCGGTTAACCAGTCCACGTTCTGCCTAAGAAGAGAGTCGGCTTTTTCAGATGTAGCTACGATCACATCCGAGTACTTTAAAGATGGGTCCGGATTATCGTAATCACCCATCGATACGTCTACTTGTATACCCAATTCCTCGAACTTTTTAAGGTCCTCCACTTTTTCTGAAGCTAGGGCCCTTAACGGAACTATATATAGTGCTTTTCCCCCTTCCTCTATGACCCTTTTGATAATAGAAACGTAAGCTAAAAGTGATTTACCAGAAGCTGTTGGAAGTGCAAAAACGCAGCTCTTCCCTGATATAACATCTTCGATACCATCGGCTTGGGGTGGATATAGTTCCTCGATACCATCTGCTTTGATTATTTTTTTTGCATCTTCAGTGATGTCCAATTCGTCGATCTTCATGTCTCTCAGTCTTCAATCAGGTTCCATGAACGTTTCTAATACTAATATTTGATTGTTGTTTTTTTCACTTTTTAATTTATATCCATGGAGAGAATATAACAGACCAACAATAATCAACATTATACTAATCGATATTATTGTGAAATTTTAGGTTTTCTACCTCCCAAAGGATAAATATGTCACAAATAATTCAACCCATGATGGCTTACAAAAACCAACACCGCTTGAAAAATAAAAAGCTTGAAGAGTATTCAAAGTATCTAGAAGATTACCTCGGTGATTCACCCTTCGGTCTAGATGATCGAGTTGATATTGCAGATTCCCCTGACGGCAAAGTTCTATTGATGAAGAAAAAACCTGTGGCGGCCTATTTTAATGATGAGATATTCCCAACAATAGATGGTTTGTTGAAAACCGATGCCGATCGTGCTTTCGTTACCGTAGATATGGGTGCTGTAAGGTTCGTTTACAACGGTGCGGATATCATGGCACCCGGTATAGTAGATGCCGATAAGAACATTCAAGAAGGTGATCTGGTCTGGATAAGGGATGTAGATCATAAAAAACCATTAGCCGTGGGTAGAGCTATGACTGATGGTGTAACCATGATCGAATCTGATGATGGTAAGGTCGTCAAGAGTCTCCATCATGTAGGAGACGGCATGTTCAAATAAGTTTTACAATCTCTTTTTGAGTTCGTCGATTATTTTTACCGGAGATGGATCTCGACCATATAATAGTGCCAGATAGATGCTGATATAATCTCCGAAATAGATCAAATAAAGGATTCTAGCAAGCTGGGTTTCCCCTTCTGCATAGAGTTCTATAATATCACTACATTTATTTTCGAAGACCAACTCCTTGGTCAATTCTATCCTCCGATCTATCCTTTCGTCCTCATCTTTATGCCTTAAAAGTATAGGGATGAAGTCTTTGGCCTTGTCATCACCTTTCCAACCCACTATCTCGTTGTGATTCATCTCTGGAAAAGCTCCGTACCAAGCCATGACCTCTGCATTTTCGTTGATCTGAGTGTGCCATCTGTTGGCAACTGCGTTGTAAATCGAATGCCCATAAATAACCGGGATCTTACCTTTAATTTTCTTCGCTATCCTTTTAGCTGGATTTTCTTCGGTTGGAACTTCACACTTTATCCTGTCTCTTAACTTTTTCAATTCTTCAACGGTGTCTATAATGGCAACGTCTGAATCATAGATAAGCATCTCAGTTAAGATCTTTAAAATAGGTATAAACATGAAAGCTATAGCAGCTCTAGGATGATAACCTTCTGGAGCTTTGATGAAGACCACGCCTTTCTCTTCACAGAGTTTTTCCAAATCTCCATCAGAACTTATGCCAACGACTTTGGCACCTTTTTTGAGTGCTATCTTGGCAGCACTCAAAGTTTCTTCCGTGTTCCCTGAGTAGGAAACCACGAATACCAAAGTATCCTGGTTAACGAAAGAAGGTAACGTGTAATCCTTGTTCACATGTATAGGTATGGTTACCCGGTTAGCTAAAAAACTCTTTAAGATGTCACCCACTATGGCAGAACCTCCCATCCCTGTGACCACGATCTCGGAGGGATGAAAGGGTAGTAAATTGATATCCAGCTTTTCAACAACTTTTTCTATCTGCTCCGGAAATTCTTCTAAAGTACCTAGCATGTGTTGACTATCTAACTCTTTTAATTTATCAGTATTTTCGAGCATGGTCCTCACAGATAATGTTAATAATCAACTGAATAAATAGATTGTGCAAAAATAATGTTTATTTCTAAGATTATATCTTTTAACTTTATTTTTCAGGGTCCTGAAACTTTTTCAACTTATCTATATAATCAACATCTAAATCGTGGCTTTCAGCTCCATTTATCACAGTTTCTATGTATTCTTCCGATGGAGGAAAATGTGTTTTCTTTTTATACTCCAGTATTCGATTCACAACGTAAGTAAGAACTGTTTTACAATTATTTCCTAGAATTACTGGTATGTATTGTCTTCTGTAAATCCCTACTTCTCTGTTATCTTGGATCTCTCTTCCTTCAAATTCATCTAGTTTCTCTAGGCTCTCAAAATCGATGGTGTAGACAACTCCCTTCACAAGATCATCAACATCTCCAGGTATTATATCTAAAACACCACCCCCTCTATTTGATGACTTAAAAGTAAAAGCAAGTTTCCAACCGGGTAATTTTGCTTTATCCATACTATAGATATTGGCACCTCTTACCTTCATTTGATCTATATTAAGGTTACTTCCATAAGCGAAATATTTAATTTTATCTTCTGGCATATCAACCACCCTGAGGAACAGGTTAAATGATAATAGGAGCTCTATTAAAATAATTTACGCAACGTTTAAGAAAAATTGGTTTGTATATACCTCTATAATATATTTACCAGTAATCCTCTCTTACTTCCATCTGGATGTCGTCATAGACCATCTCTAGAAGATACTCCATATTCTCATTCTCATACTCCTCGTATCTTCCTTTATCCAGTTGGACTTTGGCTTTTAGTATATCATTGTTCCTTACTATTTCGATAGAGCAGATATCTTCTTCCATGGGATGTTTCACCTATCAAGTGAGGCGATAATGAACGCATATTTATATTTACCCCTCAAATCTAGTAAATAGATGTATTACTTTTTTTAGAATCGTTAACAATATCGAGGATAAGGACAAATAAATGAACGGAGTAAATTTATTCGTCCTAATACTGACGTATTCTAACTTACCACTAATCTATGATTAGTGGCCCAGTGGGACGAGGGAATTTTCGAAGAAAATTGCCGAGCGTGAGGAATTTATTCCTCACAGTTTTCAAATGCCACTGGGGACATTTGAGCGAAGCGAAAAATGGACCCAGTGGGATTTGAACCCACGGCCTCAACCTTGCAAAGGTCGCGATCTTCCGAACTGATCTATGGGCCCTTGAATGAGCTTTTGCGATTGAGTGGGTGCATAGATATCTAGAGCTGTGCTCTGATACTATCTATGGCCCACGAATGAACGTGAGTGAATACGCAAAGGCATCCACTCTCAAATTCTAAAGATGTTAATCTAGTTACGTATTATTAATTAAGAAGAAAATGGGTTTTAATTTCGAAGTACGATCTCGATGTGTACTTCGTCAGGTACCTGTATACGCATGAGTTGTCTTAGAGCTCTTTCATCGGCATCGATGTCGATGAGCCTTTTATGGACTCTCATCTCCCATCGTTCCCAGGTTTCGCAACCTTCTCCATCAGGAGCTTTTCTTACTGGAACTACCAACTTTTTTGTCGGTAAGGGAATAGGTCCTTTTAACTCTACACCTGTTCTTTCAGAGATCTGCTTGATCTGACCACATATCTCATCTACCTTTTTCGTATCGGTACCGCTTAATGATATCCTTGCTCTCTGTGCCATAAAAACTTCCTCTTTAAATTAAAGGGGTTAAAGGGGAGATGGGTTTTTACATCTCCTTTTCGTTTATATCGATACACTGACCAGCAGCTACCGTTTGACCCATATCTCTGATAGCGAATCTACCCATTTCCGGGAAGTCCTCTACTCTTTCTAGCGAGAGATTCCTCGTGGGTTTTACAGTTACAACTGCTGCATCCCCGTTCTTGATGAAGTCCGGATTCTCTTCGACGACTTCACCTGTCTTTGGATTGAGTTTCTGTTTGATCTCTATGAATGTACATGCTACCTGAGAGGTATGTGCATGGAACACCGGTGTGTATCCTTGTGTTATAACACTTGGATGGTCAAGTACGATTATTCTAGCATCGAATGTTTCTGCAACTGTTGGTGGATCATCTACAGGACCGGCTACGTCGCCTCTCCTGATATCGTTCTTACCTACACCTCTAACATTGAAACCTACGTTGTCACCAGGTTCTGCTTTTGGTAATTCTTCATGGTGCTGTTCGATAGATTTTACTTCTCCAGTTACGTTAGATGGCATGAAATGAATCTTATCACCTGGTCTCATGATACCAGTTTCAACCCTACCAACAGGAACCGTTCCGATACCGGTGATGGAATATACATCCTGTATAGGTAATCTTAGTGGTTTGTCTACCGGCTTTTCTGGTGCTTTCAGGTTGTTGATACATTGCAGGAATGTCTCTCCATCCCACCATGAGATGTCATCACTGCTGCGTGTTACATTGTGACCTTTCAAAGCACTTATAGGTACTATCTGGAATTGTTCGTTTCTGTAACCAACGGAGTTCAAGAGTTTTGTTATCTCATCTTTTACCTTTTTGAAACGATCCTCACTGAATTCCGGTTGGGTTGCATCCATCTTGTTTACAGCGATTATCAGTTGGTCTACACCAAGAGTCCTTGCTAGGAAAGTGTGCTCCCTTGTCTGGGCCATCGGTCCTTCGGGGGCTGCAACTACTAGAACTGCAGCGTCAGCCTGACTTGTACCTGTGATCATGTTTTTAACAAAATCTCTATGACCTGGAGCGTCTATGATCGTGAAATAGTACTTATCCGTGTCGAATCTTTTATGCATGACGTCTATGGTCAATCCTCTTTCCCTTTCTTCTTCCAACTGATCCATTTCCCATGCGAACGCGAATGTACCTTTTCCTTTCTCTTCAGCTTTCTTTTTGTATTCGTTGATCACGTGCTCTTTGATAGCCCCTGTTTCGAACAGAGTACGACCTACTAAAGTGGACTTACCATGGTCCACGTGACCTATGAATACAAGATTTAGATGTGGTTTTTCTGCCATTGTTTATGCCTCCAATAACTATCTTTTTGTCCCTAATGACTTTCCATATTTATAGTTTTATCCTTAGAGACCCTCAATTAGAGATATATAGGGCGGTATATGTATTTGTAGGTTGATGAGACTCAATATCCGTCAAGTTAGGAAATACGAGATAGAAGAACTAGCTGACATGTGGTACGACCTAGCACGTATGCACGAAGAGATCATGGACGGCTATGAACTCGCTTATAACCCAAGGGAAAGATATAAGGATTTCATAAAAGAAGGCATCGAGAAAGAGGGTATGGTAACTTTTGTGGCAGATAAGGATGATGAATTGGTGGGATTCGTTAATACCGTACTTAGAAAAAGACCACCATTTTTTGCGAAGAGAGATGTTGGTTTGATACTGGATCTTTTCGTTAAAAATGATGAAAGAGGTAAGGGTATCGGAAGTACTTTAGTCGAAGCTGCTGAAATGTGGATAAAAAATAGAGGGGTCAAACTAGCTGTTCTTACAGTTTCTCCAGCCAATCTAGTTGCTTTAAATTTTTGGAATAACAAAGGTTATGACACGTACTTAGAGAAAAAAAGAAAAGAGTTATGATCAATTTTTAAAGTGATCGTAACCACCTTTTAATTCTGTTTTTTCACCATCCACAAGATATACACCTTCTTCTGTGATCTCACCAACAACGACGTGATCTATCTCTTGGATCAGTGATATTTTTTCTTTAGGGATGGTAAAAACCAGTTCAAAATCCTCTCCACCAGATAATGCCCAGAACATAGGATCTTTATCAAGTGTTCTAGCAGCCCCTTTAGTTTTCTCTGAGATCGGGACCTTATCTTTATCGATCAACGCACCGACGTTGCTTTCTCTACAGATATGATTAACCTCTGAGGCTAGCCCGTCACTTACATCTATCATCGCGTTGACATGTGGTGCTAGCTTTCTTCCTTCTTCGAGTCTACACTTCGGTTCTAGATGATATCCCGTGTATCCCTCTTTTCCAGCTCTGAGTAGATCCAAACCGGCCCAGCTTTTGCCGAGATCGCCGGTAACACAAACGAAATCGCCGACTTCCGCATCCCCTCTCAAACATAGATTTTCTTTTTCCACCTTTCCGATAACAACCACGTTGATGACTAAGATGTCTCCATGAGTGGTATCACCACCTATGATCGTAAGATCATATTCTTTCGATGCTTCCAGCATCCCGCTGTATATCTCGTCGAGATACTCTACATCTATATCATCTGGAAGTGCGATAGAAACCAATCCCCACTCTGGATAACCTCCCATGGCTGCGATATCTGATATATTCACCACGATAGATTTACTACCGATCTGTTTTGGAGTATGCCAATCTCTATTAAAGTGATCTCCAGAAACAAGCATATCAGTGGTCATCAAGGTATACGTGTCACCATCGTCCAATACTGCACAATCGTCTCCTATACCTTTTATAAGTCCTTCTTTATCTTCCACTCTTTCAGCGAATCGGTCTATCAGCCCGAATTCTCCCAATTCATCGATCTTCATGATAAACTCCTCTTAAGCTTCTTAAAGTCCATTTCAAATTTTCTTATAGACTTAGAAATGTTTTCAGTACGGGTCACACTGGATATCGCACATACCATGTCGAATGATCTAGAAAGTGGTTCCAAGTCATCATAACTTATCCCTCCGATGGCAGTGGTAGGAACATTTACCTTTTCTGCTATCTCAAGAGCTCCCTGGATCCCAAGTTCCTTCCATTTATCCCGTTTGGTTTCCGTGGAATGAACCGGACCTATCCCTATATAATCCGCCACCCCCTCAACCTCTAAAGCCTGTTCTAAATTATGGGTGGATACGCCCAATATCATATCCTCTACTAACTCTCTACCTACTTTATATGGTAAATCATCCTGGCCCAGATGAACACCGTCTGCATCCACTGCTTGTGCGATATCTATCCTGTCATTGACTATGAAAAGTGCTTTATCCTTACAAATGTCTGCGATCTGGGAAGCCTCTTCATACAAAGTTTTTCCGGATACGTTCTTCCTTCGATACTGGACTATCTTGACACCCTGATTTACTGCTATTTCAACCTGTTCTACTGGAGATAGCTCGATTTTTTCGTCGGTTATGAAGTAATAATTTGCTTCCTTGAGCAAGTTCATCGATTTTCTTATCTCGTATCTTTCTATAAAGCTTTTGATAAATATTCACTTATAGGAGAAAGGTTTTTACCGGATAATCTTGTATTTTACAACTATATATGTGATATAATGGATAAGAAATTCATTGTTATTCTGATATCAATTTTACTATTGATGCCTATCCTCAGTCTGAATATTGCACAATCTCATGAACCCTCACATCCCATTCAATCCAACAGTACATATCCCTACCCGGGTGATGACTGGGCATGGAAGATGGTCGGGGCCGATCTGGCTCACGATCTAGGTGAAACAGGAGAAGGAGTGAGGATCGCAGTTTTAGATACAGGTATAGATTACACTCATCCGGATCTAGAAGATAAGATGTGGGATGGTATAGGTTATGATTTTGTGAATGATGATGAAGACCCCATGGACAATGACGGGCACGGTACTCACGTAGCAGGTATAATAGCCAGTGTTGCTCCTGATGCTGAACTTATGGCTTTAAAAGTGATAGAGGAAAAAGGAGGTAGATGGCAGGAAGTGTCTAAAGCGTTAAGGTTCGCTAGGGAAAACGGTGCTGACATCATATCGATGAGTTTTGGTGCGGATGGCAGTCCTATGGGTCGTGCTTTTGAAATCCAGTTGAATCAAGCTTACAACGATGGACTCTATATGACCGCTGCAGCCGGAAACGATGCCACAGATTCAGAGAATTACCCAGCAGCCTATGATTCTACCGCAGCCGTATCAGCCGTCGATCATGAAAAAGAGAAAACAGGTTACAGTAATTATGGGGATTGGTTAGACCTTACGGCACCAGGAGGGGATACGGATAAGAAAATCCTCTCGACGATCCCCGGTGGTGAATATGGTTATAAAATCGGTACTTCCATGGCAACTCCTTTTGTAGCCGGTACAGCGGCTATCATGATGGGAGCAAATCCCGGATTAGATGGTCGACAAATAAGAGATAGGATCAATGAACAGGCTATCGACCTAGGGAATCCGGATTATTATGGATACGGTTTAGTTAATGCTTATCTTGCTGCAGGAGTTGAAGTCCCTTCCCATCCAGAAAATGTAAGAGGGAGTTCAGAAGATGAAAGAACTAAGATAAGATGGGATCCACCACGTTTTCATGGTCTAGATCCTATAGAAAGATACGATCTTTACCGTTCCTCCAACGATGACTTAGAGATCATCGCGGATCTTTCTCCGGACACACTAGAATATGTGGATACCGAAGTTAACAACGAAGTAACATACACATACAAAATAACTGCTTCAAACGTTCACGGGGAGAGTTCTTTCAGCACACCTATATATTTAACACCTCGTGAATCTCCTGTTGAACCTTCTAAAGTAAGAGAAGTCAATATAGTTTCTATAGAACCGCAAGTTGAAATAAAGTGGTCTGAACCCATGGACGACGGTGGAGCTCCTATAACAAAATATAACATTTACAGGAATGGAGAATTGATAGGGGAAACAGATGAAACTGTTTTTACTGACCTTGATGCATCTGGACAAGTTACATACACTTTAAGTGCATCAAATGAAATCGGTGAGGGACCTACCTCAGATCCACTCCAAATATCCGTTAATGATGATCATGATGGTACAGATGAAACTACGTCGCCTATAATACCTGTCATAACTGAGTGGTGGTTCTTTTTTATAGTTGGGATCATGATTATAGGTACAATAATCGCTATCTATGTAAAAATAAGAAAACCAGGTGACATCCTCCCACACGGCAGAGCCGTGGGGCTTCCCTACCGACAGGATGAAAACATACTGTCCCTTTGGTCATCTAAGGGTTACGACCGACGGGCGAAGGCAGTGCCACGCTACCGTTACTCTTATCCGTGAGGACTCTGAGTTATCTCGTTTTACGTCGGTAGATGGTTCGTGCTTACTTTTGTTAAAGCGGACACCTACCGCTAGTTTGAACCAAGTCGCCGAGAGGTCATCTCGACTAACAGATATACATATGATGGGGAGGTATATAACTTACTATCGGTATTCACCCCCACAGTAGAACCGTGGGGTTCTCTACCTCTGAACAGTATAGACCGGTATATTGAATTGAAGATAATTTATTCTCTTATCTTTAACGTTCTCAACTTTTCAAAAATAGTTATCGAGATCATCACAGCGATTATAATAGAGGGTGATTTAAATCCTGGAGTTGATTCCGGTTCTATTACGTCATTTTCAAAAACCGCAGTTATCTCTATATCTTCTTCTATATGGAAAGTGATGTTCCTTTCTTTACCCTCTTTATCTCCTCGCCACTCTACAAACTCCCAGTTTTCTCGGGGTTCAGCGAATAGAATTATCTCGGTACCGTTCCTGTAAGTGAATATCCACTCTTCCTCTAACTCGTTAATATCCTCAGCATCTGGATCATAATTAACTATACCTGACCCATCTATTTTAAGTCTTAATTCATGCTCCTCACGACCAGGATCGTCAAAGATTTCTTTAGAAGAAGCCACTCCAGGTAAAAATATAGAAACTGATAAAAGAACGAAGATAAATACCGTCAAACATTTTTTTATATTCATTAAATATCATTCATCTATATGATCTCTATCTTTCAAGAGGTTTCACCTGTCTAACGATATTTATCCTTTATCCATCAAAATACTTTTTCCAATAGAAAGATTTTTTACATATATTGTTGATGACCCATCAGGATGTGAAGTCGTTTGATATATCTTGTAACAAACCAAACACCATATTTAATGTTGCAACTTGCCGCATACGCATGCTGTGGGTTCATAATGCTTCTAGCTGGTTTAGTAGCGATCTTTTACATATCTCACAAATATTCTGAAAGTTCAAGTCCGTATGAAGATAAAAAACGAGTGGAGATAGAGGACGAAGAGGATGATAAAACATACAGCTTGGCTGATATAGATTATGAACAGAAGAAGAAAACCGGTAAGAAAGTAAGTTTCTTCGATAAGATCCTAGGTAAAAAGAAGGTCTGTGATGAATGTGGATCAGAGCTTGTTTATAAAAAGAGTTATGACAGTTATTACTGCACTGATTGCAGGACTTTCAAATGATCTTACTTCTCTAATTCTTTCAGTATCCTAAAAAGCTCGTCCTCCGGCCTCTCCTTTACTTCCTCACCTTGATAAAACACTCTTCCCTCACCTTCACGGACTTCTCCGATTACACTTCCTTCATCACAATCATATACATTTGGAATAGTAGCCAATAAACATCCAGAGGAGATCAGATATAATGGATCTATATCTAGAATTTTACATATCTCCTTGGTTTCATTTCTCAATTCTATCTCAGAATTGATGTGGAAATCATTGCCTGAACAATGGGCCATCTCGTAGAGCCCCTGTAATATACCACCTTCAGTAGGATCATGGAGTGAAGTAGCTTTATCCATTATCTTTAAAGCCTGTTTGACTACACTGATCTCTTTACTCCAATCCATGACTTCATCCAAAGTTGTTTTGTGTACACCCATTTCGAGTAGTTTGTCTCTATGATCATTGACTAAGATCCAGCTTCCCTCCATAGCCGCTGGTTTGATCTGTACTATCTTATCACCACCTTTGGAGCCGGATGTATAAACGGGTTCTTCGGTTATCCCCATCATTGTAGTTGATAACAAAGGTCGATCTATCCTAGATACTGTTTCAGTATGACCCCCTATGATTGTTATATCTAATTCTTCAGCAGCGCTTATTAGATCTTCTGATATCTTCTTTATATCCTCCTTACTCATATCTTCAGGTATCTGAATTGAACAAAGGGCCCATCGAGGTTCAGCTCCAGTTACGGCGATATCATTTGCGGCTATGTTGATAGCCAGCCAACCGATGTCTTCCACAGCACCGGATATCGGGTCTGTATGTATTACAAGGTATTCATCACCTAACTTTAAAACAGCAGCGTCTTCACCGAATTCAGGACCCTTTATAACGGATCTGTCCTTAATTTCTCCATTGAAGAATAGCGATTTCATGACATCATAAGGTAATTTGGACATGTTTTCACATCGATAAGGGAACGGTCTTCATCTCTCTTTTTATCTCTTGAGCCATCTCATCTGCCCCGCTTGAATTGATCGAAACAAGAGCCTTCCTATAATTATCAGCTATACCCTGTGGGTTTTCCTTTTTCTCCTGTAATTTGGCCATGGAGAAATAAGCAAGACCCAATGAATAAGATGATCCAAGTTTTTGATATATCGAGATCGCACGACTTAGATGATCTTCAGCTTTGTCGTCCATATCGAGTTTGATGTATATCTGTCCAAAAAGAGCATGGGCGTATCCTTGCTCTTCCTCTTTGCCTAAAGACCCAAAGATATCATCAGCCTCTTCTGCTGATTCGATGGCCTTTTCATATTCCTCCTTTTCCAGGTAACATTCACTCAATGTCAACAACGCCTGAGCCTTCAGATACCTATACCCAAATTTCTCGCAGGTTTCTATAGTTTCGTTCAAGAACTTCTCAGCATTACTCAATTCCCGGATACCTTTGTAAAACGACCCTATATCGTGCAATCCTCCTACCCTCTGATAACTTTCATTGATCTTTTTCCAAGAATCCACACCCTTTTTGAAGTACTGCAAAGCCTCCTCCCATTTACCTCTACCTTTTTCTAACCTTGCTAATAAGAAGTAAGTTGAGGTCAGCAAAGAATGACTATTTTTCTTCTCTAATATTTTTCTAGATTTTTCTAGGAATTCTTTTGCATCGATGTATTTGCCTTGATCACTGTATAATTTTGCTATTTTAAAATATAACCTACCGAGGATAGGTTCTCTTTCATCAGAAAGGCCTTCCAGATAAGATTCCGCTTTTTTGTACTCCTGAATTGCATTAGTATATTGACCTTGTTGTGCTCTGATTAATCCTAGACTCTCATGTGCCTTTGCTAACATTATATTATCTTTGGTCCTATCTAGAAGTGACTGAATTCTATCTTCAGCTTTTTTAAAATTACTTTGTGTCCTGTAGGACTCACCGATGTAATAATCGATTATCGCTTTTTCTTCTTCAATCAGATCATCTTCATTTATAGACTCTAAAACCTGAAGCAAACTACTTGAAAATCCAGATTTTAATATATCTTCACCTATTATTTTTAACTCCTTAACGAATTTTCCATATTGGCCTGTTTGGGCCGTATGATAGGCACATTCGATGGATTCAAAGGGGTTCTTAACAGGTAATCCACAGTAGTAATCAGATGCTTTTTTATGTAACCATCTATGGTCCTCATATCCTATAAAATCCTGTAAACGTTCCTTCAGTACTTCAGGTAAAATCGGTTTCCCATCCAATGTTTGTGTTAACAAAGGTGTCTGCATAAGATTCTTTAATATAAGTTCATTAACTGGTTCGAACCTAAGTATCTCACTCTTTTCAACAGGTCTCCTGAATATAGATATATAGGATAAAGTCAAATATTCTTCTGAGGTGAGTCTAGTTTTTAAAACTTCATCGATTATGAAATCGTTTTTCTGGATTATCCCAAAATGTTGAGATAGTTTATCAAAAAAACCGGATTCGATTTCTTCGTCTATATTAACCTGTTCTAGTTGGGGGAAGATCTCTTCTATATCATCCCTAGCAGTTAGTATCAATTTAATATCAGAATGTTCCTGTATTATTTCAGATATCTTCTCAATTATATCGAGTAGTTCATCATCCTTGGGAACACCATCAAGGACCATCAATGATGTATATATTGAGCTTATGTCTTTCTGGAAATTGGTAAATATTTCTATCTTGTCTAGATTGATCGAAGCTTCAAGGTAGGATGAGAGTCTGTGTTGACCTCCCTCTGATAAGAAATCAGCGAGCTGTTGGATCAAATACCTAGGTGTTTGCCAATCATCCAATTTAAAATAAAAAAGGTTGGCTCTATCCTGCATGTTTTCGATGAAACTCGAAAGGACAGAGGTCTTAGTTTCTAAACATTTCCCCTTAAGGTATAATATATTATTTTTGCTATCTTCCCACCACCTTTCTAATAATTTTGTGCCCTCCATCTCATAGCTTTTTGCTTTGGGCATATCAACTAGAAATGAAGTACAGTCTATCTCTTCACCCTTTATAGAATGTTCAAATCGTCCATCCTTTAACTTATTCATTATCTCGATCACTGAAAGGTTTGTATGTAGGTACTTATTCACCTCTCTTAACAAAACTTCCTTTTCATCACCATCCATATCAAGGGTTATCCGAGTATGTTCCATATCTCGTTTTTTCTTCCTGGCTTTCTCTACTCCCTTATCAGTCAGAAAATACCCCTTCCTTCTCTGTTTTTTACCCTCCACACGGGTTGTTTTTTCATGAAGGATATCATCTTTAACTAAGTTTCTAACCGCATAAGAAACAGTATTTTGTTTAGATTCGATAAAATCTGCTATCCCCTCCTGTGTGATCTCTGCGGGTTGTGGATATCTATCTTGTTTATCGTAGTACTTTAATAGATGAACTATTACTTTGTCCTTGGCAGTGAATCCTTTAACCATGTTAAGTTCTTTTAGCGCATAAGTTGTATATGAACGTTATTGATATATCAACGTTTAATTTATAAAGGTTAATTGAATAGGGGGAAGGTTTATTTTCCAGTCAAACATAAGCCAAAAATGATAATTTGCAGGAAAAAGCCAAGGAATTAGCTGATAAACTTAAAGATTCTGATAAAGTCCATATAGTATCTCATATCGATGCAGATGGATTAAGTTCCGCTAGCATTGCATATAAGGCATTAGACCGTGCTGGTATACAGGTCGATTTTGAATTTATTAAACAACTTGAAAGTAAAAAGTTAAAAGAGATAAAAAGTCAAGATTACGAGCTGATATGGTTCACAGATCTAGGAAGTGGACAGTTGAAAGACCTTAAAGATGTTAATTGTGTTATCACTGACCATCACGAACCTCAAGGAGAGGCAGGTCCAGTTAAATTGAAGGACCGTGGAGATTTACTAAATTACACCAATTTAGAAATACTTGAATTGAACCCACATAGATATGATATAGATGGTGCCACAGAACTCTGTGGCGCCGGAACTACTTACATGGTGGCTAGAGAACTCGGCAAAAACAGAGACCTTAGTAAACTCGCGGTGATCGGAGCCGTAGGTGATCTTCAGGCCTCAAAAGAAGGTAAACTTATCGGGAAAAATAGGGCGATACTTGAAGAGGGAGTATCTAAAGGCCATATCGATAAAAGGAAAGACGCAAGATTCTATGGGCTAGAAAGCCGACCTTTATACAAGGTTTTACAGTATGCAAATGACCCCGTACTACCCGGCCTAACCGGTGACGAAGAGGCGTGTATAAATTTCCTTGTAAATCTAGATATTCCTTTAAAAAATGGGGATGATTGGAGGCGATGGTTCCACCTTTCTAAGCGTGAAAAAAGAAAAATTTTATCTGAACTAGGAAAGAGATTGTTGAACAGGGGTTATCCATCTTATTACGTTGAGAACCTCATCGGAGAAGTCTATACATTTCCTGATGAGGAGGTTGGGACTATGCTGCACGAAGCAAAAGAATTCTCTACACTCCTGAACTCTTGTGGTAGATACAACAAAGGAGAGATCGGTCTTCAAGTTTGTCTAGGAGATCGAGGAGAGTATCTTAAGAAGGCTGAACAGTTACTTAAGGGACATCAAAAGGTTTTAGTTGAATGCATGAATTATGTAAAATCTTCTGGAGGAGTGAATGAAAGGGACTTGATACAGTACTTCCACGGAAAAGATGAGATACCTGATACTGTTTTAGGCACTGTTGCAGGTATGATCCTAGGTTCTGGTGAAGTGGATAGAGAACTAGTGATGATAGCTTTCGCTAATTCCAGTGAAAGAGACGGACTAAAAGTTTCATCGAGAGGTACAAAAAGACTGGTAGATCGAGGATTGGATCTCTCAGAAGTGATGTCTGTGATCTCTAATAAATTAGGAGGCGAGGGAGGAGGGCACGACATCGCCGCAGGTGCCTACCTCCCGGAAGGAGCCCAAGATGAGTTCTTAGATAGGGCTGAGGATATGATCAGAAAGCAATTAGAATAGGTCTTAGACTTCGATCTCGATACCCATCTTTTCTACTAGATCCTTATATCTATTTCTTACAGTTACTTCGGTCACATCCGCGATCTCAGCGATCTCTCTTTGAGTCCTTCTTTCCCCACCTTTTACGGATGCTATGTATATGGCTGCTGCAGCCAACCCAGAAGGACCTTTACCGGATATCAATTCTTTTTCTTCCGCCTCTTTAAGAATCCTTTCTGCCTTTTTCTTAATATCGCCGCTTAGATTGAGCTCGTTACAGTATCTTTGAAGGTACAATTGAGGTTTCGTAGGTCTTAACTGGAGATCTAACTCCCTGCTCAAGAATCTATAGGTTCTGCCTATGTCAGTTCTCTTAAATTGAGTAGCATCTGAAAATTCATCCAAAGTCCTAGGCAAATTCATCTTCCTTGCTGCCGCGTAAAGCGAAGCCACCACAACACTGCTGATGCTTCTGCCTCGGATAAGATTCTTTTCAACAGCCTCTCTATACAACCTTGCTGCGGTCTCTCTTATATTCTTAGGTAGACCCATAGTTGAAGTTATACGGTTGATCTCTTTTAAAGCTGAAACTAATGACCTTTCTTTGGCACTTGAAACACGTATCCTTCGCTGCCATTTTCTCAACCTGTATACCTGAGCTCTATTTTTACTAGGAATAGACCGGCCGTAAGAGTCTCTATCTGACGTGCTTATGTTTGTAGATAGGCCTTTATCATGCATCATCTCCGACATAGGAGGACCGGCTCTGGATTTATCACCCTCATCTTGAGAATCAAAAGAGCGCCACTCTGGACCTTGATCGATATAAGTCTCATCTATGACCAAACCACACTCCTCGCATACTAACTCCCCTCTATCATAATCCTGAGAAAGCTTACGGCTCCCACACTCCGGACACCTGGAGATCTTTTCAACCGATGGATGCTCCTTACTTTTATATTCTACATCTGTATCCATATCTTCCACCTTTTAACTTTCGTGAATTTTATCTTGATAATCGGATTTCCCCAATATTTTAATATAAAATGTTTGAAACTATATCCCATTATCCCGTTATATATATTGGTGTTAGGTAGTATATAATACTTTCCCCAATCTTTAAATAAAGATACATATAACATGCTTATCAAGATCTGAGCTGGACACCACCATCACCTCTTAGGGTTATCGAAGGACCTTTTATTATGGTTATATGTAAAAACTTATCTACTGCCATACTTTCACTATAGATATCTACGATCTCATCTGCTTTGACGGCTATGATGTTCGAGGGAAGTTGTCCAGAATCTATACGATATAGGCTTTCAACGAATATGTCTTTTAGTTCGGTGCGATCTAACTTTCTGTCTTTTTCACCACAGCTTCCATCCCTATTTACACTACACAACCAGTAAGTGTCTTTTTCTAACTTTACACCTACTTTCCCTTCCAATAGTATCTCGAATCTATCTTTTTTGAGTTTATCTAATAAGTTTTCGAAGAGTTCATCGATCTCATCTTCAGCGAGATGTCTTCCGGTATTTCTAAACTCTAAGGTACCTTCACGATCCCAATACTTATAAGTCCAAGGCATTTCTTCTATTTCTTGTTTGAGTATATTATTTATCTTTCCTATATCCATATTTAAACCTCCGATTTTTAGATATTCCATTCAACGGAATCTCCGATCTCTTTGTAATTGAAAATATTGGTCTTTGAAGGGATATCCTCATCCATTAAATCCTCGATCCATTCCTCGTTACCAAAAGTGTGCATAGGAACAAAATATCTAGGAGTTAGAGTTCTGATAAAGTCTAAGGGTCCGGCCCAGGATTCCAATCTTTCGTCCATATTGGAAAAGGCCACATCGACTCCTCTATCTTTTAATATGTCGAGAACATCTTCAAAGACTTTTACATGCTGTTTCTGTTTTAAAGAACTCCATTCAGGCCAATCCCACTTAGCTAGATCCCCCCCATAGTATATCTTCTTATCTCGATAGGTTAAGAAAAAAGCCACTCCGGCATCGTTACTTTCAAAGGTTTCTATAGAAATACCTTCAATTGTGATCTCTTCTTCAGGTCCGATCATTTTAAAGTTCGAAGGGATTGAATTTCTACTGATAGCTATGTCGTCAGAGAGTACGAAAATTGTCTGTGATGCAGCTTTCTGGAACTGAAATACATCTTGGGTGAAATGATCTCCATGGGAGTGAGAAGATAATATTAACGCTGTTTTGTCATTCAATTTGGATTCAACAAGTTTCTTCGTTCTTTTAGTTGAAAAACTTCGACCTGGATAATCAAATAGTAAAACTCTATCGTCGAATTCAACCGTGAAACAGCTGTGGATAATATAGGTGATTTCAACTTTCATGGGTTGTAAAAGCTTAACAAGATAGATTAATTTTTTGCATTATCAAAACAGAGTCTTCTGACGAAATTTTAGGGCTTGGTACTCATGAGGTACCAGTATTTCCGGTACATCATCTTCGACATCCTCAGTGATCAACCGCCTGACCGGATAAGCTCTCATTTTATCTTGGTCATACGGTTTCAACATACTGGTGATCTCTTCTCGATCTAGATCTTTTTCCAACCACCTTCTTTCATCTTCTAACATGACCGGCATCCTCTTTTTTTTATTATGGATCTTGGCCAGAAGAGGGTTCGCTTCGGTTGTGATTATAGAAAAAGACCGGGTTACATCATTTTTGTTTCTCCACTCATCCCAGATCCCGGCAAAGGCAAAGGCGTCGTTATTTTTTAATTTGATATAGTAAGGATAGTTCTTTCCTCCGACCTCCCTCCACTCGAAGAAACCATCGGCTATGACCAGGCATCTTTTAATTTTAATAGGTTCCCTGAAGGAAGGCTTATCGAAGACACTCTCCGCCCTGGCATTGACAGTTTTTAGACGTAGATCATCAGCCTGTTCTCTGGACTGGACCCAATGAGGTATCAAACCCCAGTTATAAAAACGAAATTTTGAAGGTTCATCAGAGGTCAACACCGGTAAAGACGGTGATGCTACAGCTGATACGTGGTAAATCTTTTCAAAATCATCATTATTTTCAAAGGATGCGTCAAAGCGTTCTTCCAGCTCCTTGGACTCTTTATTTATTGAAATATTAAAGCACAATTCAACTCACCTATGAAGTTACATGGTTTATCCAGTCTAGATATTCTTCACTACCTTCAACGATATCAACAGCGATGAGCTCAGGTGTTTCGTATGGATGAATTTCTAAAATCAGCTCTTCTAGCTCTTCGTAAAGATCCTTTTTAGTCTTGATAAAACAGATATATTCCTCGGAATCTCCGACTTTGTCATTCCAAGAATAAATGCTTTCGATAGGTCCTAATATTTGTACGCAAGCCCCTAATTCTTTTTTTATGACTAATTCTCCGAACTTCTTGGCATCCTCTTTTTCACTAAAAGTGGTAATTACCAAGATATGTGACATCAAGGTTCCCCCTTAATATAAGAAACTACAGTCACCACTAATCCACCGATTATAATAAAAACTCCATGCCAAAAATAAGGTCTACTCTCCTCACTAGTTTCAGCTATACCACCACTTGGAGATACACCAGCTTGTCCTGCTTCTTGAGTTAAGGATATAACGAACACGCCACCGATGATTATCAATAATCCCACAATTAGGCCCATCGATTTTATATCCATGGGATAGTTATCGAATTGGTGTTTTAAAATATTTTGGTTCTAAGTATTCAACCACGTTTCATCAATATATCCATAAAGTTTACTAGGTGTCTTGCAAGAGAAGGGTTATCTGTATAACCACAAGCTTCGAATTCTGGTGAAGATAATAGTGCTCTTTTTCCATCGCTTATGATATCGGTAGCTATCAATCTATCCCTACGTTCAACTTCTGCACCTTTTGTAACTCTCTCACCTGGGGCTGTTATTATAGTCATGTCGACTTCCCTTTTCAAAGTTGAATTAAGTTCTCCTTCCAATCTATCTATTATTTCTGAAAAAGACGGTGTAGATATTATAATATCCTCTTCTGTTTTCTTCAAGATCTCCCCTATCTTATCCATGACCTTTCCCTTACCATTGATAGTATAGATGACTTGAGGTTCTCCTTTTTCAGATAGAATTTCGTATATAGTATTCAACCTTCCAAAAAGTTCATCAAGTTCCCTGTTCAATCTCGCCTTCACTTCCAGGGGTTCAGCAGGTCGATATACCTTCGGTCTTCCTTTGGTGACTACAACATAACCTTTTTCATGTAGATCGTCAAGAGCCTTGTAGACTGAAGTTCTAGGAAGCTGTGAAGTAGATGCGATGGTTTCTGCATCAGCAACACCGTGTGAAACTAAAACTGTATATGCTCTAGCCTGATAATCCGTTAAACCGAATTTCTGCAATCCCTGGGATATATACTCGTATTCCTCCTTAAGATCCTCGGGATCTGACACGTCTTCGGACATTATTAGCGATTATCGCTACAAAATATTTAATACTTTGCACTCATAATTTGGTCCGATAATCATGGTGATTCAGGAGTCCCGCTTAAAAAAGGGCCTTCCAAAGAAAACACAATCTTTGTGTCCAGAATGCAAAGAAGTTATAGATGCAAAGATAGTAGAAAAGGATGGAAGTGCGGTGATGTTGAAAAAATGTCCAGAACATGGACGATTTGAGAGTTTGGTGTGGTCAGATGTAGATATGTATCTAGATTCTGAGAAGTGGGCTTATGATGGAGTAGGTGTGGAGAATCCAGCCATAACCGGAACTGCTAAATGTCCCGATAGCTGCGGCTTATGTAATCTACATTTAAGCCATACCTGTCTAGCTAATTTGGATCTGACCAACAGATGCAATCTAAATTGCCCGATATGTTTCGCAAATGCAAATCAGGCTGGCTATGTTTATCAGCCTACTTTTAAAGAAGTAGTAAATATGCTGAAAACTCTGCGTGAAGAAAGACCAGTCCCAACTACTGCTGTACAATTCTCCGGCGGAGAACCGACTGTTTACCCGAGATTCTTTGATGTTATAAGAAAGGCCTCCGAAATGGGATTTAAACAGATACAGATCGCTACAAACGGTATCAAACTTGCTAGAGATGACGATTATGCTCAAAAATGTATAGATGCTGGCCTTCACACAGTTTACCTTCAATTCGACGGGTTAAAAGAAGAAAACTACATCCAGGCAAGGGGTAAGAAACTATTAGGTGTTAAGAAAAAGGCCATCGAAAACTGTAGAAAAACCAGTCCTAAGCCTTTAGCCACGGTTTTGGTACCTACTATAGTTAAAGGGATAAATGATGACCAGGTCGGGGACATTTTGAAGTTTGCAATCGATAATAGAGATGTAGTGAGGGGCGTTAATTTCCAACCCGTTGCATTCACTGGAAGGATAGATAAAGAAGAACGTCAGAAACAAAGATACACTCTTTCTGACCTAGCTATAGGGTTAGAAGAACAGACCGGATCACTATCACGAAAAGATTTCTACCCAGTACCTTTTGTCACACCTATTTCACAACTGGTTTCGGTTATAAAAGACGAACCACAGATCGCTTTCACATCCCACCCACACTGCGGATTAGCTAGTTACCTTGTCATTGGAGACGATGGAGAGATAATCCCGATCACTGAATTCTTAGATGTGGAAGGGCTTATGAAAGAGATGGCGAACAAAGCCGAAGAATGGGACACCTTCATTAAAAAGACCGCGATCAAGATAGGAAGTAAATTGAAGAATGAAGAAAAAAAGAAAAAAAGTCTTGTTGAAAACTTCAACAAGTACTTCGGGGATTATCTCAAAGAACGTGAACTACCTGGAGGATTGACTCTCGGAGAAATTATGAAGCAATTGATGGATCGAGGTGATAAAAAAAGCGTTAGTGAATTCTCTTGGAGGACTCTCTTCGTAGGCGGTATGCACTTCCAGGACGATTACAATTACGATATAGAAAGGGTGAAGAGATGTGTGATACATTACGTAGTTCCTGACGGAAGGATAATCCCGTTCTGCGCATACAATGGAGGGCCTACCTACCGTGATGAAATCGAAGAAAAATTTTCAGTACCACTAGATGAATGGAGGAAAAGAGATGAAGCCTGAAGTCGAAGATGAAAAGTGTATGAGATGCGGTGCTTGTGTCGGTACATGCCCGTTCAATGCCATATTCCTCAAAGAATTTACTATAGATATAAACGATGACTGTACCGAGTGTGGTATGTGTGTGAAAGTATGTCCTATCGATGCCTTAGATATGAGAGGTGATTGATATGGATATCCAAGAGAGGGACGTACTGAATTATGATATAGTGATAGTAGGTGGTGGACCTGCCGGAAGTGCAGCAGCAAGATTTGCTGCAAAGGAAGGCGCTGACGTTTTAGTTTTAGAGAAAAGGCAGGAGATAGGATCACCTGTAAGGTGTGCAGAGGGAGTTTCACTTTCCTGGCTTGAAGAATTAGAGATAGATAACATCCATAGTTCTACCAGTCGTGTCATGAAGGGAGCTACATTGTATTCACCTGCCGGCCACAAACTAAAGATCACAGAAAAATTGGCTGGGAACGAAGTCGGGGTGGTGTTAGAAAGGGACCATTTCGACAAAGAGATGGCAAGATTAGCGGTTGAGGAAGGAGCAGATTTCATGGTTAAGACCTCAGCAGTAGGGTTGATCAAAGAGGAGGGTATCGTAAAGGGCGTCAAAGCTAAAAATCTAGGCAAAGAATTTGAGGTTAGAGCTGACTTGGTGATCGGTGCTGATGGATTCGAATCTCAGGTCGGAAGATGGGCCGGGATCTATGAATCTTTAGAACCTAAAGATATCATGACATGCTTCCAGTACAGGTTGACTGGAATAGATATGGATCCTGATTACACTCATTTCTTTATGGGTTCCGACGCCCCCGGTGGCTACGTATGGGTTTTTCCTAAAAGCGAAAATACCGCCAATGTGGGATTAGGTATCCAGTTTAGTAGATTAAACGGAGAAAAAACTCCTAAAGATTATCTGGACGAATTCATAGAAAGTCACGATGATTACAAAGGCGGTGAACCTGTTGATATGGTTGCTGGCGCAGTAGCAGTTACACATCCACCTGAGAAAGTGACGGCCCCGGGTATACTTCTAGTTGGCGATGCTTCTAGAGTTGTCGATCCTATGACAGGAGGCGGTATTGTAAACGGTCTCATACAGGGTAAGATAGCTGGTAAGTTTGCCGCAGAAGCAGTAAAGGAAGGGAGAGTAGATGAAGAGTACCTCCAGAGATATGAAAAACAGTGGAGGGATAAAATGGAAGACAAATTGTGGCGGAATTACATGGCTAAAGAGGCTGCTATGCAGCTTAAAGACGAAACCTTCGATAAGATAATCGATGCTCTCTCTGATGTAGATTTAGAAACCGTAACAATCGGAGCTATATTAGACGGGGTCAAAAAGAAGTATCCTGAACTAGTCGATGAATTCAAAGAGATGATATGAGAGATATCATCTGTCACGGTAAAAAGGAGAGATGTCACGATAAAAGGTTCAGTTTTACCTATTTGCTCCAGATGTACAGGCTTCTATTTAGGAATTATATTCGGTACGATCTTTAGTTTTTTTCTAGGAGACATATCTCCACTCAATTTATTCATACTTACTATGTTATCACTGATCCCCTTCGGTTTAGACGGTTTAATGCAGGAAGTGACTTCTTGGGAAAGCTGCAACTCTTTACGCCTCTTTACCGGTTTGTTTTTAGGGACTTTCATCGGTATGGACATATACTGGGTCCTGTTCGTAGCTAATTGAAAAGTTTATAGAAAAATTTTATTAGAGCTTAAACCATATAAAATTTGATGAGTATCATTAAGATACGTGGGTTAGAAAAGAAATTTAACGGTTTCAAGGCAGTGTCCGGACTAGATTTAGACGTTAAAGAAGGTGAGATCTATGGATTTCTTGGACCTAATGGAGCAGGTAAGACGACTACCATCAGGATTATGATCGGTCTGATGAAGGGGGAAAAGGGAACTATAGAGATAGACGGTTATGATGTTAAAAAGAAAGGTAAGAAAGTTCGGCAAAGGTTAGGTTATCTACCTGAAAAAGTGTCTTTTTATGGTAATTTGACAGTTTCTGAGAATCTAGAATTTTTATGTGAGGTTAAGGGATGTTCTAAAAGTGAGATCGATAGGATCTTGAAAGATTTCAAATTTGAAGAGCAAAGATCGAAAAAATGTAAACATCTATCCAAAGGCATGACTCAGCGTTTGGGGATAGCTCAAACTTTGATCGGAAAACCGGATCTATTGATCTTGGACGAACCTACTGCTGGATTGGACCCGAATATAAGAAGATGGATCAAGGATAAGATTTTGAGTTTGAAAGATAAGGGAAAAACAATCTTCCTTTCAAGTCATGTGCTTTCCGAGGTTCAGGAATTATGTGATAGAGTCGGTATCCTCAATGAGGGGAGTATGCTAGCAGAAGATGATGTTGAGACTTTAGGTGATAAACTTTCTTTAAAAGATAGATTGGAACTTCGATTTGAACCCTTGGATAAAGGTTTAGAGATAGTCAATAACTTGGATTACGTTGAGAGGGCAAGGGTTGAAGATAGTAAACTGGTTTTGTACTGCAGTGCAGAAAAAAAGATGAGTGTGATACGGAAGTTCCTTGATGAAGGCATGGAGATCACGAACTTCAGTGTTAAAGAACCGGACCTTGAAGAGGTGTTCGTCAGGTTGACAGCAGGTGATGGGCGATGATCAAGATAGAAGATCTCAAACTATTTTACTCTAAAAAGATGTGGAAAAGGATACTGTTCATCGCCAAAAAAGAGATAAAATATAATTTTAGAAACAGATGGGTTATCTTACTATCTTTGTTATTTTTAGGTCTTTCCGTCATGGTTTCGTTCTATGGAACATCCATGGAGGCTCATAAAGATTGGATGGGACTCCAGAACACGATAATATATATGACCACGTATATCGAATACATGGTCCCTATACTTGGTGTCATACTTGGTTATTCGACGATAGTTAGGGAGTGTAAAGACGGTTCCATGGAACTTCTTTTATCTTACCCTATAGACAGAGGGGAAGTTTTAGCAGGAAAATTTTTGGGTTTATGGACCGTCTTATCGATATCAGTGGTTTTTGGTCTGGGTATGGGGGGGATCATTATCAGTTTGATGGTCGAAGAGGTTGTATTGGCAGAATACTACCTTTTCATACTTTCTTCGGTTATACTAGGGGGTGTGTATATATCATTAAGTATGATGTTCTCGGTCATATTTGAGGAGGAGAGTTCGTCCATGTCAGCATCGATCTTCGTTCTTTTTCTATTCACATTCATATGGCTTTTCAGTATGTATGCCATAGCTGAATTGACATTCGGTTGGGAACGTCTACAGATGGGGCGTCCGCCTCAATGGTATTTTATGCTCCAATTGTTCAATCCAGTTATGCTATGGTACACTCTTTTAGCACTTAACATAGTACCTTTGAGAGAATGGGCACTAGAATTCGGAGGAAAAGAACCCGAGATACACCCCTACGATACATGGGTTATGATCGTTTTATTAGTGGTTTGGATCGCTGTTCCTTTGATCATATCTGAGAAGATATTTAACAGTAAAGATATCGATTGAAAAAAATTATAACGGATATGCGCATATGCTTTCTCATGGTCAAAGGGATGAATCACAAGATAAGGGAAGTTTTACACGGTGAACTAGGTGATCTGGGTGAGAATATATTCGAAGAGCAGTGTAAGAAGATCGGTACCATCCCCTCAGAACTTGAGGTCGATGATCTAGATGAATTAGCGGATAGAGTTTTTGAAAGTGTTAGATTTTTCACTGGGATGGAGAAGGCGGAGGAGATCAAGAGCGCCATCAGGAAGTACAAACTCATCGATAAATTAAACAGACTCGACGATGTGGGGAAATCATTGATCAGGCTCAAGAAAGAGTACGAATTGTTGATGGACTTGGGGAATGTTTCAGAAAAATTAGGTGAGATGGAGGAAGCTGTAGATTATTTAAAAAAGGCTAAGAAAGTCGGTGAAGAGATCGATAAGGACGAACTCATCGTAGATTCTATGAACGAGTTGATAAGGGCTCACACTCAGATGGGGGAGATAGGATCAGCGGAGGGGGTAAGTGAAGAATGTTTGAAGTTGATAAAATCTACTGATCATGAAGTAGGTGAGGCTGATTGTTTAAGGAATACCGCGTTAATCGATTTCCGTAAAGGTGAGTTCCAAGAGGCGGTTAATAAACTTCAAGATTCGCTTGGAATATATGATAGAAACGATGAGAAAGAGAAGATCGCACAAGTGTATAAGAACCTGGGTGATGTGTATGGTGAAAAAGAAAAATACGATACTAGTATCCAGTATTACGATAAGAGTTTATCATTATATGAAGAGGAAGGTCATGAGTACGAAAGGACCAACATATTGATGAATAAAGGTGTGATATACTCTTTGAAAAAAGATTGGGGAAAGGCTGCTGAATTTTATGAAAAAACTCAACGTGTTGCTAAGGAGAACAATTTCCCAAATACTAGAGCATGGGCACTGTTCAACCTAGGTGAATCCTATACATATCTAAAGGAGTTCGAAGCTGCTGAAAATGCGCTTAGAGGATCTCTAGAGTTGTTGAAAGATCAGCACGACCCAGTTGGAGAAGCCGGCGTTGAGATGAAGTACGGCCAATTACTTGGTAAAAAGGGTGAATTCGATGAAGCTGAAAAGCATCTGCAGGAGGCTGTTGATTGTTTAAGAAAATTGAACATCCAAAGATATCTAGCCGACGCTATCTCGGAGTTGGGTAAGGTGAAATCAGAATTGGACAAGTATGAAGAGGCAGCAGAACTCATGGAAGAATCTATATCGATATACGATAGTTTAGGATTGATCGATAGAAAAGAAAATGTAGAAGAAAATTTGGCCGAAGTGACCAAATCATTAAAATAGTTTAAGCTTATGAACGGTATGGTAATATGGCTAAACCTTCAAATTTATTGAACGCTTCACTCGGAGATAAAGTAGAGATACTTTTGAAAGACGGGAGGGAATTAACTGGTACTTTGATCGGATTCGATGATCATATGAATCTCGTTTTAGAAGATACTGAAGAAGAAACTAAAGATAGAAAAAGAAGGATCGGAACTATCGTTTTGAGAGGTAACAACGTAGTAACACTCAATCCAGAGTGAGGATCTATTCGGTAGGCTGTTCTTCGTGTTTACTTAGGTATTCTGCAGGAACCTCTTTAGCTATGTAAACTTCTTTTCCTGCTTTCATAATAGTTTCACCCTCATCCAAAGCTTTTTTTGCATCGACTTTTAGTATGACCGGTTCATCAGTTCTGACAGAACCGGCTTCTACAGCAGATTCATATGTGCCGCTTAGATGTACATAAGTTCGATCTGAGGGTTTGATACCCCCTTCTAGTAAAAGATCTGCTTCTTTGGAAGTTGTTGGTATGAAAAGTGTATCCGGTATGTCTTCGCTGGGTAGATCTAGATCCACATCGATTGAATGACCGTATGTAGCTCTGATATGTTCATTTTCGATCTGGTAACGTCCTTTTGGGTCAGTTGCAGCTAGAGCTCTTATGTGATATTGTCTTAACCAGTGGAATCTTTTCTGTCTGTTCCTTAGGGATTTGACATAATGTTCAACATCGACCCAACCCCTATTATCCATGTCTAGACCGTATTTATCCGGAAAATGACGGAGTATACCCGCAGTTGTTTTACCAAGATTTTTGATCTCCTCGTCACTCATAATAAATTTTCCTCTCTCACCACATTCGGAACATTTTTCTCCTTTGTAATACCCGTGTTCTTCGCATTCTCTAATCATCCGTACCACAATTTTGCATATAGAGGCTTGGGATAAATGTTTTGCTATTGAGAAGATTTATCCGAAGCTAAATATACAACCTTGAACTTTAAAGGAGTGGTGTTAGATATGTCTGTTGAGAATTCACGTTTATCGGGATTTCATAA
>CAYNQI010000012.1:0-28156 GCA_964399335.1 uncultured Thermoplasmata archaeon | reverse complement strand
GTGAAAGTGTGATTGAAAAAACACCCCAATTCATCACCCACCTAAATCAGAGATTTAGGAAGGTGACTTCTTGGGTAAATAGTTAAAATACGGTTACCTCACCATTTAGAACCATATCGGTGATATCATGTATATTCTCTAGATGTTTCTCTGCGATAGCTTCAGCGATCTCCAACTCTTTTGAATAATCGTTTTCTTCCGGAACCACCAGCTGGATACTTGCAGCTTGAGGTTTTGATATCGGTTTACCGATCTGAGAAACGAGTCTAACGAATACGTCGTGGATACTATCTCCGACTTCCTCATAGATGTCTTCAGCTATCAATTTAGAAGCGATGTTGTAAAGTTTACCTACGTGGGTAACAGGATTCTTTCCAGCCGCAGCCTCCATGCTCATCGGTCTGAAGGGGGTGATGAGACCGTTTGCCCGGTTACCTCTTCCCACTGAACCGTCGTCACCATTTTCCATGGATAAACCGGTAACTGTCAGATAATAAGTACCATTATCGTAATTATCAGCAGTGTTTACATCCACTTTTATGTCTCTGTCAGTTATCTCCAACGCTTTATCGTGAACCCTAGATTTCAATTCCTCAACTACACTCTTATAATGATCAGGATCCGGTACGTATCTATCTATCATCGCCGCTGCGATTGTCAGATCTATCTCATTTCCCATCCTTACAGCCATAACTTTGATGTCCTGTCCAACTTCAACAAGATCTTTCTTCAATGGACCGTTGATAAAGCGTTCAACTTCTAAAGCCACTCTTTCTGTATCACTCATAGGAGCAAAAGACACTCCGAACGAAGTATCGTTTGCATTATTCGTACTGGTATCGTAAACATCTCTTAGATCTACCGAACCTTGACTTATCCTGCAGTCCAACATAACGTCATGGTCTAGGTCTAGATGAGTACAAGTATCACGTAAATACTCCTCAGCTGCATTCAACGCGGTACTTTTGTATGGCAGTCTTTTACCGTTAACTTCAGTGATAGCTCTACCGACCAAAAGGATGTAAATCGGCTCTAAGACTTCGCCTCCTCCAAATTTTGGATCAGCTTGTCCACCTACGATCTGGACTTCATCTGTATTGTGGTGTAAAATCCTATCATGTTTTTCGATATACATCTTAGAAAGACCTCTACTTATCTCCTCTGCGATCCCGTCAGCTATACTATCTGGATGACCTATACCCTTCCTCTCCACTATCTCGATTTCCTGCTTCTCGATGGGAGTTTCTATTAGAGTTTCTGCCGCTATATTATTTTTCATGATCTTCTCCTCTTTAAATGCTGATTCTATTAACTCGATTCATAATGATCTCAATTGGATTTTCTTATCCAAAGAGAATAAAAAATCCCACTATAGATACTATATTAATAATTTATTGTCATTATTATTCGAATAGGAATAAACCTATATATGGTCTTTAACAATTTCCAATTAAGATGTTGAAAGATATCAGCAGAGTACGTTCGATTAGAAAGAAACTGGGTTTAACACAAACAGAACTGGCCGATAAGGCTGGGGTCAGTCAATCACTGATAGCCAAGATAGAGAACGGGAGTACATCCCCATCTTACTTAAAAGGTAGAAAGATATTGGATAAGCTAGAAGAAGAGATGGCTAAGAATACTACTGATAAAAGAGCAAAAGAAGTCCATTCTGAAAAGGTGTTTTCACTAATACGTAATGATAAAATCAAAACCGCACTAAAAATAATGGATGAAAACGCGGTTTCTCAGATGCCAGTTATTGAAAACGGTTCAGTTTTAGGCGGAATCACCGAAAGTGGTCTGTTAAGGAATTACGAAAAGATAGATAGAGAGCTGCCTGTTAAAAAAATAATGGATCCACCTTTCCCGATAATAGATGAAAATGCTGAATTAGATGTTGTGAAGAAATTATTAGTACACTATCCCTGTGTGTTAACATCTAAAAAAGGTCAGGTTGCAGGTATAATTACTAAGGTTGACATACTGGGTGAGATCTGATGAACATAAAATATTTGACAACTTTGCTGGTATTTATCTTGGTAGTAGGGTCATTTTTAACCGTTGCAGCTCCTAATATTGAAGAGGACTTCCATGAAAACTATTTTTTGGTTAGGGACCACTGCAGTGAAGTTATAGAACAGTTAGAAGAATTTGATTTTACAATAATCGAAGAATACGATAATTTTGTTTTGATCAAGGGGCGATCAGAGAACATATTCAGGATCCAGCATGAAGATATCGTCGAACTCGAAGATCATACAAAGTTATCCGTGAAAGGTAGGACCATAGATATAACTTCGAAAGAATCAGTCATAGGATCTGAAAACTCTATGTTTTTGATCAGAACTCACGGCCCTATCAAGAACGAATGGAGAAGAGATTTAGAGAACATGGGAGTGAACATATTGAATTACGTCCCGAACTACGCATTCCATGTTAGGATGAACCCTGATCTACTAAATGAAATAAACGACTTGAGGTATGTATCCTGGGTGGGAGAATATGAACCGGAATACAAAATAGATAGGAACCTAGAACCGGGTATGGTAAGGGTGAATATGTTCAACTCAGAGTCGAGTCTCTTCAATATAAATGAACTCACAGATATAAAAGCGATAAGGAACAGTAGATCTCGTTACGAAGTTTTCACTGAGATCCGAAGTTATTCCAAGTTAAAAGAGTTAGCTGATATGGATGATGTGATCTATATCCAGAACGTCGATGAAATGAAGCTTCACAACGAGATGGAATCACAGTTGTTAGGTGGCTTCTGGGATCCTGATGAACCGTCCGAAGTGTACCGAGATACTGGGGATTTCGGTGCTTACGTGAACCATCTAGGTTATACTGGACAAGGGATCACAATAGCAGTTGCAGACACGGGTATCGGTGATGGAACCGTGGGTAATGCCGGTCACGAGGATTTCACTGGACGAGTTATCGGTGGTACATATTTCGGAAGTGGTAACGACTGGAGTGACGGATATGGTCATGGGACCCATACCGCAGGCCTGGCTGCTGGAGACACTTATGGAGGTACTGGTCAGCAGTACGAAGGTCATGCTCAATACTATCTCTCACAAAGTTTAGCATACGATTCTGAGCTTTTTGCACAAAAATTATTCAGTGATGATGGATCTTGGGCTGTTCCACCCATGGTATCCTATTATGATATCATCGAGGATGCGAAACAAAATGGTGATGTATACGTGCATTCCAATTCATGGGGAGGTGATGGTGAAGACGGTATATATGGTACCAGTGATGCCCAATATGATGAAGCAGTAAGAGATGCAAACTCTGAAAGCCCTGAAAACGAACCTATGGTGATCGTTACAAGTGCTGGAAACGAGGGGCCCAATTTGGGTTCTATAAGCAGTCCAGGAAATGCTAAGAATGTTATAACAGTAGGATCAACGGAATCCTATATGCCTGATGCAAACCTCTATGGCTCATTGGGTAATTCCGACGAACCTTATTCGATCACATCTTTCAGCTCTAGAGGCTGGACTGAAGATAATCGTGTCAAACCCACGGTAGTAGCTCCAGGTAGAGTATCGCTTTCCACAAGCACACCCCTGGTAGATGAAAGTAATCTCTGGGGTCTTTACAGTGAAGACGACCGGTATGAATGGGGGTCTG
Source organism: uncultured Thermoplasmata archaeon (assembly GCA_964399335.1). Classification (GTDB taxonomy): domain Archaea; phylum Thermoplasmatota; class Thermoplasmata; order Halarchaeoplasmatales; family Halarchaeoplasmataceae; genus Saliniplasma. Next base: position 24,511 of record CAYNQI010000012.1, on the reverse strand, counting down.
GAACATCACAATCAACACCTAACGTTGCAGCCGCTGCTGCAGTTGTGTCCCAATACTACGAAGAAACTCACGGAAATCTACCCAGCCCAGCTATGGTCAAAGCGATATTGATAAATTCAGCAATAGATCTAGAAACGGATCATTCCGGAGATGGTGAGATCGATCACATACCTAACAGATATGAGGGATGGGGTTCGGTAGATTTAACCAACATCATTGGTTCTGATATACAATATATATCACGGGATCAAAACTCTCTTTTAGAGACAGGTGAAGTCGACGAATATTCAGTATACCCAGATAACATGGATGAACCTCTGAAAATCACACTCACTTGGACCGACAGATATGCTGATGAAGGAGATATCCCCACAATAAAAAATGATCTGAATCTTGAAGTCGTTTCACCCAGTGGAAGAAGGTACAAGGGGAACGCATTCTCCGATGGATGGACACAAGCCGACACAGATACCATCTCTGATTTTGATGACAATGGAGATGGATTCGATAATAGGAATGTAGTAGAAAATGTTTACATACATCCAGATGATTTAGAGGAGGGTTTTTACGAGATAAGGATCGAAGGATACAATATACCTGAGGATGCTAATAACGACGGTACAGCTAACCAGGATTATGCACTTTTTTCATACAATACACGAGAAGTTGATTCAGATGGGAGTATCCATTTTGATCAGGATAAATACGCCGTTGAAGATACGGTAAACATAACTGTTATGGATTCTGATTTAACTGGAGAAGAGAGCATCGAAGTAGAGATAGTGAGTGATACTGAACCTGATGGTAAAATGGTCGAACTGTTCGATAATGATAATGACGGGATATTTATCGGTTCAATCGATATCTCTGGAGAAATCAGAGAGGATGTATTACAGGTATCCCACGACGATATTATAGAAGGGATCTATTACGACGATGACATCGGGGATGGGACATCTGAAACTAAGACCATCACAGCATATATAGACGGTGTTCCACCAGAAGTTAGTGATGTGAATGTCAAAGAGAAATTAGCTGCCGAGTTGACTTTAAAAACGGACGAACCCGCTTCAATCTCTATAAGATACGGCATCGATGATGAATTTAATAGGCAAGTTGAAACCGAAGATTTCTCAGAAGAACACTCTTTGATCCTGGATAATTTAGTTCCAGATAGAAATTATTCGTTTAAAATCAATGCCACCGATGAGGTTGGAAACTGGAAGGAATACGAAAGTGAAGATTATCGATTCATATCTTCAAACATCGACGATTTAGAAGGAGGTAACATCGGATGGGAGCCCGACGTCGAATGGAAAGTCGTCGATACGAGTTCTTACTCAGGAGACTTCTCATGGAATTTCGGTCAGGGTCATTATGGGACTAGATTAGATGAATCGATCATCTCACCAAAAATAGATACAAGCAGATGGGAAAATATGACACTCTCTTGGCACCATAGATACGATTTCGAAGACGGGTATGACGGGGGTATTGTAGAAGCTGATCTTGGATCTGGTTGGGAAAAGTTAATCCCAGAGGGTGATTACGATAGAGAGTTAGAAACCGGTTATAATAATCCCCTAGAGGGAAAAAATGCTTTTACGGGTACTCAGGACCAATGGAGAAAAGAAATAGTAAACATTCCAAATATGGGCAACTCTGTCCGTTTCCGTTTTAGAGCAGGTACCGATACCCATGATTCTGGTCACGAAGGGTGGTGGATCGACGATATCCGTATCGTGGGGGCCGTAAGACCCATGGCAAACTTCACTTATGAACCAGAAAACCCTACACGTTTAGATGATATCAATTTCTATGATACAAGTTATAATTTAGATGGTGATGTAAACTATACATGGGATTTCGGTGACGGTGATCATTCTTACGAAAAAGATCCTGTAAAAAGGTATGATGAACTAGGGGTCTATGACGTAACTTTGACCGTTAAAGATGAAAGTGGTATAGAATCTCAAACTACAAAAACGATCGAGATCGTCAACATCCCACCGCGTCCAAATTTTACCTTTCAACCTGAAAGTCCGACGGCTAGGGATGAGATCCAATTTATAGATCAGTCTTATGATCCCGACGGAGAGATAGTAGAACACTATTGGGATTTTGACGATGGGAACGTTTCTGAGGAAGAAGATGTCATTCACAGCTATGCTCTTAGCGGAAAGTATCAAGTTACATTGGTGGTTTGGGATGATGACGGTGAAGAAAACCATACGACTAAAACAGTAGAGATCGAAAACATCCCTCCCTCGGTTTCTTTTGACTACTTTCCGGAAGAGATCTATCCCGGTGACGAAGTGAACTTCCAAGACAACAGTGTTGACTATGACGGATGGATAGTCGATCGTACATGGGATTTCGGTGACGGAGAAACATCAAAGACTTCAGATCCAACACACGTCTATGAAGAACCGGGTGAATACAGAGTTACCTTAACGGTTGAAGATAACATGGGGGCTACTAACAGCACTCATCGGTATTTAAAGGTCGAAAGCTCGGCCCCTGTCGCTGATTTCACATATCAACCCGATAACCCCCAGGTCAATGAGGAAGTTCGATTCTTAGATAACAGTACCGAAAGGCGGGGGGACATAATTTCCTGGGAATGGGATTTCGGAGATGGAACTGTATCGGAAGAACAGGATCCAACCCATTTATTCCAGGAAGAGGGAGAATACTCGGTAACTTTGACAGTAATCGATGAAGACGGAGAAAGTGATACAATCACAAAAACAGTGACAGTAGAAGGTGAAGTTTCACCGCCCTGGTTAGTTCTACTGATAGTAGCATCGGTGATAGGCATAGGAATAATTTTGATAATGTATTACAAAAGACATCGAAAAAAGAATGAAAAATTTTAAGATTTCACATACCCCAGAACGGTTCTTCTTTCTGCTTTATCTCTTTTATTTCTTCTAAAATTCTTTTCTCGTCGAAGGTCAATTCTATCTCTTTCATCTTTTTGGCATCGCCTTCGGGCATATCGATGTAAAGATCTTCTTCTTCATCGATCTGCCTTCCAACGGTTATACCAGATATCGCTATGGCAACTTCGTCACCCTGTTCAGCAATATCTAAAGAGTGGTCACCATCTCGGATGCTCTTGATATTACCTACCACTCTACCGTCTTTCTTCAGTAGACGCCTATCCGGTTGTAGTTTACCTCCAAGGACCCTAACTCCAACGATTGCGGGTTTACTGATTCTGAAGGTATGATCTTCAAGTATACGGAACTTGCAAGGAAATACGAGCTTTCTTCTTTTTTCTTCCTCGATCATTCGCTTCTCTTGCTCTTTCCATTCTTTGTAATCATCTACTAAACGATACACTACGTCGTTCTCTATTACCTTTACACCTGACTCTTTCAATCCCTCTTTGGCATCGGGTAATATATTAACGTTGAATGCGAGTATGATCTTGTGTAAAGGGTCTTTCATAGTTTCAGCATCTACGATATCTTTTCGAGAAACATCTCCTACTGAAGCCATACCGATAGGGATATCCTCATCGTTAAGCTCAAAGGCGAGACCTTCTAGGGACCCTATCGCATCTGCTTTGATTACTACACCTTCTTCCTCGGTTTCGATGTTAGCTTCGGTTTCTGCCCTAACGGATTTCATTACCTCGTCTGTATCTCTGTCCCAAATCGCTCGGATCGGTGCACCTGCCACAATACCTTCTCCTTCTGGTGTTACTACTTTGATACCGGCAGCTGCATTTATTTCACGGACTTCGTCGAACCTTTCTTTAGGATCTCTGATCTCGTCCATGGGTTTAGGTTTGAGAAGTGATTTGATCCTAGTCTTGATAGGTTTGCTTCTTGTACCTATGACAACTTCGTCCCCCTTCCTGATGGTACCTTGATAAATAATGGTGTCTAACGTTGTACCTAGACCTAATTCCTCCTTGACCTCAAGTACCGTTCCCTCTCCAGGCCCTTCTTCGACTTCAAGTTCGTCTTTAAGGAATGTTTGAGCGAGGCCTATAAGAGTCATTAAAATATCTTCTACACCTTCTCCAGTTTTGGCGCTCATCGGTACTATAGCGATATTATTTGAAAAATCGTCGATCTGGTCATAACGATCCGAGGAAAATCCCATATCATAAAGGTCCCCTATAATTTCATAAAGGGCTTCTGTCATGCGATCCTGGGCACTTTTTGTCTGCTCATTAAAAGATTGTACAAAGGGTTTATTCTGGGAATTCCATCCGGCTATCCTATCTACTTTGTTCGCACCTATTATGAATGGTGTTTTATTTCTTTTAAGGATCTCTATAGACTCCTTTGTCTGTGGCATTAGTCCATCTTTGATGTCGATAATTAGTACAGCAAGGTCTGATAATGCTCCTCCTCTCGATCTCAAAGTCATAAAGGAGTGATGGCCGGGGGTATCGATAAAAAGTAGACCAGGTAAAGAGAATTCTACTTTACAGCCCAAAACCTCGCAAGCTTTTTTTAGAGCATCTACTGGGACTTCTGTAGCACCGATATGTTGAGTGATCTTACCAGCTTCCCGGTCAGCTACTGTGCTACCTCTTATACGATCTAAGAAAGTTGTCTTACCATGGTCGACATGACCGAGTACGCTGACGATGGGCTGTCTTATTGGCATCAATTGGCTTTATCTGAAGAAGGTATTTATCTTTTTTCCGGTAGTTTCGAATTTAGAAAACAAGCTTTTCGTTCGTATTAATTTCATCTTCTTGATATCCACAATACTTACAAGTGCTATCCTTCGACATCAACCCCTTTTTTCCGCATTGAGGGCATCTAACAAAGTCCTCTGTTTCTTTTCTCTCAGCATCTTTGCTAGTAGTTTTATCAGATTTAGTTTCTTTTTGCTTTCCCTCAAATCCGCTTTCCTTATCCAACTTACCCATGAATGCTATAACTTTCAGGTATCTGTTATCGGGTGGTACAAAGGAACAGATATCTATCGGCTGCCAACCTGATCTTATGCCTTTATTTATGGCTTTTTCACATTTGACTTCAGCACCATATCCCTCATAAGAGAGAACCTTTACCTTCTTATATCCCTTCATTTATTTCCTTTATTAGGATGGGAATATATATAATTTGGTTTGAGTCACTGTTTGATGCCAGAGAACCAATGATGTTCACTTATACATTTAAACCCGAGAGTTTCTGCTAAAGATACCGAAGGTTTATTATCCTTGAATATATCGACCACGGGTACTTGATCATTCTTCTCGGCGTGTTTACACATATGTTCAGTAATAGCTTTTGCAAAACCTTCTCGTCTCCAATCTCTTTTGACATGAAGAAAACCAAGATTAAGAACATCCTTAGTGATATAATGTGTCAGAGTCCAGGCCACCAATTCTCCGCCCCTCCTTATACCAAAAGCAGGACCCTTTCTTATCCTTTCAGCTATATAATCCGTAGAATCACTTCCTTGAAGTCCCCAGTATTCGTTGATCACCTCGGCATCTTCAACCTCTAACTCTTCTACTTCTAAATCAGGTTCCTCAAAATACTTCTTCGGGCGTTTAAAAAACCATGTAGGACGATCATCCTTGACCTCAATAACTTCTTTAGCGGCCTCAAATGCCTTATCATCTATGGCATGGAACCTGTACTCCTGACTTTCTAAATCCGATAATATATCTACCAAACTATTTTTATCCCCCCTCATCGATATGTAACCATCAGATTCTATGAGAACAGATTTGTGACCTTCCCCGAGATATAACTGTATATCCTCTTCATCTAATTTAGCGATAAGGTAGGAGTTTTTAAGAGGATCATTATCTAAAAACCTCTTAGCAAGAGTTCTTGGTTCCATGGAATGGTTTATAACACTTTGATATTTTTATCTATCGATTGATTTGTAAAATTAATAGCCGGTGTTATATTTAGGAAAATATAAAATAGGCTTTCGATGCTATTAACTATGATGACATATGGTTTCGTAGATTTGAACCTTGTATTGAATGCGGTCATAGCGGTAGCATTAGGTGCTCTAATCGGTTTAGAAAGAGAGCATAGAGAAGATAAAAAGATGGTGATAGCCGGTGTTAGAACTTTCCCTATGACTTCTCTCGCAGGTGTGATTTTTGCTTTCTTATCCGAACATTTAGGTTATTCGATCATAGATGTTGGACTGATAATCTTTGGTGGTTTTGCATTACTTTTAGCATATCTGAAATACGAAGTCCATACGATAGGCATAACCACTCCTGTAGCATTTTTCCTTACTTTCCTTATAGGCCTCATGGTACAACAGGGGTTTTTAGCAGAATCGGCTTTCTTGACTGTTTTCATCACATTTCTACTGTTGACTAAAGAAAGACTGCATAAGATAGCTAGGAATATCGGGGGATAGAGGGGTATAATTTTATATGGCGGCAATAAATCAACGTAGAATATGGACCTATTAGATATAACGGAGAAAGCCTTGGAAAAAGAGTTATGTGACCATTGTCTGGGACGGATGTTCGCCCAGTTGGGTCATGGGCTTACAAACGATGAGAGAGGTAAAGCCCTGAGAGTTTATTATTCCATGGCTAAGACCGATGAAGAGAAAGTTGAAGTTCCAGAAAGCAGCGATGACTGTTCTGTCTGCGGAAATATCTTTAAGGATTTGGAACACTTCGCCTCATTAATAGTCGAAGCTTTTCAAGATTACGAATTCAACACATTCTTAGTCGGTACTAGAATAGATCCGGAGATCGAAGAAAACGAAGAGATGCTCTGGGCTGAACTTAATGTTACCACATCGGAGCCGATTAAATCGGAACTTAACAGAGAGATCGGGAAGAGGGTTTTTGATAGAATAGATGCTGATGTGGATTTAAAAACCCCAGATATAAAAGGTATATTGGATACTAGATTCGATACTGTAGAGGTTGAGATCGCACCGCTTTTTGTTTATGGGAGATATAGGAAATTTGACAGAGGTATACCCCAGACCAAATGGACTTGTAAGAAATGTTGGGGTAAGGGATGCGACCATTGTGATGGTAAAGGAAAGATGTATGAGACAAGTGTGGAAGAGATAATCGGTGAACCTCTTAAAGAGATGGCCTTCGGTGAAGATTTTACATTACATGGTATGGGTAGGGAAGATATAGATGCTAGGATGCTTGGTAATGGACGACCATTCGTCATGGAGATAAAGAACCCGATAGTAAGAGATATTGACTTCGAAGAGTTAAAGGATAAGATAAAGGACGATGTTAGAGTTGAAGTAGGTTCTTTATCTTTCACAAACAGGGACAAGATCATCGAAATAAAGGAAGCTAGAGCAGATAAAACATATAAAGTGAGGGTTGAACATTCCTCAGAAGTTGATAGGGCAAAATATAAAAAGGCCTTACATTCTTTGAAGGGAACGAAGATCTCGCAGAGAACCCCTCAGAGAGTTAGCCACAGGCGGAGCGACAAGATTAGGATCAGGGAATTGAAAGAGATAAACCTAGAAAAACTTGAAGGCAAAATATCTGAAATCGTCATGAGATGTGAGGCTGGCATGTACGTAAAAGAGTTTGTACATGGAGATGATGGCCGTACCGTACCGAACCTCTCTGAAAAGATCGGGGTCGGATGTGAAGTCCTCGTATTAGATGTATTAGATGTACACTACTAAATGGATGTGATTGGTTATGAAGAAGTCAAAAGGAATCCGACAGGGAACTAGAAAGATACTCAGAAAAAAACCTAGGGAAAAAGGAATGATCCCTATCACTCGAGCACTCAAAGAGTTCGAAGAAGGAGAGAAAGCAAGGATAAAGATCGAACCTAGCGTACATAAAGGGCAGCCACATAGACGTTTTCATGGAAAAACAGGTGTGGTAACAGGTAAACAAGGAAAAGCTTTTGTAGTTGAAGTCAAGGACGGAGGAGAAGTTAAAAAGGTGATCGCGAGGTCTGAACACCTTCGCAAATTAGAATGAGGAGGAGATAAAGATGACAGAAGAGTCTAGATATGTTTCATTAGCGGAGGTTAAAGATATTTTAAAAGAAGAAGCTGAAAAGAGGGAACTTACTTACGAACAGAGTCTTGCTCTAAGTCATGCTGAACAATTCGTTAAATTAAATAAAGAAGAAACGGATGAGTTAATAGAAAAGCTTCAAGACGAGTTTGACTTCATGAAAGAAAAAATAGCATATAAAACAGCCGATATATTACCAACTGATGCAGATGGTGTATTGGCTGTCTTCTCAAAAGATAGATATACACCCTCAAAGGATGAAATCGAGGATATAACTAATTTGATAAAGCAATATGTGGAAGGATAAAAAAATGGAAGACTACGCTTATGTGCTAGATTATCTAGCAGAGGGAAGACCAGATCAAGGCGGATATAAGCATGAGAGCTTAACCCTAGCATTAGGGGAGGATGAGTTAAAACTTTTTGAACTTATATTGAAAAGAGATAAAACGGTATTCATCGGGGAAAGGGTTTACATAGGCAAGGATACGGAAAAGAGAGAAAAGGTAAAACATGTAAAACATAGAATTGGTTGGGATGAACTAACACATGCAGCACAAAGTGAAGTACCCTACATCATTGAAGATATAATCGAGGAAAAAGAAGAAAAATATCTAGAATTTTATAACGTTGCTAGACCGATTACCAAAAGATATCATATGTTAGAATTACTCCCTGGACTTGGACAAAAAAAGATGAACGCAATTCTTGAGGAGCGAAAAAAGAACGGTGAATTCAAAAATTTTGAAGATCTAGAGGAAAGAGTACCTTTGTTACACAAACCTAAGAAATTGGTTAAAGAAAGGATACTGACAGAATTAAAAGACCCTAGTGTTAAATACAAGATTTGGGTAGCAGATTGATATGTATTATGAAGAAAAAGACGAAAAAATAGACACCGAGGTTGAAGGTGCTGAAAAGTTTATGACAGTTTTCTTTGTTTTCGATTCAGTACTGGAAAACAGTGAGATGAAATCAAACGCCGCTTTAGAACTATTTAAAAAGATCCAATCAGAGAGTCTGAATTAGATAGATGAATTCTTAAGCATCCGGTTGGATATATACCGGAATATTTTTATACCTTAAGTTAGCTTTATGTCTTTGTCCGACGTATAAAAATTATTTGTCGGACTTTATTATCCCTTGGGATGGGATCAAGCATGCACTCTAATCTAGATAAAAGCAAGGTAAAAAGAAAACCAGTTATCGACTGGAGGAGATATTTTGTATTTAAAAAAGATTTTGATGGAGAATTTTAAATCGTTCGGGAAGAAGATGGAAATACCCGTTAAGAAAGGGTATACGAATATCACTGGCCCAAATGGATCCGGTAAATCCAATATCGGTGATGCTATATTATTCGTATTAGGACCTAAAAGCTCTAAGGAGATAAGGGCAGGACGTCTGACAGATTTGATATTCAACGGAGGTAAAGATGGTAAGCCAGCTGATTTTTGTAAGGTTAGTTTGACCTTTGACAACGATGACCAAACTATACCCATGAATGAGGACCAGATAACCTTTACTAGAAAGGTCCAGCGATCTGATAACCAGCAGGGCTATAATTCATACTTTTATATCAATGGTAGATCATCCTCATTGACAGAATTTCAAGATCTTCTAGCACATGCTAGGATATCACCAGATGGATACAACATAGTCCAACAGGGAGATATTTCTAGGATAGTCAAGATGAGCGATTTCGAAAGAAGAAAGACTTTGGACGATATCGCAGGTATCACCCAGTACGACAGTGAGATCGAAGAAGCTGAAGATAAAAAAGAGGACGTTATCGATGATCTAGACCGTATAAATATCATATTAGATGAGATTCAGACCCAGGTCAAGGAATTAGAAAGCGATAGGACTGAGGCGTTAAAATTTCAAGAATTGTCTGACAAAGTTAAAGAAGCTAAATCGATGAAAGCTTGGAAGACCTACAAAGAGACGGAAAAGGAGATATCGAACGTCAATAATGATATAGAAGAAAACAAAGAGAGGATAGAAGAGATAAAAAGTAAAAAAGAACAGATCAAAGAAAAGATTTCAAATTTATCTAAAGATATAGATGATTTAGAGGATAAGATAAGCTCAAGAACCGATGAGAAAAGTTCTGACCTTCAGGAAACCATAAATGAACTCAAACTGGAGATAGCTCGAGCTGAGGACCAAAACGAAGATGCGGATCATACTATTAAGAACAATAAAGAAAGAAGAGAATATCTAAAAGAAGAGGTAGCTAACAGTAAGGATAAACTCCTCGACCTGAAAAAAAATATCGGTGAAGTCAAGGAAAGTAAAAAGGAAACTAAAGAAGAGTTGGAAGAAGTACAAAAAGATATTGAAGAAGTTAAATCAAAACAGTCCGAGTCTGATGATAGGATAAGTGATCTTAGAAAAGAAGGTATCCGAGTAAAAAATAAGATAGACAAAAAGACTGATTCACTTGCAGATAAAAAAGTAGAATTAGATAGGAACAAGGATAAGATAGACCGTCTTGTAGAAGAGATATCTGAGATCCAAGAGGAAAAAGAAGCACTAGAGTTCGAAAAGAAGGAGAGTGAATGGACTCTCAAAGAACTAAAGTCAGATAATAAAGACGTTCAAGGGGAACTCAAGAAATTAAAAGAAGAATTCCATGATAAGAAGCGAAAGGAAAAGAGGTTAAGGGAAGATAAGAGTGACCTCCAGGATAGGGTGAACAGGTTGGAAAGGGAATACAACCAGCTCAAGGCTCAGAAGGAAGCCGCTAAAAATGTGAAAAGGGGTTATAGCCGAGCGGTATCAACTATATTGGAAAGCAGGGATAGAGGTGATATAGAAGGTATACATGGGACCATAGCTGAGCTGGCAGATGTAGATGAGAAATATGAGACCGCGTTACAGGTATCTGCTGGGGGCCGTATGCAGTCGATTGTCGTTGAAAACGATAAAGTTGCGTCAAGAGCTATCAAACACCTAAAAAAGAATGATGCCGGTAGAGCCACATTTTTACCTTTGAATAAGATGAGAAAAGGGCGTCCTAGAGGCAAGGCCATCAGGGCTGTCAAAGATGATAGTGCGGTGGATTTCGCTTTAGAACTTGTGGATTTTGATGATCGATATGAGAACGTTTTCTGGTATGTTTTCCAGGATACAGTGGTGATGGAAGATATCGATTCAGCTCGTGAGTTGATGGGGGGAGTTAGGATGGTGACCCTGGATGGCGAGAAGATCGAGAGAAGCGGTGCAATGGTTGGTGGAACCTTGAGTAAAAAGATGATGAGTTTTTCAGCTCCTGACAGAGGTAAGTTAGATAGGGTTGCAACCGAACTCAAAACTACAAGGCAAAATCTCAATAAAATTACATCAGAATTGAAAGAAGTCCAAGACAGAATAGATGAGATACAGGATAAGATGGGGGAATTAAGATCAGAGGGAGATAAAACAGGTAAGATAGATAATCTAGAAGCTCAGGTCAAAAGGACCAAAGAGAAAATAAAACGGAAATCTGAGATTTTAGAGGAAAAAATAGAAGAAAAATCAGATCTTGAAGAAAATGTAAGTAAGTTAGAAAAGGCCATAGATCACATCGAAAGTGAGATAAACAAACTAAAAGAAAAAAGGAAGGGGATAGCAGAGAACATCAAAGATGTTAGTCCTCAAGAACTATCCACAACTCTATCCAACCTTCAAGATAAAGAAGTAAAACTAGATAAGAAAATGAATAAGCTCGAATCTGAGATAGAGATGAAATTAGATAAAAAAGAAAGACTGGAAGATAACATAGAATCAATGAAAGAAAAGAGACAGGATTTGAAGGATGAGATCGAGGAAAAAAAATCGACTATAAGGAAGAACGAACAAACCATCGATTCAAAAAAGAACGAACTAGAAGGATACGAAGAAAGAATATCTTCCTTCTCGGACGAGATCAAAGAATTTAGAGAAGAATTAGACAAGAAAAAAGAGAAGAAGATAGAGTTCAAACATAAGATGGAAAGCTTAGATAGTGAACTAGAGGCGAAAAAACAGTATATCCATACCCAGAAACAGAAGATCGATTCTCTTAAAAATACTTTGAGTGATCTTAAAGACGAGATCGAAGACGAAAAGGAGTATGGAGATGAAGAACTTCCTTCCATGAAAGAGTTGAAGAATACCATTAGACGAGGCGAAAACCAGATGGAACAACTTCAGCCTGTGAACATGAGGGCCTTAAAAGATTATGACAAAAAGAAGGAAAGGATGGACGAGTTAAAAGAGAAATACACTGAGCTTGAAAATAGAAGAGAGGAACTCGACAAACTCATCGAACAGTTAGATGAGAAAAAGAAAGTAGGTCTTATGGAAGTGAAAGAAGAGATCAACGAAAACTTCAAGAAAGTTTATGATGAACTTTCAGAAGGTGGAGATGCCCATCTAGAGTTGGAAGATCCAGAATCACCCTTCGAAGGTGGGTTGATCATAAAAGTAAGACCACCTGGTAAAACTGTTCATAGGATAGATGCACTCTCAGGAGGGGAGAAAGGGTTAGTGTCCATGGCATTCATATTCGCAATACAGAGGTATGATCCATCACCGTTCTACTTGCTTGATGAGATCGACCAGAATCTTGATGGAGTTAACGCTGAAAACGTTGCTCAGATGATCAATAAAAATTCAAATTTCGCCCAGTTCATACAGGTGTCTTTGAGAAAAGTTACTTTGAAGAAATCGGACCATATCATCGGCGTGACCATGCATGATGACGGCATATCAGACGTCATAATGAAGGTCAATATAGGAGATAAAAAAGAAGGCGATATACCTGAGCTTTCAGGTATGAGCAAACTGAGAACGGAGGTGTGATCTATGGTGTGTGATGTAAAACAACCGGTAGACTTGGAAGATGATGTCAAAAAGGAAGTCGTAAATCATCTTATATTCCATAAATCTTTGATCGATGAAAAAAGGAACGGAGAAAGGATCAATGATTACCTAGAGATGGTCGAGACTATGAATGGGGATTATCAGATATCTAACGACCCCTTCGAAAATGCTATTGCTTCGATTTTCAAACTTGTTATGGACGAGAATCTAGATCCATGGAATATCGATCTGGTTTCATTCACTACCATGTATCTTGAACAGGCTCAGAACAAAGAAACTATAGATTTCATAGTAGCTGGTCAGTTGGTAAATATGGCCTGGTCGATACTAAAGATGCAGTGCGAAGAAACACTATTATCGGCTGAGAACGGTGAAGAAGAAGAGGTCATAGAGGATGAATTCATATCCCAGTGGGAATGCTTCGATTATGAGATGTACGATGAACCAGAAGATTTAGATTACGAACAGGAAGTATTAGAAGATGAAGAACCGATCCTAGAAAAGGCCGTCAGAAGAGAAGAGAAAAAACCTGTTTCATTGATACAGTTAGTCGAAGCCTTTGAAGAAGCTAGAAAAGAGTCAAAATATAGGGAGAAGATGGAGCGACTGAGGAAGGAAAACAAGAAAAAGAGGGAAGAGGAAGAAGCACAGAGGAAGGAAAGCTATGAAACAAAGGCGCATAAAGAAGACCTTTATCATGACATAGCATTAACCTGGGAAAGGATATGCTGGTATCAAACAGATGAACTTACCTTTGATATGATCCATGACAATAGGCTGTCAGATCTCATCACCACTCTTGTTTCTGTTCTGTTTTTACACCATAAAAAGAAGATAAAGTTGGAGCAGGAGTTTTATCCAGATGGTCCTATCAAAATAGAAAATATTGTTCCAGAAGATGAAAGGGAAGAAGGTCTTCTAAGATATATCTCTGAAAAGAACGACGACGCTGCTACTACTCTAGAACAACTAGCTACCATCTGAAGCTTCAGCAGGTGTAGTAATATTCATTTTGAGATTTTTGTTTCCTATCTAACCTAGAATCTAGTTTATTAACTCTAGGTCTATTTGTATCTGGATCCCTCCTAAAGGTTATCTCGATTTCACTTAGGAAGTTGTTCATACCTTTCCGCATGTCATACGGACCCTCACCTTTTCCATGAACTCCAGGTTCACCTGAGAAATTCATGATAAGATCAGATACATAATCTATGAAATAGACATCGTGGTCGACTATCATTCCAGCTTTACTAGACTTCTCCATGAATCGTCTAATTGTTTTGGCTGCATCCATTCTTCTACTGGAATCTAGATAAGCACTAGGTTCATCTATAAGATATAGGTCAGCATCTCTACCCAAACATAGTCCGATAACGACCCTTTGAAGTTCGCCACCACTGAGATTAGATAATTCTCTTTCATAAAGGTCCTCTAAATCCAATGGATGGACCACTTGAGATTTGAATACACTAGTATTGAATCTATCACTTATTTCCGTGTGATAAAGGTCCATAACCCTACCTTCAAAGTTTGGTTTTATGTATTGGGGTTTATAACTGACGGTGATATGCTTCTCTATTTCTCCTTCAGTAGGTTTTATAACATCGGCTAACATCTTTACAAAGGTTGTTTTACCGGTGGCATTCGGGCCCACTATACCAATAACTTCACCTTTGGGTATTTCTCCTGGTTCAGTTTCAAGCTCAAAGCTGTCCCATCTTTTAACGAGCCTATCGTATCTAATCAATGGGTTCGAGTGCCATTCCCCAGATGGAGTATGATCATCGAATTCGATGACATTATTCCTGAATCTTACATTTTCTTCCTCTAAAAACCCGTTCAAATAAGTGTTGATGGCTTTTCTGACGCCTCTAGGTTGTGCTACTACACCGTAAGCACCTTTGTCGCCATAGATTATGTGAACGTTATCTGCAAGAAAATCCAGTACTGCTAGGTCGTGCTCGATAACCATAACTTGATTATCCTTACTTTTTTCTTGAATAGCTTTAGCAACACTCAGTCGTTGTTTCATATCTAGGTATGAGGAAGGTTCATCGTAGAAATAAACGTCCGCTTCTTTGGTTGATGCGGCGGCTATGGCAACTCTTTGTAATTCACCACCAGACAAATTCTTTAGAGTTGATTCCAATGTGTGCTCTATACCTAACATCTTTACCCAACTCATATAATCGTCTCCGACACCACCTAAAAGATCCTCAACTTTACCAGAGTAGTGAGCTGGGATATTATCTACATATTGAGGCTTCAGCGAGGTTTTTATACCCTCCTCAGATAGCGACTTAAAATAATCTCCCAATCCAGTACCAGAATACCTATCCAAAACTGCATCCCAAGAAGGTTCTTCTTCATACTTTCCCATATTAGGTATGATCTCTCCAGATAGTATCCTGATAGCAGTTGTCTTACCGATACCATTTCCACCGAGAAGACCGATGACCATACCCTTTTGAGGCACAGGTAAACGGTATAAGCGGAATGAATTTTCACCGAACTGGTGTATCTTATCTTCCTCGAGCTCTTCCGGAAGGTTGATTATTTTGATCGCATCGAAGGGACATTTGTCCACACAGATACCACAACCGGCACAGAGTTCTTCTGAGATCTTGATACCATCCTCAGTTTTGACGATGGTTTCGTCCCCGGTCCTTACTCTAGGACAATATTGTATGCATTCATAACCACATCTATCCGATCTACATTTATCCTCTAAGACTACAGCTATTCGCATCGTTAGGGCATTACGGTCGGTGGTATTTTAGCTTTAGTCAACTTCTCCCACCTAAAGGCAGGGAGCTATCTCAGAATTTTCGCAGAAAATTCTAAATATCGATTGAATTCCACTGGACAGGAATTCAAGTAGATTGTCAGTGAACTCCATTTCTGACCCATAGAGCGGGGAGGAGTAAAGTTTCCATTCAACTTCAACGTTCCTGACTTCAGGGCCAGTTGACCGTGGCCCGTTCCAGCAGAGGACTTTTGCCGCCGCTGGAGAAGTTTGATGCCTATGTTTTTGGATGCGTTGTAGTCGGCGTGCAGTTCGTATCCACAGTTTTGGCACTCGAACTTTTCTCTATGCCGGTTGTTCCTATCGATATGTCCGCATTTACTGCATCTTTTGCTCGTATTTTCCGGATTTATCTGTTTCACATCGATACCCTTTTCTTCAGCTTCCTCGACCAGCTTCTTAGAGATACAGTGTAGCGTGTCGCAGGCGTAGCGGTTTTCACGCTCGGCCATCCCTTTAAGTGTCAGGTGAGCCGAGCGTGGCCTTTTCGCTGCAGCTTACCACGTATCTCCTCGAAGCGTTTGCGTCTCTGGTCGAGGTCGTTACCTTTGAAGAAACGCCCAGTAGATGTAACGGCCAGGTTGTTTATGCCAAGATCGACTCCCATGACGGTCGGATCCTCTTCGTTCGTTTCTATTTCTGTGTCTTCGTTTTCTTTTTCCAATCCAAGATGGAGATAGAATGGTTCTCCTTCTTCGTAACCATGTTTTTCTATGGTCGACTGTTTGACCGTCCAGTCGCCGTTGAGGTATTTATCTTAGTATTCATTTTGTTTCTCTGGCAGTACGAATTCAGCGTCGATCCTGCCTTCTACGGTTGAAATAGAGCATTCGTGATTTTCTAAATCTACAGTCAAAGTTCTTTTATCGTAGGCTATCGAGTCGGAAGTGAACTCGGGTTTGCTCGCTTTGAAGCCGTTTTTTAGCCGTCCTACGCATCCTTTGATCGCTTGTGCTCCTCTTGCGATAGCTCTAATGACAAGGTTGGCCTGTAAGTCGGTCGCCTCTCTGGTTCACCGTAGATCCTTTCCTGCAGATTGAATTTGCTGTAAGTTTTTAGTCCCTATTCTATCCAACCTTCTTCAACGGTCATCTGACATGCTTTTTTGAACTGTTGTATAGTTTTCTCTAGATATCTGCGGTTTTCTAGAGAGAGTTTGATATTGACTGTTCTGCGCATCTATATTCATTAACGGGACTCACCTTTTTAAATATCTGAAGGGGGGGGGAATAACTGAAAGTGGCATTCCTCTCCTGCATCCGCAGTGTTAACGAGGATGAAAGGACAAAGTCCTGCACATGAAGGAAGGAGCCTCCTGCCTGTTTTTCAGGTGAATGAATAATTTACGTACCTACGCCGATATAGGTGAAATCTTCAATAAATTCTTCCTTATCTAATACCCTTCTAGCATCTACGATGACATCCCCTCTCATGGGTTCAAAATCATCAGTAGCTAAATCTTTGAACTCCTCCCAATCATTTTGGATGATACATATATCTGCATCCCCTATAGCTTCTGATATACTATCAGCATACTCGATCTGTTCAGATAATATTTCCTTAAAATTGGCTGATGCCTTGGGGTCATATCCAACAACGTTAGCTCCTAATTCTAAAAGTCTTTCAACCATGGGTAAGGCACGTGTTTCTCGGATGTCGTCGGTCCCACCTTTAAATGCTAGGCCTAAAAAAGCGACTTTTTTGCCCTTAACAGGACCAACTTGTTCCTCCAAACGGTCTATGATGTGAACTGGTTGTTCCTCATTTACAGAAAGAACTGAGTTCAATAATTCAGTTTCAAGATCATTCTCCTTAGCAAATTTCACGATAGCCTTGACATCCTTTGGGAAACAGCTCCCACCGAATCCAGCTCCAGCGTTGAGAAAATCCCTTTTGACCCTATGATCCAATCCCACTCCATCCATCACTTCGTAAACATCGATACCGATACTTTCACATATCCGTGAAATCTCATTGGCGAAGGATATCTTTGTAGCCAATAAAGCATTAGAGGTATACTTAATCATCTCAGCACATTTAATGTCCGTCTTAAGTTTAGGGGCTTCAAATTGTTCGTAAGCCTCTGATAGTACATTCAATGAGTTTTCATCCCATCCTCCTAAAACGATCCTATCGGGATTAAGAAAATCATCCAAAGCTATACCCTCTCTAAGGAACTCGGGGTTCATACCGAGACCAAAATCTCCACCTACTTTCTTTCCAGAGCTCTCTAAAATCGGTAATACTTTCTCTTCTGTAGTACCGGGAACCACTGTACTTTTAACGCAGAATACATGGTAATCATCTTTATCCATTAAAGGTTTAACCATATCTTGCACCGCTTTTTCTATACCAGAAAGATCAACGCTTCCGTTTTGTCTAGATGGGGTACCAACACATATGAAAGTCAATTCAGTTTCTTTAACTGCTTTTTTAGTATCTGTCGTAGCTTTTAATTTATCATTAGAAACAACATCCTGGAGGAGTTCTTCTAAACCCTTTTCGTAGATAGGGGGTTCACCACGGTTGATCTTTTCAACCTTCTCCTCTATGATATCTACACAGGTTACATCATGTCCTTTACTAGCAAATCCTACTCCACTAACTAATCCTACATATCCCGTCCCTATGATACTGATTTTCATGCTTCCGGATAATAATACCCTTTCATAATTCTTTTGATTGGTTTATACGATAAACAGTAAACGAATAATATCATAGACCATAGAGGCCTCTCTAAATATATCTCTCCAATTCCATCTACCTATCAATATAAGAATCAATGCGACCAAGACCACTAATAGAACGAAGATGATGCTAACACGGATTACGTCTAGAGCGAAGTCCCCCAATTTATCCGCACCTAAAATATAACTTACCCCAGCGATCAAGAGAAGGACGACTATGATCCAAAAGAATAATCCACAAACTGTCATCACTTAACAAATTATAAAGAGGTATTAAAATTTTTGTTTTATACACTTTTACAAACCATAATATTATAAATAGCATCAAAGATTACAGAAGCAAAGTGATTTGTTATGAAAGGAATCGAGTCCCTTGTAGAGGAAGCCATGGAATATAAAAGGAATGGGCTAAAGGAAAAAGAAATAGCTACTGAACTAAATCTATCAGTGGATACAGTTACCTGGCTTTTGACTAAGAATGTGAGAGAGGAGGCTCCCCCTACAGACGTAAAGATAGGTTGGAGATCTGTCGGAGTTTTTGGTGGAAGGATAGGTTTACTTGCCACCATGTTCTCTGATGTGATCTTAGAAGAGATGGAATTGATGGAAGAAGATTTTGACACAGTTGTGGGAATCGCCATAAATGGTATCCCATTGGCTACTTTGATATCCGAAGAGTTGAATAGAGAGCTAGCCATATACAGACCACCAGGTGGAGATAGAAGACGTGGTGGAGGTGCTTTGAGTTCAAACTATGCTGGGGTAAAGGGTAAAAAGGTCGTCGTAGTCGATGATGTAGTGAGTACCGGTGAAACAATGGAGGGCGCTATCACTTTCTTGGAGAACGAAGGAGCAGAGGCGGTTCTGTCAATGGTAACCGTCAACAAAGATGGTCAAGACGAAATCGTTGGTGTTCCTTTAAGAGCACTCATCCGGGCAAAATTGATAGGAAAGTAAACGAGTGATCCAATGCACTGGGCAGAAGTCGAAGCAAAAGAATTAGGAGAAAATCCACTAATCGCAACAGGCGAAGCTCCTTCAGGACCGATACATTTAGGCCATATCAGAGAATTACTCACTGGAGAGGGAATAGCTAGAGAAGCTGATGGTGATCTTTTATTGATAGTAGATTCAATAGATCCTTTGAGAAAACTCTATCCATTTTTAGATGACTCTTGGGAACAACATATAGGACGGCCTCTTAGTGAAGTTCCCTGTATGTGTGGAGAGCATGGCAATTATGCAGAACATTTCATGGAACCTTTTTTAGAATCCCTAGAAAAGATGGGAGTCGATCTGAATTTGATCTATGCTCATGAGATGTATGCTGAAGGTGAGTATGAAGAGGCAACACGTATAGTGATAAACAAGAAAGAGGAAATCGCAGAGATAATAAGTTCTAAGACAGGAAGAGAACTAGAAGATGATTGGTTCCCGTATAACCCCATCTGTTCAAAATGTGGTACACTTGGTGATTCTGTTGTTACTGGATATGAAGATCCTTATGTTTCATATATCTGTCAATGCGGACACCAAGGAAAAGCAGATATAAGAACAGATGACGGTAAACTCCCATGGAGATGCGACTGGGCCGCTAGATGGTGGATATTGGATATTGATTGTGAACCATTTGGAAAAGACCATGCAGCATCAGGCGGGTCATGGGATACGGGAAAGGAGATCATCAAGAAGATATTCCAACGAGATCCCCCACGTCCAGTGATCTACGAGTGGATCCAACTTAAAGGTGAAGGACCTATGTCATCTTCATCTGGTGTGGCAGTAAAAACAGAGGATCTACTGAACATGGTATCTCCAGAGGTGGCCCGGTTTCTGATAATGCGTCCGAAACCGAATACCCACATCGACTTTGATCCTGGATTTGGTTTGTTGGATCTGGTAGATGAATACGACAAGTACGAAGAGGAATATTTTGAAGGTGAAGACGAGGATATGAAGAAGATCTACGAACTGTCACAGATCGACGAAGTTCCAAAAAGAAAACCGCTCAGGATTCCATATAGACATCTTGTCAACCTTGTTCAAATATACGACGACTACGAGAAGATGTGGAAGGTTGTCACAGAAAATGAGCAGATCAAATCTTCAGATGAATCGGATTATCAGAAGATGGTGCAAAGAGCTAAGGGAGTCGAATACTGGTTGGATAATTTTGCCCCAGATATGGTCAAATTTTCTATCAAAAAGGAATTACCTGATGTAAAGTTGTCTGAAAAAGAAATCGAATTCTTGACGGGATATCGAAATTCAATAGACCATGGTGAATGGACTTCTGAACAGTTACATCAGTTCGTGCATGAGAATGCTGATGCTGTGGGTCTAAATAAAGGGAAAGCTTTCAGGGTGTTCTATAAGATCCTTTTAGGTCAAAATAAAGGTCCACGGTTGGGACGGTTCCTTTCACAGCTAGAGAAAGATTTCGTGAAAGAAAGATTGGAAGATGTAATCGAGTTATAGATACTAGTCTGTTTACTTATTTCCATCTTTTACGTTTCTTCTTAACAGGTTTTATATTCAACCATATCCAAGTAACAAATAAAGTTATGATCAATATTATGAATGGTAGAAGAGAAAAAATATCAACATGTGTACCAACCGTTAATCGGATAGTAACACTACTATCAATCGGGACTCTGTCTTGAACAAAATACCTTCCAGATCCATCCTGCTGGATACTTAATCTTGTGCCATCCATATCTCCACTAATCAGCTCAATACCTTCAGGAGCTATTATGGTATAATCAAGTCCAAGATTCTGGAAACTAGATAATTCAAAAGATATCGTTTGATCTACCAGATATCTTCTTTGTATGATCGATGTACTTTGAGCTTGCTCCTCATAAAGAGTCTTTTCTAATGAAGAGTTATAATATATTCTAATCGGTGTTTTAGAATCCATAGAATCGATATCATAGTCTACATCGAGCCCAAATGTTTTCAATCTTCCTTGTTCTTTTACAACAAAATGAGATCCGAGTTCATCACTCAAATCGCCTTCGATCTCTGAGAAATAATTTTCGATTTCCATATCGAATCCATTTCTGTACAGTAATCTGATCATATCTGGGTTTAATTGGTTGATAAAAATTGATTCAGGTAATTTTTGTTGTAGGGTTCGTGGTATAGACAGTTCGTTTAATTCTGAAGTGAAGTTCATGTTTACGGATACATATTCTCTATCCGATTTTCTAACCAATTCATAGATGTCTAAAAGCAAGTTTAAATCTGAAGTTCCTTCTTTTAATTCAATAGGATCCTCGTGAACTATCACTAGTCTATTTTCTTTTTGGGGATTATGTCCTTGACGATTATCCAATCCAAGTTCTACTGAACTGCTTTCATGCTCTAAGAAATAAAGAGGGGAGGGAGCATGGATCTTGTAGTAAGTTGTATGACCTTCTCTGCAAAATAATGGTATATCTTCCTCAAGTCGTCCGCCGATCTTTAGCGCTCCGTTTATCAGTTCTTCCAAATCTGATCCCTCTGGTAGGTCATAGTATTCTGGGTAAAAACTTATTTCTGTCCAATATTCTATTATGATCGGACCATCATCATCTTGCACTAAACTGTTCCTATCGATAGAACGTGTATACGAATATGTACCTTTAGAGAGGTTGTACAGGTCAAACGAAACTTCCATCGTATCTTCTATCAATGAGTCCGTATGATTCAACATATTACGCTCTAATCTATCCTTTCCCTCTTCATCTGATCCATTATAATCCTCCCGGATATCTTCAGATGTCAGGGGAGCTCCATTTATATTCATCCTATATATACTGTAATTAGAATGCATATCTACATGTGTAAAGTTCTCAAAAACGATCTCATGATTTTCCTCAATATCAGGTATTTCTGATGGATCATCTCCTTCTACAGTCAATGTTGGTGTGATTGTCAACATCAAGATAGAGAAAATGATCAAAGGTGTCACCAACCTGTAATAAAAATTATCCTTTGATCCCCTCGTAGGAGTTTTTTTAGTTTTCTTTCCTGGCCTCTTCTTTTTAACCTTCTTCTTTTTTGGTTTCATTTTTTTCCTTTCTCTAAGTCCTTGAGATCTGATAGTATTAGCTAGAAGATTGGGTTTTTTAACGCCGTGTAATACACAGAATTCAGTTTTTTTCCTTTTCGATGTTCTAAAAAGAATATTCACATTACCATATCCGAATTTTTTTTCCAAAGATCCTTGTGAAATACCGATATTATTAAACCTGTTTAAAGGGAAGGTTAAAGATTTCTCTAATCTATTGGTCTTTAACACCATAACTCTTTCATTTGTGACAAGGTATTTCAGGTCTGCATATTTATATAAAAGAAAGGTAGTGAAAATCCCATAAAGTATAAGGAAAACTGAAAAGGCAAACACTATCAACTCAAAAAATGTTTCCAATGGGATGAACTGGAACTGAGGGATCAAAAAGAACATCGATACCAAAACTAATGATACACCTGATGCCTTAAAGGGGGATGAATCGAATTTTAGAACATCTCCAAGTCTGATAAGTATACCGCCGATGAGAAGGAGTATAATAAGAAACATAATAGTTTGTAGAGAAAAGGGAAGACCTAGGAAATTCTCCCAAAATGATCTGGGATAAGCACTTCTCACATGATCTTTCAAGAATACCATAAAAGATATCGATAAAGCTATTGTAAATAAAGCGATCCAAGTGTGTTCTAAAAATTCCTCCCAGCCATTCGGTTTGAACAACCCTTTACTGAAGATATGTATTATAGAGAGTAAGAATATCAGGAAAATAAGTACAGGATTCATGATTAAAAAGGTCTCGATCGTGATCTCCATAGATATAATAAAAGTTAAAAGCCCTGCTAAGACGGATAGCATGGAAGCTACGGCTATTTTAAAATAAAATAAGGGATGTATCGTTCTTTCTGCCAAGACCCTTTCTTTTCTATTAGATATTTTCTTTAATCCTATCTTATACCCAGCCTCTGAATCTTTTTTTAAAATATTTCCTAGAACCTTCTTTTGTTCTATAAACACTTTATTTAAAGCGCTACCGATTATTATACCTGGAATTAAAATTAACCCGATAAAAACAGCATATGTCAATAGATCAGGGGATCGGATAATACCGAACATCGTCAAAAGGTTTATACCAGCAACACTCGCTGAAATCAATATTATCAAAACTATAAATATAGTACTTCCGGTATTTTCCCCTTTTTTTGGCAAAAGATTACCTCTTTATGATTTTGTATTCAAGTACTGAGTTTTATGATAGCCTCTGCAGGTTTTCCATCCGTTTCTTCTAGAGCCTTTTTAGCTTCTTCTTCAGATACATTTGCCCTTTCGGAAACTAACTTTATATCTTCCTCATCGATGAGAACTTTTCCCTCTAGAGCCTCTTCTCTAGGAGAACCAACTATCTGATACATCTCTTGACCTTTAACCTTCATCTGAACGACTTCAGCACTATCAAAAACAAGTTTTTTATCACTCGTTTCTATAATAACCTTCTCGGCATCGAGATCTTTACTTTCCATGCCCATCTTTTTCATCATACGTTTCATCTGTCTTGAATTTCCTAATCCGCCAGGCATCATAACTTTCAACCATTAATTACAAAGTCGTTGTCCTTATAAAACGATTACGCTAAAATACTTGAATATCTTCTCGGTCAAGTCAAAAATGTTATATCTCTAAAAATTTATACCCTAAAGGGTATCTGATGATGTTGATAAAAGGACCTGGTTCGCCAAAACTAAGCGAAAGACTGATCGAGAGAAATGATTTGAATTATATCGAAGTTAAATCTAAAATTTTTCCTGACGGTGAGATCTATATAAAACTTTCTGGAAGTGTAGAAGGGGAAGATTGTTATTTAGTACAAACCACTTATCCGAACCGTGGGTTGCTGGAACTATTTTTCATACAGGATGCATTGATCGGTAACGGAGCTCGGTCAGTAAATGTAATAGTACCATATTTTTCGTATGCTCGTCAGGACCAGATGTTCAAAGAAGGCGAATCGATAAGTTCTAAGGCCATAGCTGAGAGAATTCAGATACAGGCAGATTCGTTTTACAGTGTTGATCTGCATTCTGAAAAGATCATCGATTTTTTCAAAGTTGAGGCGAATAATTATACTGCCATGAGGTTATTAGGTGTGCATTCAGAACTTTACGAACCAGATCTATTGATTT
>CAYNQI010000011.1:0-28713 GCA_964399335.1 uncultured Thermoplasmata archaeon | reverse complement strand
CCAAAACCATGTACCTGCATAATGAAACTGGAACGGTCAACGAGAATGTTGATGTAATGACCATGAATACTACCATGGGTGAAGATCAGCATATAACAGATTTTGAGTACAGTTCTACCATAACTCATGACTGGTATCTAAATCCACCTTTTGCCGGAGAATTTACCCTTAACGGAACTTCCACTATCAATATGTGGATCGACATTGCAGAAGCTGACGGACACACTAATACTTTAGATCTTACGATGAACCTCTATGAAGTACAACCAGATGGTACAGAGGATTTCATCGATCAAGGGTTTGTAAGCTATGACAACACTAGAACGATATTCAACGAATATTCTGTATCCACGGATATCGATGAATATACGATATCACCTGAATCATCATTGAGAGTAGAATTCGTCATCGAGAGTAGTGATAACTTCGTAAAAAGGGTCGCTTTCGGCGACTCGGAGTATCCAAGCAGAATAGAAGTGGAAACAGAAGACTACATCGACGTGGATACTTTCACGATCCTTAACTCAGAATTCGAGGAATCCTACGATTTCCGCCTTGGAGCAGATGAAACTACCATACACTTCAACACATCTATCACGAATCCTTTCGGTGGGTATGATATAAGCAGAGTAAATTTGACAGTAGAGGGGCCTGATGGCACCGTATTCTATAGAGAGCCGATGACAAGAGTTACAGGGAACGATACGTCTTACAGAAGTAATTTTACCTATGAATGGGACTACGGTGGACAGGCTGAAGGAGAATACACCGCCATTGTCTCAACAGTAGATAACACCGGTTACAACTACAGATATCCTGATAACCCAGGCGATGAAACCTACGGAGGACATCTTGAATCCTTTGAAAAAGATTTCTGGATCGGTGCGGAAAGATTTTTCATACACTTCCAAACCGTCGATTCGATGGACATCGTCCTAGAATACGCAGAAGTTGCAGCTTACTCTTCAGAAGAGGAATTGGTAACTAGTAACGTAACAAATGACGAAGGGGTCACGAATATCAGTATCACAGAAGGCGAATATATCTTCAGAGTTTACTGGGAAGATGTATTGGTAAACGAGACCACGTACCAAGTGAGCGATAATGTGCCCTATGAAGATGCTATCACTTTGAATTGTTCCGTATATGATACATCCTATAAGGTCGTCGATGTAGCCGGAGAACCGGTACCGAATGCAAACATCTTTATCAGTCATCCTAATAGCACATTGATCCGCGAGATAACGGATACTGATGGTTACGTCCATTTACCTCAATCCCCAGTAGGAGATTATTCTTTGAGAACTGAATGGCTTGGTAGAGAAGTTGATTCTACAGAGCATTATTTGAACGAAAGTGTAGAATTGACGATCTATACGGACGTATACTATCTCAACATCCACACGATGGATACCGAAGAAGTACCTGTTCCGGAGGTCCACGTATCTATAAGGTTCAACGATACACGAAGGATAGCGGACTCTAAATTGACTGATATAAATGGAAATTTAACAGTCAGACTGCCCGGAACTGGAGGAGATTTCACTTATGACTTGAATTTCCAATGGAGAGGTGTGGAGGTTAAAGAACTCTATGCAGAACAATTCGAAAGCAATAGGTCTTTAGATGTTGAACTAGAGATATATTATGTTGAA
Source organism: uncultured Thermoplasmata archaeon (assembly GCA_964399335.1). Taxonomy (GTDB): domain Archaea; phylum Thermoplasmatota; class Thermoplasmata; order Halarchaeoplasmatales; family Halarchaeoplasmataceae; genus Saliniplasma. The sequence goes on along the minus strand of CAYNQI010000011.1, from coordinate 27,058 downwards.
CTTCAAACGGTAGATGATCTCGGATATGACCTAGAAAATACACGATTAGTGGCCCGGAACCTTGAAACAGATACCATCGCGAATACTGGTAATACTGACCAAACAGGTAGACTTGTGATGAGATTACCGAGAGGTCTTCACAGGATAAGAGCTACCTGGAGAGGTATAGAAGTCGACGTGACGGACGTAGATATAACTGGAACTGACCAAAGTATAGAATTGGAATGCTCTGTTTATCATGTCGAACTATTTACCATAGACAGTAGGGATGAAATCATATCCGATGCAAGGATCACTGTATCTCACCATACAGCAGGAACACTTACCAGTGATACAACAGGAGAAGATGGAAACGTTTCTATGAGATTACCTGGGACTATGTTGAACATGGAAGTCCGATGGAAAGGTGCTGAGATCTATAATGACGATATGGTTATTGATTCTAGTGAGGATTACAAGATTCTATGCGAGGTTTACTACTTGGATATGAACATCGTTGACGACCAAGGAGAACCTCTTGAAAATGCGAGAGTAGAGTTCTACATAGGAAACAGTTTGATAGAACAAGACACGTCTTTAACGGACGGTTCCGTACCAGAGATGAGATTGCCTGGTGTGGAGCTAGATATATCCATCAGTTGGAAGAACGTAGACGTTTATCAAGATGAAATAGATCTAAATCAGGACATGTCGATGACTGCTATCACGGACGTTTATCATATAGACTTCCTGGTCCAGGATGATTTTGATGTCCCAGTTGGTGGAGGCAGACTTAGAGTTTCACACGGTGATACACTATTACACACAGAATTAACTTCAGAAGACGGAAGATCATTCTCAAGGATACCCGGAGCAACAAATCAGGTAACTCTACACTGGAACGGTGTAATGGTTTATGACAGCCCAGTAGTATTCGACGCTTCCGAAGAGATGGTGATACATGTAGAGGATATCTATCACGTTTCCTTCCAGATAGTCGATTCTAGAGGAAATCCATTGAACAACGCAAGAGCCAGTTTTGACACTGAAGGAACGAATTTTGATTCGAGTGTGACTGGTGAAAACGGTACTATAAGCATCCGAGTTCCTACACCTGTTGGTGAGGCTGGAGAGATCTCGATCTTAGTTGAATGGCGAAGTGTCGTTGTTTACGACGAAGATATGACGGTTGATGAAGACATACTTTCGGAAGCCCCAGAAACTATAGATGCGGAGGTATATTATGTTAACTTTTATGTTGTAGATGAAAGAGATATCTCAGTAGAAAACTCTAAAGTCATCGTTAGACATTCTGAACTCCCATCAGATAGGAACATAATCTCTGACAGGATCAGTGATACCGAAGGGCATATTCAATTCCTATTACCAAGAGGTGAACAAACATTTACGGTCCACTGGAAGAATGTAGTCGTTCATACAGAAACAGAACAACTTACCGAAGACACCAACATAACGGCAGATTCAGACATCTATTACCTTGATTTATCAGTAAGGGACGATAGAGATGTTCCATTAAGTTCTGCACCGGTTAGAGTTACATATGAAGATACTCTTAAACAATACTTTTCGGGTTACACGGATGCTCAGGGCGAAGTTGAGATAAGAATACCCGCTGAGAATTGGGATATCGAAGTAAAATGGTTGAGAACTACAGTTCATGAAAGTCAACATGAAGTAACTTCAGAAGAAAATAGCTGGTCACTTGATATAGAATCTGACGTATACTATTTAACAATCAGCACAGTGGATAAGAACGGGGAAGATCTAGATGACGTACAATTAAAGGTCACAACGGAAGAGCAGGTATGGACTGGATATTCAACTGATGGAGAATATGTTTTCAGGCTTCCGGCTAGGGATGATTACCATATAAGTGCTTCATTCAGAACAACTTATCTGTTAACAAATGTGGATTTACAAGAAGATCAGGAAATAGTTCTAACCGATACCAGTGAAGAATCGGTTGAATTCGAGGAATATCCAACGCCGATCTACATGACGAATCTATTCTTCTTGATTCTGATCATAATCGCTCTGTTAGCAGTACTGTATACAATATACTCCAAGGTAGGAATTGAGCAAGATAAAATAGATTCTAAACACAAGGAGGAATCCTCAGATGAGAAGGAGGATTTACCTGAAGACAGATCAGAAACTGAAAGTGATCTAAAAGATGAAGAAGGAACATACGAAGAATCTAATAACGAAAACGATGAAGAAGTACTTGACGAAGAAGGAACATACGAAGAATCTAATAACGAAAACGATGAAGAAGTACTTGACGAAGAAGGAACATACGAAGAATCTAATAACGAAAACGATGAAGAAGTACTTGAAGGTGAAATAACCGAAGAACAATCAACCCCGGACGAGGAGGATATATGGGGATAGATAATCCCCTGCCTCAGTACCAAATATAATTTTAAAAAAAACCTTCCTTTACTTTTTCTTATATCTCCTAAATTTCATTCGATCTTATACCGAAGTAATGCCCCATATCCACCAAGAGCTTCGAGTTTCTCTCCACCTTCATGTGTACTGCTTATAACCACTACGTCTCCGCCGAGCTGTTCAGTCTTTTTCATCAGCTTTTCACCTTCTTCATCCCGAACTTTCGTATCTAAAACCATCAGTTCATCCACAGCTCCCAATTCAACGGCCCGTCCTACTGACTCTAAACCATAAGCGTATGCGCCATCTTTCTTGATCTCTTTAAGAAGTTCTTCTACCTTCTCACTTTCAAAAGACATCCTCTGCCCGTCTAAACTCCCCCTTTCCTTACCTTTTTTCAGGACTTCATGTAAACCTGTCATCCCTCCTTCCCCGGCGGGGATGACTTCAGCATATTTCATCAGACTAGGATGTTTATCTTTAGCCCATTCGTAGAAATCTTCTTTGAAAAATCCAGGACCAAATATCACAAGAGGAGATTCCGGTTCCATGATATGTTCTAATTTCGTTATGATCATCTTGAAGAAATCTTTTTTACTGACCTTTTCAGAGTCGTAAAACTTACCGCTGATGTTAGGTGAGATATGTGCCATCTCTTTGACGCCGTACTGCCTCATTATAGCGATAGTTGCCTCGTCCTGCTCTAACCCTACAAAGGTGATCACCGGTTTTTGACTATGTTCAACAGCCTCTTTCAACCGGTTCAATTCATGATCTTTCCATTCATCTTTGATGATGGTCAGTTGATCCCCATCAGTAAGGTTCAGAGTATGGTAAGAGCCTAGATCCTGAGGCCCATCGACGATGACACCTAAAATACGAAGTCTATCAGTGAATTCGTGAAATTCTACTTTTTCGACCTCGATGTCCAATCTCATCCTTTTCTTCTCACCCCTATCCGATCGGAGCTTGTCACTTTGAGTTTCCTCCCTTCTGAAAGTAACAGCTGAAACAATATCCCCCGAATTCAAAATATTCTTAATGTGCCATAGGTCGTCCAGATTATCGACTCTGAGCTTGATTTTACCTGTTCTAGGGTCTTGGTGGAGTATTTTCATTATACATGCTGATACGTTACGGGATTAATAACTTCTATGCTTGACGATTTTACAGGAATTCCCAATCATCGCCTTCAGAATTACTATGATGTCTGACAGGCCTTTTAGAAAATTTCACAGACTGTTTGCGAGATTTGTCTTGGAATTTTTTATTTTTTTGATTATCCTTTTTCTTATCCCAATCATCTTTTTTCTGTTTATTTTGGCTGTACTGTATGGGTTTAAGGTCTTCCCATCTCTTGGGTTTATTCGATTGCCTTTCTGCTCTTGGGTTATAGTTATAATTAGAGTCTACTAACATCCTCTTTTTATCACTAGGTGTGTTATTAGATGACTGTGTTCTAGTTACTTTAGATAGGTTGATATTGATCGTTTGCCCGGAACCGGTTATATCCTCTATTTCTAGTTTCTTTTCTATGGAGACAACTCCTCCGACATAGGCAAAAATTATCGTTATCAAGTAGCTGTTAGGTGAGTACGGTAAGCCACCTAGAACAGATGTGAAAAAAGAACTCCAGTATAATTCTAAAAAGCGAATATATGGTGTTAACATAGGTCTTTGATAGGCAACTGCCAAAATGCTGCTAGGCATCTCTAGAACGGATAAAACATTAGACGGGATTATATTGTGTGTGAAAGCAAGCTGTATACCAAAAATAGCCGCCAATGCCAAGACCGCTGCAGCTATGCCTTTCTTAGGACCACCTGTCCTTCGACCTCCTACATAACCAGCCAACATAGGTCCGAAAAGAGGCAGCCACCATAATAGTGCAGACAAAATTAATGTGTATTTTACTCCACTCCAGAAATCGTAAGTAACTTTGCCAAATTCTCTTAGTTTTTCTTTGGTTGGTTTGTCTTTAGAATCTTCATCAGATTTTATATTTATTATACCTTGTTCTATTAACCTCTTAGTCGTCGGGTCGGTTTCCTGCTTTTTTTTCCTAAACTGCATCCTATCCCACTAGCTCCTTCGTAGTCCGACAAAATGTCTGACAATACATAATAGGGTATATACATTATTTATAATTTTGGTATAATGGGGGTATTTGTCATACGAATACGGTATCGACCCGAAAAAGGTTTTCAACCGATCTCATTTAGAATCTTCTTTACTATTTTCTGATGCTTTCTACCTAGTTCCTTAGCGATATCTATCTCTTTAGCTTGTGAGTAAACTCTATATTTCGGTTCGGTTCCAGAAGGCCTTATAAGCACCCAACCTTCATCGTAATAGATTTTCAAACCATCAGTATCATCGTAATCCTCTTCATCGAACTCTTTCTTCAACTGTGACATAAGCTCATCTTTCATTTCATCTAGACAAGCTATTCCTCTTTTATCCAAGGCATATTTAGGTAAACCGTCTACAAGCTCTGAAAGTGGACCATCAGTTGCAACGATCTCCACGATCTTAGCTGCTGTCAAGCCAGCATCACGGCAGTACTGGTGATCAGCAAATATCAGGCCACCGTTCTCCTCACCACCGAAAATCGCTCCTTCCTCAATCATCTCTCTAGCAACGATAGGAGAACCAACTTTTGTGTATATGAGTTCTCCTCCGGCTTCTTCAACAACGTCTTCGACGCTGGTAGAAGAACTTACGGGAGTAACGACTATCCCTCCATCATTCTCCTCGACTATCTTTTTAGCCATCAGTGTCAAGGTTTTATCTCCGTGTAGATACCTGCCATTATCATCGATAAAGATTGTACGGTCCGCATCGCCGTCATTAGCAATACCTAAATCCGCACCTGTTTCTTTTACCAAATTGATAAGGTCGATCAAATTCTCTTCAGTGGGTTCACTGTCATGGCCTGGAAAAGCACCATCGGGTTGGGCATTTAAAGTCACTACATCACACCCGAGATCTTTCAATAAGTAGGGTGTTGTGTAACAACCTGCTCCATTGGCACAGTCGACTATAACTTTAAGATCTGCTTTTTCGATCTTACTTTTATTAACCTTGGTCTTGACAGCATCCATGTACATCTTCTTAGCATCGTCTGACGATACCTTACCAACTTCCGACCATTCAACCAATTCAAACTCCTCTGAGAAGTATATCTCCTCTATCTCTTCTTCTTTCCATCTTATCAATTCGGTTCCGTCGCCATCGATGCACTTTATCCCATTGAACTGTGGAGGATTATGTGATGCCGTTATAGCTACTCCTAGATCGGTGTTTTCTCTTGTATACATCTGAATAGCTGGTGTTGGTGCTTCTCCCAAGTCGATAACATCGCATCCAGTAGCTACTAAAGCGGAGCAAACAGCGTTCTTTAACATCTCATTGGACAATCTTGTATCGGTCCCGATGGCAACACTGCCGCCTTTTAACCAGGTACCTACTGATTTACCTAATCTCACAGCTAAATCCACATCCATTTCTTCGTTAACGATACCTCTAACTCCATTCGTTCCGAACAACTTCGGCATCTAATCCGCTCCTTCGGGTTTTATTTTCTTTTCGATGAACTCTTTTCCCTCTTCAAGATAAACGTTATCAGATATTATCGAATCTACTACTTTTACATCATCTTCGATAATAACATCATAACCGATGATGCTGTTCTCGATAACACATCCATCATCGATCTCGACCCCGTCGAATAGGATAGAATTCGATATCACACTGTCACCGATCGTACAGTCAATACCTATAACCGAATAATTCTCAACCTTGCCTTGGACAAAACTTCTATCTCCGACAAGATTTTTTTCGCCTCTATGTTTCAACAATTCCTCCGTAGCTTTGAAAAAACTGGAAGGTCTTCCACAATCAACCCAGTAACCATCAAACTCATATCCAAATAGACCGTCATCCACAAGTAGTGGAAATATCTCATCCTCCATGGAAACTTTTTCTCCAGGTGGTATCAAGTTTAAGACTTCTGGTTCCAAAATATAGTGCCCAGCATTTATGGTATTAGAAAAAGCTTCCCAAGGCTCCGGTTTTTCTTGGAATCGTAATATCCGATGGTTATCGTTCAATTCAAATATACCAAATTCTTCTGGATTTTCTACATCCCATGCAGATATCGCACCTACTCCATTTTTCGATCTGTAAAATTCCAAATATTCTTTAAGGTCGATACTTGATATTATATCTGAATTAATTACAAAAAAAGTGTCGTCAAGATATTCCTCTACGTTTTTCACTGCTCCTCCAGTCCCTAATGGCTTAGGTTCATCTACAACACGAACCTTTTTATCAATATCAGCCTCTTCAAAATACTCTCTTAGCATGTCTATTTTGTAATTAGCTGCAAGAATAACTTCACCGACCTCTTCAGGTAATTGATCTACGATATGTCGGATCAATGGTTTATTCAATATAGGTAACAAAGGTTTAGGTGTAGTATAAGTCAGTGGTCGCATCCTAGTCCCAAATCCTCCAGATAAGATAACTGCTTTCATGATGTGGCATATATAAAGTGATTAAATAAAGATTACGATTATACTAAAACGAGATTTCAGATATGAACTTTTCACTTTATGTTGACAGCAACATCCAAAGCCACTGCACCATCTTCTAAAGCAACGACAGGATTAAGATCTATATCCTGGATACCGTTGACAAAATATATCAATTCGCTGAGCTTAGATATCATCTCAGCTATTGCTTTTACATCTTTTCTTTTCTTACCTCTTGCCCCGATCAATACAGAGAAAGATTGGATTTCACGGATCATCTCACATGCTTCTTGTGTGCTTATAGGAGCCACTCGAAAAACCACATCTTTCAGAAGTTCAACGTAAATCCCACCCATGCCGAACATCACAACTGGACCGAAGGAAGGATCCGTCATCCCACCTAAAATAACTTCCTCGCCTCCACTAATATGTTCTGCAATGGATATCCCTTGAACTTTAGCATCTGGTTTTTTATTTCTCACCTGAGTGCATATGGATTCGTATGCATCTACAAATTCATTTTCATCCTCGATACCGGTCCTTACTCCTCCTACATCCATCTTGTGTAGGATATCTTCGGATACGACCTTTAGAACAACTGGATATCCTATCTCCTCAGCGACTTTCACACCTTCATCGATGCAGTGAACGACCTTACCGCGTGCAAAAGGTATATCTGCTAATTCAAGTATCTCTCTAGCCTCACTTTCCAAAAGCACTGACCTTTTCCGATCCTTTGCTTCTTCGATTATCTCTTGAACCGGTGTGTAATCTATATCCCATTGCCCATCATAAACCTCTTTTGACATCTAGAACTCACCTTAAACAAACCTCATACGTAACTCATATTCACCGTATTTTCTCTTCTTTTCTATATCATAGCCCATCTTTTCGAACACTTTGAGCATCTTCTTGTTATCTGCTAGAACTTCAGCTGTGAATCCGTATAGACCTTGATTCTTAGCTATCATGGTCAGATATTCTACCAATGCCGACCCGATACCCATACTCTGGTACTCGTCCCTGACCATAACTGAAATTTCAGCAACGTTCTGCCCTTCCTTGATACGGTAGTCCGCCTCGCCTACCATCCTATCAGGCCCTTCGATCTCGGGATCGACTACCACTATGGCCATCTCCTTATTATAGTTGATCTGTACGAATTCTTGCCTCCTATCGTGATGTAGATCCCTACGGGTGCTCATGAAACGTTTGTACCTGCTTTCATCGGATAAAGAGTAGAATAAGTCTTTCAGCAGTTCGTCATCAGTAGGCTTCATAGGCCTGAATATGTATTCTTTATCATTTATCGTTTTGATAGTTTCGAGTTCATCTGGATACCTTCCTCCTTCATCTAAGACAAGGACCTGGTCCTGATACACGAGATGATGTTCTTTCGCCTTTCTAAGTAGTTCTTCCCTGAATTTGGGGTGTGCAATATTTATCAATTCCATGGCTCTCTGGCGTATGTTCTTACCTTTCAAATAAGCTACACCGTATTCAGTCACTACATATTCGACATCCCCTCTAGTTGTAACCACACCAGCGCCTTCATTTAGGGATGGAACGATCCTAGAAACCTTTCCATCCTGAGCAGTAGATGATAAAGCGATGATAGATTTACCGTCCTCAGCATAACCTGCACCTCTCATAAAATCAGCGTGTCCACCGATCCCGCTGTAGAAGCTGTATCCCAAAGAATCAGCACACACCTGCCCAGTTAGATCCACCTGAAGTGCGGTATTCACCGCGGTCATCTTGTAATTCTTGGCTATGACGAAGGGGTCATTTGTGTAATCTGTTGGTCTGAGTTCTATCCCAGGATTGTCGTCTACAAAATCATAAAGATCTCGAGTACCCATCAAAAAAGAGGCTATACTTTTCCCTTTATGGATACTCTTTTTTTGATTAGTAACGATCCCCCTTTCGATCAGATTAGCGAGTTCTTCAGAAAGCATCTCTGTATGGATGCCTAAATCTTCCTTGACCTCTAGATGTTCCAATATAGCATTGGGAACGGCTCCGTATCCTATCTGGATTGTAGCACCATTTTCTATCAGTCTACTCACATTTCCCGCTATCTCCTCAGCGGTTTTTCCAGAAACTACTGGATCGAATTCCAACAGGTCTTCCTCGTAATGAACTAGATAATCCACTTCATCTACATGGATGAAACAATCACCATGGACCCTAGGCATCTTGGGATTTACCTGAGCTATGACCATCTTAGAGTTTTCAATAGCAGATTTTATGATATCGACTGCCACACCTAAACTCATCCATCCGTGCTCATCGGGAGGAGATACCTGTATCAACGATGCGTCCAGTGGAACCCTGCCTGTTTTGAATAGTTTTGGTATATCCCTCATGAAGATAGGTGTGTAATCCGCTCTCCCTTCTGCAACGGCATCCCTAGTATTGTCATCGACAAAGAATGCATTATGCCTAAAACTATCCTCGAATTTTTCCTCCGTATAGGGGGCAACACCAAGGGTCTGGATATGGAATATTTCAGTATCAGTAAATTCCGAAGCCAATTCGGTCAATTCCTTAACTAAGTATTGAGGTTCTGCAGCTCCAGATCCTACGAATACCCTATCACCTCTCCCTATCTTATTTAAAGCATCTCTAGCCTCTACATAATCTACATCATATGGCATGTATTTCACACTCTATCATCAAAAAGACTTCTGAAAGTTTACTTAACTCTTTCTATGTCACTCTAAATCAATTTCTATCCTAGGGGTGATGTCTTCTTTGATCCTTTTTATCTTAAAATCATCTTCGATGGTAGTGATCCTGTCCATTCGTTCGATCCTTCTAGCAGCTTCATAGGTATCTAATGGAACTGATATTAAAGGAATTCCTGCTCTATCTGCTCTAGATATGATATTGCTCGGCGGTATTATATCATTGGTCAAAACCACCCCGGATGTTTCTTCATCTAAAGAAGCTAAAACAACATCTGACCTGTCTCCACCTGTAATGACCAGCTTCCTTCTTTTTTGGTAATGTGGGTTTCTAACTATCTCTTCGGCGCTCATGGCACCTACGAAAACGTTTTCAACGAGGTTGTTCAAACCATTTTCACCGGCAACAACTTTACCGAACAGCATATCGTTGATGAAACTCACTCTGGTTAAAGAGAGGTCCTTTATCTCGGGTATGATGCCTATAACATCCATGCCAAGTGATTCTATTTCATCTACTGCAAAATTCTGTATATCTTCAACCGATTCCACCTTGTTCAAAACCACACCTTTAACAGGTATGTCTTGAGCCTGGAAATATTTAGACACTGTGTGAAGATCATCTATCATACTAGTTCGGTTTCCCGTTGCAACGATGATTATCTCTGAATCTGTGTACTCGTATAAAGAGACAGGATCTAGATTTATAGATGAGCCAACACTCCATTCGTCACCAGTTTCGATGATAACACTTTCCTTGCTTTCCCTCATCTCTTCTATCCTATCTTTGATCTTATTTTCGATAGTCTTTTTGTCATAGGCATATTTGATTTTTGAGTGATCAAAACCCACACAAAACTTCTCATAATCCTCTTCTAAGTTCAATATATTTTTGAAAAGTTTTGCGTCATAATCGATGAGTCTTTTTTTCTTATAAATCGGTCTATCTCCAAAGGGTTTCAAATAATTGAAAGTACCTTCATTTAAAAGCGCTATAGCCAAACCTACAGTTGTTTTACCCGCATCGGGTCTAGTAGAAGCTATTATGAGATTTTTCATTTTTCTATCACCTTTCTTTTAATTGATACAGCAACATCTACAGACTTTGCACCTTTACCTTGATCGAAAGCCTTGATCGGATTTAAGTCTATTTCTGATATCTCGTCCACTTCATTCATCAAAAAGGACATCCGATATATAATATCTGCCAAAGCATCTAGATCTTTTCGTGTTTGACCTCTCGCCCCCACCAAAACAGGGAATGCGTTGATCTCTCCTATCATCCTCCTTGCTTCCCTTTTAGATACGGGAGCTACTCGGAAGACGACGTCTTCTAAGATCTCTACATAAACGCCTCCTAACCCAAACATGACCATAGGTCCGAATGAGTTGTCTCGAGTTCCCCCTACTATCGTTTCTTCTCCACCTTTCAGCATCTCTGCAACCGAGATACCACGTATATGGGCGTCAGGATATTTGTTTTTACAGTTAGAGTATATAGCCTGGTAAGCATCCACAACCTCTTTTTCATTTTCTAAATTCAATGCCAATCCACCGGCATCTGATTTATGGATGATATCTTCAGAAACAACTTTAAGCACAACAGGATAACCGATCTCTTCAGCAACTTCAACTGCACCTTCAAGTGTATTAACAACTTTACCTTTAGCCATGGGTATACCTGCTAGATCTAATACCGTCCTAGCTTCATCCTCAAGAAGATTGATCCGACCTTCTTTAGCTACTTCATCGATAACTTTCTTTATCCCCTTAACATCTATATTCGGTTCTTCTATTTCTTCCATCTCTTCCATCCTCTCAAGGTATCTTTTGCGTTTGTATAATGCACCTAAAGACGACATGGCTTCATCGGTTTCTGTATAAGCAGATATCTTATTCTTTCTAAGCCATTGTACACAATCATAGGCTTCTTCCCCTCCAGTGAAGGTATAAACCGCTGTTTTTTCGTCACCATATTCGTCATGGATTTCTTTTATAGCTTTTGCGACTTCGTCGTCATCGGTGGTACCTGTTTCACAGTACAACCCGACCACCGCTCCGATCTCGTCACTTTCAAAGGCCTTTCTCAAGGCTTTTTCATATTCTTCCTTCCCGGCTTGGCCGGTTATATCGATGGGGTTCTTAGTTGATCCAAAGGGAGGTATGGTATCTTGGAAAGTTTCCTTGAGGAAAGTCTGGTCGTCTAATAACTCCACACCATACTTCTCACCTGCGTCTGCACTGAGAACACCTATGCCTCCTCCATTAGTCACGACTACCACTTTATCATTTTTTGGTAAAGGTGTGTTAGAGAAGGCCCTTGACCAGTTGAAAGCCTCGTTTATGGTATCTGCTCTTAAGATACCTGCTTGCCTGAAAGCTGAACTGAAAACTCTGTCTGAACCAGCTAAGGAACCTGTATGTGAAGCGACTGCAGTAGCTCCTTTTTCAGAACGACCCGCTTTTATAACGATAACAGTTTTTTCCGGAGGGATATCATCTTCTACCTTTTCGATAAATTCGCGGCCGTTTTGTAATCCCTCCATGTATATCATGATAACTTTGCTTTCATCATCATCTGAAAAATAATCGATAAGGTCCATATCATCGATATCTGATTTATTACCGACACTCACGATAGCTGAAAGACCCAAGTACTGCATGGCTGTTTTACCTATCATGGCAATACCTAGTGCACCACTCTGGGAAATCAACGCGATCTCTCCACCTGCGACCTTTGATGGACCAAAAGTTGCGTTTAGATCAACTTTTGAAGAATAAATACCGAACACATTTGGACCAAGTATCCTCATACCGTGTTTGCCCGCCTCTTCAACTATGAGGTTTTCTTCCTCGGTATTACCGATCTCTGAAAATCCTGATGTGATGACTATCGTATGTTGTATGCCTTTTTCACCTAATTTTTGGATAGCCTCTCTCACGTATTTAGCAGGTATCACAATTATTCCAAGATCTATACCCTCAGGTAGCTCTTCTATGGATCCGTAAACTTCTTTTCCGTATATCTCTCCACCCTTAGGATTTACAGGATAAACATTGCCCTGATATCCCGAGTTAACGATGTTCGAAAGTAAAATATTCCCGACCTTCCCTTTTTTACTGGATGCACCAACTATAGCTATCGAATCAGGCTCGAAGAGAGGGATGAGATCTTTTTCTTTTTCAGCCATCGATAGCGGAGTAAAACAGGACCTTAATATGACTTTCGGAATTTTGTTATCAATTGTAAAAAAGGAACAAAAACACTCGATAATATTTATAAATGACACTACTTATCCCAACGGCGATAGATATGCCCCTAGGAGTAAAATTTTTATTGGTGCTGCTTCCCTTGTTGATCGTATTCATAGGTATAATCGGATTTAAAAGAAGGACACATGAGATGGCGATATTTGGATTGATCATCTGTTTTATCATAGCAGTTTTGTTTTTCGAAACCAGTATATATATAGCTACAGCTGCTACCATCTACGGTTTCTTTCAATCATTCGGTATCAGCATTGCGATTGTATTTACAATGCTTCTAATATTTTTAATGAAAGAAGTAGGGGCATTAGAAACAATTTCATTAGCTATCAAGAGGGTAGCCCATACACGTGAAGAACAGGCACTATTCATCGGGATAGGTTTCGGAACCTTTGTGACATCTTTAGGAGTTGTCACACCTGCTTTATTTCCGCCATTGTTGATAGCCATGGGTTTCGGTCCCTCTTCAGCAGTTGCGATATCGGTATTAGGGTACAATGCTAGTACGAGTTTCGCACTACTTTCAATACCGATAACTCTTCCTGCGGATCTATTCGCAGACCAACTTGGGATGACAGCTTTGGAATTCGGCTACGACTTTGCATATAGGATTGCCCTATTTTTACCGGTGATAGCTACTGTTATCTCATGTGCTATGCTTTGGATAATCGGTGGTTTAAAATCTTTGAAAAAGGGAATAGTACCTGCAGTACTTTCAGGTCTAGTCATAGGTGTTTCATCAATAATACTTGTCGTCATAAGAGCACCTATCATGATCCTAGGTGTTATTGCAGGTATACTTTCAATGATAGTACTCTATGCTTATTTCGTTTGGGAAAGGAAGAGAAATGGTATAAAATTAGAACATGAACCAATGGATAAGAAAAAGCTACTCAGGGCACTATCTCCATGGCTTCTTCTGATCATACTTGCATCTATTGCTAGTGTGCCCTCGATAAACATATTTTTGAGATCTATTGATCCTGGTTTCACTAGCTGGATAATCGCATACGAAACAGTCCAATTCAACGTATTTGCTCAGGTCTATTTTTGGATCGCTGTGGCTGCCTTTGCCTCATTTTATCTTCTTAAACCCACTAAGGAACAAACAAGAACTGTTTTAAAAACCTGGTCTCAAAGGATATGGGGTCCGTTCATAGCTTACAGTTTGTTCTTTTCAATCGCATACATTATGGCTTTTAGCGGTCACGAACTGGGAGGCGAGTCTTTACAGTTAATAGCTCAACAATACAATATGAACTACATCGTTGGGATCGTACTAGGTGATATATTTGGACCCGGATACATTTTTGTGGCGGCAAGTTTAGGTATATTCGGTGCCATCGTGGGAGGTAGTGAAACTGCCAGTAACGTATTATTCTTCGGTATACAAAGACAGGTGACAGAACAGATCGGACTAACCGATAAACAATTCATGACAGTTTACGCAAGTCACGGTGTTGCAGGAGGTGTAGCATCTGCGATAACTCCTTCCAAGATCACAAATGCAGTGGCTACCATAGGAAAAGGAGGTAAATTGGAGAGTGAAATCCTGCGTAAGCACCTGTTGATAGTTTTCATACTAACTTTGATACTTAGTATGATGACCGCTCTGTTCGTCAGCATGGGGTTCTAACATGGATTCTCATAAAATAATAAGATTGATATATCCTGTTATAGTTGTAAAATCAGAGTGATCATGAAGATACTCATCTCGTACTATTCACGGACAGGAACGACTAAAAAAGCAGCAGAACATATCGAAGATTCATTGGCTGAAAGAGGCATAGAAGTCAAAACGGAGGAAGTAATAGATAAAAAAGATCGAGATGGGAAGACTGGATACATCGTAGCTGGTAAAGATGCTATGATGAGAAAGAAAACGGAGATAGGGGATATTTCTTACGATCCTAAAAATTTTGATATGTTAATTGTTGGCACACCCGTGTGGGCAGGGAAAGTGACACCAGCGATCCGTACATACTTAGAAAAGTACAAAGACAAAATTGATCAGATAGCATTTTTTTGTACACACGGTGGAGGAGGAGAATCTAAAACGTTCACCGATATGAAGGAAATAATTGGAGTTCCTAAGGAAGTTTTGAGTTTAAAAGATAAAATGGTCGAAGATAGAGAACACCTAGACGAAATCACTGATTTTATAGAAAGTATATTGTGATATAGTTTTTCGAAAAACTTATAATCATTCTCTATACTCAGTGGTCTAAGATAAAATTCAAGGTGGAAATATATGTTCAATAAAAAAGCTCAATTGATGAAGAGGGACGAGATCAGAAAGGTACAGGAAGAGAAGATGCTGAAGATGGTGAAGTATGCCTATGATAATGTTCCCATGTATAAGAGGAGATTCAAAAACGAAGGCATAACGCCAAAGGATATCAACAGTCTAGAGGATGTACATAAAGTCCCTTTCACTGTAAAAGATGATCTAAGAGACCACTATCCCTATGGGATCTTGGCAGTGAATAAAGATGATGTAGTTCGATTCCATGCTTCCAGTGGAACTACGGGTAAACCAACGGTTGTTTCATACACTCGTAACGACATGGACACTTGGAACGATCTGATGGCTAGATGTTATTCAACAGCAGGAGTTGTATCCTCAGATATAGTTCAGAACGCATATGGATATGGATTGTTCACCGGTGGTTTAGGTTTCCATCAAGGTGCTGAAGAACTAGGATGCTCAGTGCTACCAACATCAACAGGTAACACAAAAAAGCAGATCCAGATGATGAATGACTTCCAGACCACAGTTCTTGCTTGTACGCCATCGTATGCAATCTATCTGGCAGAGGCTGCCCAAAAGCATGGATTTGACCCCCGCCAGGACTTCAATCTTAGAGTCGGAATGTTCGGTGCGGAACCATGGAGTGAAGAGGCTAGAACAAGTATCGAAAATTCATTCGGTTTGAATGCCCAGGATGTCTATGGCATGTCCGAACTTTATGGTCCTGGAGTAGCTGTTGAATGTCCTGAACAAGATGGACTTCATATATGGGGAGACGAATTCTATGTAGAAACTATCGACCCAAATACGGGAGAAGTACTACCAGAAGGAGAAAAAGGAGAGATGGTTTTCACCATGCTTTCCAGAGAGGCAATGCCGTTATTGAGGTACAGAACAAAGGATATCGCGACTATTGAATACGAAGAGTGTGAATGTGGCAGGTATCATCCTAAGATAAAGCGCATAGAAGGTAGGAGCGACGATATGCTGATCGTTGGTGGTGTGAACGTATTCCCAAGCCAGATCGAAGAAGCTCTTTTAGAAACTGAAGGCATCGGTGAACATTACCAGATAATCGTTGATAGAGATGTTTTAGACAAACTTTTCGTTAGAGTGGAAGTTGACAGAGAATACTATAACTCGGACAAGTATGACGAAGAAGAATTATTGGAGAGGACTTCAGAAAACATCACGGCTATACTGAACATAAAGGCTAGGGTGAAACTCTTACCACCAGGAACACTACCAAGAACAGTAGGTAAGGCAAAAAGAGTCCTAGACCTTAGAGAAGAGGAAGGCAGTATAGAAGAGCTATAATCTCTAAAACCCCTTTATTTTTATATTTTTACAAACAACTTTAGATATTACATAATCCATCGCATATTAAAAACTAAATCTAACAAGGAGAAAATAATGAATGAGGGTCATCTGCTAAGAAGGATTATACACTCTCTGACATGGATCGTTTTAGTTTATTACTTATTACCAGAACAGATATTTGGATACTATAAAAGATCACTTCTGATAATATTGGTTGTTTCTATTTTAGCATTTGAAGGTTTACGGTTGTATAATGAATGGCATATATTCGGTATGAGAGATTACGAAAAAAAGCAGATAGCCGCCTACGCATGGGCTGCCATGGCCGCGGGTATCGCTCTAGTATTGTTCCCCATGCATCTTAACGTTGTTTGTTTTATAGGGATGGGGGTTGTTGATCCTCTTATCGGTGAACTGAAGTATCATGCTCCACAGTTTTATCCTTACGTCCCTCTGATCGCCTGGGGGGTTATAGCAACTGTAATTTTATATATTTTCACACCCTACACATTCGCTTTGATCCTGTTACTCTCAATAACCGGATCATTAACAGCAATATCTGCAGAATATCCGTCGATAATAATCGATGATGATTTTCTAATGGTTATGATACCTCTGATTGTACTGTATTTCTTAGAAATTGTAATAGTTTGAATAACTTATATTTTCGAAAGGGTTATTATAGGTGAAGACTTTAAGTCATTTTAAGATACCATGAAAGAACAGATATTAGAATGGTTAGACGAGGATGACAGAGAATATAAGGTGAACGACCATCCTAAGTTAGATTGGATAATTCAAGTAAAGCATGGAAACAGAACAGTATTAATTGGAAAACCTTTGAGGTATATTAACAGATTAGAAATAGTTTATAAATTGAATGTTAGTAATGAACATAAAAAAATCATAAAACAACTTGATAATAAGCAAAGAAATAGCTTTGAAAAATCTCTTGTAATGCTCTTGTCGGTAGATGCTGTAATTTACAACATACATCGTGACGAAAATAAACTACCAGATTCTGTTGTTATAAAAAAGCACATTTATATGGAAGACCTGAACAAGACTAAGTTGTTTGATACCATTCAAAACGTCATCAACATGGGTATGAGAACAACGATACACTTCCAATCCCTGGGAGGCGCAGTTCCTAAAGAAGATGAAATGTCCAGTACGAAAACAGGTCCTTCTCTCTACAGGTAAAGACTTATATATACCATCATGTTATGAAGGCGATGTATTATGCCCCGCAAACCAGGAAGTATGTATAGAGAAATAAAAGGTCAAAGTTATACGAGAAAGGAGTACATAGGTGGAACTCCACATGTCCGTGTAGGTCAATTTACCATGGGCAACAGAAAGGATGATTTTGATCTAGAGGTTACTATGAGAGTAGAGGAAAAATGCCAGATCAAAGATGATGCTCTCGAAGCCGCACGTGTTGTGTTGACCCGTTACTTAACAAAAAACGTAGGTGAGGGAAATTTCAGAGCCAAGATATTGATTTATCCTCATCATGTATTAAGGGAAAACAAACAGGCAACTGGGGCCGGAGCAGATAGATTGTCAGAAGGTATGAGAAGATCATTCGGTAAAACAGTAGGTAATGCAGCGAGAGTAAAATCTGGGCAACCTGTAATCAAAGTTTGGGTAGATGAAGACGATGAAGTATCTGCTAAAGAAGCACTAAGAAAGGCATCGATGAAGCTACCATCACCTTGTAGACGTGATGTAAAACAAGCTTAAAAAATAATTTTTTACTCTGTTTCTACATACCCACCCATTACTACAGCAACGGTTGCATTTGAATTTTTGAGAACCCGTTCAGTTGTACTGCCTAAAAAGAATTTAGTAAAACCAGAAAGGCCGTGACTACTGATAAAGACTATATCTCTTTCGGAAGCGATCTTATTGATCTCTTTGTAAGGCTTTCCTTCCTCTATCCTTGTTTCAAGTTCAACTCCAATATTTCTCGCTAAATCTTTAACATCTTGGAGTGCGTTTTCACCTGTTTCCTTTAAACCACGTTTTGCTGAACTCTTTATGCTCGAATGATGTAAACCTTGATATTCAGTGGTATCAAGCACATAAACTGCTACCGCTTTTACCCCTAAACATTTAGCCATCTGGAGTCCCTCCATCACACCTTTTTTAGCGATTTCCGACCCATCTGTGGGAATAACAACTCTCTCGTACATATCATTAACAATAATTCAATCGTATAAAAATCTATCACAAAACCATTGGATAATATATCGGGTGATTTCTTCTAACCAATACATTTTTAAAGTAAACGTTCCTAACGACATTTGGATACTATGACTGAAGATGAACCAGAAGGGGAAGGTAATGATTACGATGACTTATTAAGCAGAGCTAGAAAAGACCTTCCCGATGAGATATCAAATCATTCAAGATTCGAAATACCTGAAATAGATGCCATGGTCGAAGGAAATACAACTATATTAAGAAACTTTACAGATATATCAAATCAACTTAATAGAGAACCTGAAAAACTCCTCAAATATTTACTAAGAGAATTAGCCACTGCTGGAGATAGAGAAAATGGGAGAGTAGTTTTTAAAGGCAAAATCAATCCAAGAAAGATCAGAGATAAGATCGAAAGTTATGTTGAAAAATATGTATTATGTTCAGAATGTGGTCGCCCTGATACTCGGCTAGTTAAAGACGGACGTATAACCATTCTAGAATGTGATGCATGTGGTGCACATAGGCCTGTAAGAGGTAAAAAGAAAAGAGGTCACAAAACTGCTGAATCTGAACGTATAGAAGAAGGTGGAATATACGAGGTTCGAATACAGGATATCGGTAGTAAAGGCGACGGAGTAGCTAAGGTTGGAAAATATATCATATATGTACCAGGCACCACGAAGGGTGAAGAAGTAAAGATCCGTGTGAACAGTGTAAAGGGCACAATGGCCTTTGCTAGTAGATTGTAAAGGTGTGAGTTTTGGATAGAAAGTACGTTCCTGTTGTCGCAATTGCCTGCTTGATGGTGATAGTACAGATAGGAGCGGTAGCTGTAGTAAACATCTTTCCTCAAGAATATCAGGCTTTTGGGGAGGATGTTGACGATCCTATTAACCCCCTAATTTATGTAGCATTCATAATCATATTTACAGGTATAATGCTAGCTGTGATGAAATATACAAAAGGGGATTTCATCCAGTACGCTATATTAGGGGTAGTAGGACTCACTATATTCTATGTATTTTATCCTGTTCTTTTCTATTTTATACCATACATATTTAGGATTGGTGGGTTCTCATTAGATATACCTCTATCGATATCAATATTTTTAGCGATATCCCTGACATACACATTGTATAAATTCCCTGAATGGTATGTTGTTGACGGTATAGGTATTGTTATGGGTGCAGGCATTGCAGCTATTTTTGGGATGAGTTTCGGGATATTGCCTGTTTTTGTCTTATTGATTGTCTTGGCGGTCTATGATTTCATTTCAGTTTACAAGACAAAACATATGATATCACTAGCTTCTGGTGTGATGAAGATGAAGTTGCCTGTGGTACTAGTCATACCCAAAAAACTGAGCTATTCATTTTACAAAAAAGAAGGTATAATGCAGGAAGTAGATAAAAGTGAAAAGAGAGACGCTGTTTTCATCGGTTTAGGTGACTTGATAATTCCCGGGATCCTTGCTGTTTCGGCCAGTTATCATCTTCCTGGTATTATCGTAGCTGGATTTTATGCACCGGTTTTAGTCGCCTTTGGATGTATAATTGGATCTGTAGTCGGAGTTTTAGTCCTTATGAGATTTGTTTTGAAAGGAAATCCTCAAGCTGGATTACCACTTCTAAATACCGGGGCTATATTAGGGTACGTGATTTCGTATCTTATAGTGTATCAAGAACTTACTTTAGGTATGGCTTTTGTTTGGTAATCGTTTTTGTTAACGTTGTGTAGACTTTTTATAATTGATATCATCTTCAATACTTAGATGGCAGATAAGGAAAAAGTGGCGTCAAGATACGACAAGTGGAATTCATTCTACGATAAAATAGACAATTTTCCTCTAATCGGTAGACCACAAAAAAAATGGAAAACTCAAGCCATTGAGTCTTTAGAACTGTCTGGTGATGAGAAAGTTCTTGATATCGGTACAGGTACTGGTCAAATATTACCTGAGATATCATCTTATCTAGATAAAGGAAAAGTCGTAGGAACCGACATCAGTAAAGGCATGCTTCGAAGAACAAAAAGACGTATCGAAAAAGATGAGATCGACGAAACTGCAAGTGTAAGATACGATGATATAGAAAATTCTCAATTCCCAGATAACTGCTTCGATAGGATCATAGCTACTTTTACCTTTACAACTTTACCCAACCCAAAAAAAGCTGCAAAAGAATGTGCTAGGATATTAAAAAAAGATGGAAAAATGATAGTTATCGATACCGGTAAACCTCCTAGTAAAGCTGCTTTTCTCTTTTTCATACCCATGATGTTGTCTGCAAAGCTTTTCGGTAGGACCCATATGGATAGGGATATAGAAAAGATATTGAATGCTGATTTCGATGTTAAAAGAATCAACAGTCATATGATAGGGATGGTTTATACCTTGAAATGTAAAATTAAAAAATAAATAAAGGGTTTTGTTGGAAAGGGTTTACTCGTTGACCATCTCTCGGATCTCTTCTACGATATCTGGGTTTCTTAGAGTGGATGTATCTCCAGCGGATTCTCCTTTTTCAAGTTTCTTTAAGATCCTTCTCATTATCTTTCCAGATCTTGTTTTTGGTAGATCTCTTGTGAATCTAACTGCTGCTGGTTTACCTATCGGACCTATGATCTTTCCGACGTGTGCCCTCAATTCACTTGCCAATTCATCAGATTCTTCACGACCGGATTCTAAGATCACGTAAGCGATAGGAACTTGTCCTTTTACTTCATCGGGTTTTCCAACTACCGCAGCTTCAGCAACTGCTTCGTGATCAACCAGTGCACTTTCCATCTCCATTGTGCTGAGTCTGTGTCCTGCAACGTTCAAAACATCATCTATCCTACCTACGACCCAGAAATATCCATCTTCGTCTATTCGAGCACCGTCTCCAGCGAAGTATATACCTTTTTCATACTCTGACCAGTATGTTTCTACATATCTTTCTGGTTCCTTGTAAAGTGTTCTTAACATTGATGGCCAAGGTCTTTTGATAACCAAATATCCACCTTGGTTAGCTTCAAGGCTGTTTCCAGCGGCATCGTAGATATCTGCTTTTAAACCTGGGAATGGATGTGTTGCACTACCCGGTTTCAAATCGGTGATCCCTGGTAAAGGTGTGATCAGCATCATACCGGTTTCGGTCTGCCACCAAGTATCAACGATGGGGCAATCTCCTCCACCTATGACTTCGTGATACCATTTCCAAGCTTTAGGATTGATCGGTTCTCCTACAGAACCTAAAACCTTCAAACTCGATAGGTCGTGTTTGTCAGGATACTCTCTACCCCATTTCATGAACAATCTTATAGCGGTTGGAGCTGTGTAAAGTTTAGTCACCTCATATTTTTCGATTATCTGCCAGAACCTGTCCTTTGTGGGTGTATCCGGTGCTCCCTCGTACATCAATGTGGTTGTTCCGTTAGCTAATGGGCCATAAACGATGTAGCTGTGGCCTGTGATCCAACCTATATCGGCTGTACACCAGTATATGTCGTCATCTTTGATGTCGAAGACATAGTTATGGGTTGCAGATGTACCTGTTAAATATCCTCCAGTAGTATGTACAACACCCTTTGGTTTACCTGTTGTACCGCTTGTGTACATCAAGAAAAGCATGTCCTCTGCGTCCATCTTTTTGGGTTCACATTCCACGGATTGATCTTTAACTAATTCATCATATACAACATCTCTTCCTTCTTTGTATTCAACGTCATCTCTTCCGATCCTTTCCACCGATATCACTTTTTCGACGTGTGATGCACCTTCTAACGCTTCTTCAGCATTCTCCCACATATTGATTACTTTACCTCTTCTGTAATATCCATCAGCTGTAACTAAGAATTTTGATTCGGCATCATTCATCCTTTCTCTCAGTGCTGAAGGAGAAAAACCTCCGAAAACGACACTGTGAGGTGCACCGATCCTGGCACAAGCGAGAAGACCGATAGCAAGCTCAGGAATCATCGGAAGATAAAATGTTACGATATCTCCTTTTTCAACTCCCAATTCCTTAAGACCATTTGCGAATTTTGAAACCTCATCTTTTAATTCAGAGAAAGTATATTTCCTAGTTTCGTCTGTCGGTTCTCCTTCCCAGATAAGAGCTGTCTTATCGCCTTTTCCATTCTCAACATGTCTATCCACACAGTTATATGCTGCATTTAATTTCCCATTAACAAACCATTCAGCATGAGGTGGATCCCACTTCAAAACTTCGTCCCACTTTTCATACCAATCGAGTCTTTCAGCAAGGTCCGCCCAAAATTCCTCGTAGTTTTCTTCAGCGTACTTGTATATTTCTGGATCATTTACGTTCGCCTGTTTTTTGAACTCCTCAGGAGGAGAGTATATGTCCTTACCTTCCATTCTTGATTCGATATGACTTTCTTCTTCTGTCATTTTAAACACCTATATCTCTAACTATTCTATCTGTAATGAATTACTATATAGGTAATTTTTGGTTGCAGACTGGTATATGTCTGATTACGACTTGGTTTTCATCCTAGAGGAATAGAGTTTTCGGTAAATTCGACGGATTGTTCGATATCTATTAGTTTCTATCACATTTGAAGTGGCTCGAACCCTTTCTTCTCAAACCAGTGTTCTAAAAAGTGGGCTTTGATTTCTAGTTTTTTTCTAATGTGACCCCTTCCCCCACTGTCGAACCGTGAGCTTCTCTAACTCTGAACAGTATGGATGTACAGATTTATATGATTTCTTATTTCATTTCATAAATCAAAAAGTTCTCCACAGATTTATTATATAATGTTGTTATAACGTATATGATAACATGGGTGGAGAAAAAATGAATAAATATAAAGCCGTTCTGGATAAAAAGAGTGGGTTCGAATCCAAAGTAAAGATCAGAGATTTTACTATAACTATCGATGAGCCAGAAAAAATTGGAGGTGCGAACAAAGGTCCAAACCCGATTGAAATTCTACTTGCTTCTATTGTGGGCTGTCTAGATTTTACTGGGACTATCGTAGCTCAGCAGATGGGGTTCGAACTAAAAGATTTCAGCCTAGAGATCCATGGAGAACTAGATCCACGTGGAGTAATGGGAAAAGCAGATGTTCCATCTGGACTACAAAGTATTAAAGTGGAAGTAAAAAAAATTGAAGGCATTCCTGAAGAAAAAATCACAGAGTTTATGGAAACTGTACAGCATAGATGTCCCGTAGATAACACTTTGACAGATGGAGTAAACGTTGACGTAGAATGGTGATCAGAATGATACTGAAGATAGATCCTAATATATTGGATTCCGACGATATCGGAGAACAAACAGCAAGGTTAGAGATGGGACACGAAGAGGCTGTTGAATACGTACGAAAGGTCTGTGAAAATAACGGTTTCGGGATACTTGTTGAGTTCTCACCTTCTGAGGTGTTGAACAAAAAAGTAGGAGCCGATAAAGATCCGTATTACGTATTGGGTGCCTGCAATGCCAAAGTTGCTGATAAAGCCCTGGATATAACCATGAAGATCGGAGGCCTTTTTCCATGCAATATGGTCATATGGGAACAGGAACCAGGGGTACAAACAGTCTACCATATATCCATCATGAAAGCTGCCCGATTATTAGGCATAGCTCCGGATAACGAAGGTTGGCAAGCTATAATCGACGAAACTGGTAAGAACGTTGAGTCTGTCTTTGAAGAGTTGAAATCTCATAAATAATTATAGTCAGATCATTCGGGAGGTGGTGGGGTCTTTGGATCGCCTTGAGTGGAATGAGTACTTTCTTCATTCGCTGGTTCCTGTGGTGGTGGTGTTTGACTCTGTGGATATGCATATTGTGGTGGAACGTACTGTGGAAAAGCTCTACCTAAAGCACTTTTTACCTCATCCATCTTAAGATACCATAAGATGAAAATTATAGCACCAAAGATCACTCCAGGAATAAGTAATATTATGCCGAGTATCAAACCTAAAGTAGTCACACCATACTTAGCCTGAATTGTGGTTCCGTTCTGTTGAGGATAAAATTCAAACTCGTAGGAATTCAGTGTACTCTTTCCTTCTAATATATTCTGGTAACTAGTTAAATTCGTGCTGGATTCGGAATACACGATTGAGCGGATCTTGTTTTTAGCTGTTTCAACATCATCGTTTGTGAACAAGTTCTGATCACTCAGTTTGATACCGTCCATTATCTTCCACCTAATTCATTAATATTATGGAGCTTTATTTATACGTATTGATTTCTATGTTATTCCATTGTTAACTATAGTTAATCTTTAATATTTTGAATTTTTTTATATCTAGAACCCATGGATAAGAAAAATCTCCGGATTTCAAAATTCGATGAATCGTATTATGAGGATATCGTAAATTTACACAACCTATTATATCCCGATAGAAAAAACAGTGTTGAATTTTTCAAACATATTGATAACAATAGAGCAGAAAAGTGTAAACATCAAAGATATATTGCAGAGCTAGATGAGGAGTTTATCGGACATAGTTTATACACACAATGGGAAGGTAACTATCAACCTGGAAAATTCAGGATCGATATAGAAATACATCCTGACTATCAAGGAGAAGGGTACGGTTCTAAGCTTTACAACCATCTGATGGGAGAGTTAGATAAGTTTGATCCATCAAAACTCGTGTGTTATGCTAAAGAAGACAAAAAAAGATCTATCCGTTTCCTAAAAGACAGAGGTTTCGAACCTTTCATGAGGGAATGGGTATCTGTACTGGATGTTGACGAATTCGATTTTAGTGACTATGGAGGATTGGAGGATAAGTTAGCTGAAGAAGATATCTTTTTAAAATCCCTGAAAGACATCGAACATACCGAAGAAAAGAAAAGAAGATTATACGAACTCCACGAAGTTCTGATGGAAGATGTTCCTATGCACGACGATTATACACATATGGATTACGAAAGATACATCGAAAAAGTATTCAACCATCCTGGACGTTTCTTCGAAGGATGCATAATAGCCGTCAAAGAAGGTGAATTCATCGGGATGAGCAGCAATGTGCTCGAGAAAGAAGACAATTCTCTTTCCACTTATCTTACAGGTGTAAAAAGGGAGTACAGAGGTAGAGGTATAGCAACAGCCATGAAAGTTAAGGTTATCAAGAAAGCAAAGGAAAATGGGATCTCTAAGATCAAGACAAGTAACGAAACGAAGAATAAGGGTATAGTTCATCTTAACGAAAAACTGGGTTTCGAAAAAAAACCAGCTTGGATCTCCTTTAGAAAAAAATGGAGATGAAGATCTGATGAGAATGTTTTTAAGTCCTGCATAACGTATATATCAGATTCAAATCATAATATCGTAAGTACGAGGCTGTAAAATTGAAAATAAAACTTCAGAAGAAAAATTTAGCTCTTTACTTAGCATTGATTATAGTATTGATGCTTGTGATATGGTTCGCTATCAGAGGTACTCAAGATACCATCCATTTTGAAGAAGAAACTATCTTTATTATTAATTCAAGTAAAGAAGAAATCGAAATGAGTGTTCTAATAGCTGAAGATAATGAACAAAAGGAAAAGGGATTGATGGGTCGAGAAACGCTGTGTGATAACTGCGGTATGCTTTTCGTATTTGAAGAGGAAGTTGAAGGAGGATTTTGGATGAAGGATACGTACGTATCGCTTTCTATAGCTTTTATCTCTGAGAGCGGAACGATAATGGATATTCAACATATGGTACCGGAAACTACTGAGGTACACATACCTGAAGAGCCATATAGATTCGCTCTTGAAGTGAACCGGGGATTCTTTGAAGATAATGATATCATGTTGGGCGATAATGTGGTCATACCGGATATATATAAGTGAAATGGATATTCACCGCTATTTTATTGGGTATCTACGATAGGTTCATAGAACTAGATAGGATACTACTACAACTACGATAGAACAGTATATCAGGTCTTCGATATGGAATTTGACTGGGGAACCCGACAAACATGAACAATATCCCCAAGATGAACAGACTATTCATTAGGAATGTTTTATCATACTGAAACCCAGAACCATCAAAAAGTACTGAACATGGATCATTTCTTTCCTGGCCTCAAGTAAAACTCTATGGATATCACACCGATGATCATCGATATACCTGCTATCAATAATGCGGTTCCAACTGAAAATATCTCTGCAAGATTTGAGAAGATGATTATGCCCGAGAAAGAACCTATCGTACCCATAGTACCCCTTATACCCATACCTTTTCCTCTGTCCTCTTTTGCCGTTCCATCTGCTATCATCTCGAAAACCACAGGGTGATAGAGTCCCCCTATAATACCCCAGAATATCGATATCAATATCAATATCATAAGAGATTCAGTTTGAGATACCAATATTATAGCTAGGGCTGAGAATCCTGTTGAAATAGTTAAAATAATTTTTTTGCTAAAAACTTTTTCT
>CAYNQI010000010.1:0-38395 GCA_964399335.1 uncultured Thermoplasmata archaeon | reverse complement strand
TTTTGACTTTTGTTCTTCCATGAGTTACAAGAACTAGTATAACACCTGAAGCGAGGACAACACCTCCCTGGAAACCACCGCCCGGAGAAACCGGACCAAAAAGTATCAGGTATATACCGTACATCAATATGAAAGGTGTCAAGGCTCTCCCGAATGTTCTAACTATAATGGATTTTATGAGTCCTCACCTCCTTCCATTTCATCTTTTGGTTTTATTATCTCTTTACCAAGGATGATTATACCTGCGATAGCGATGTAAAGGACTAACAATTCACCGAAAGTATCGTAACCTCTAAAATCAAAAAGTATAGCTTCTACGAGATTTATCGCTCCAGTCTCTTCATAATTTTCAAGGTAAAATTCTGTAAGAGGAGAGTCGGATTTATCTTCATGACCTAGATTCATACCAGTCAGGAACATAATGCATATGAACACTACTAAGAGTGCGGTAAATACTCTTTTAAAGACATTTTCTTTCATATCCGAACCTCTCTAATTTTTTGATGATCGCTAGAAATAGAACTGTAGTAGCCCCCGTACTGACTATGGAGAACGCTAGAGCTACATCAGTTGCTCTGTACAGATAAAGTAATAAAATAAGGAATACTGATGCTAATGCTAAAAAAACGAGTGCTCTGATAAGATCGTCTTCCATAATTACGAGTATATTCGAAACTAGAAAGAGCACAAGAAATAATTCAATTATCATCCTCTTCATCCTCCTTCTTTTCTTCCGCTTTAACTTCGTGGAAAGGTATCTCGTCAGTAGCACCAGAATGAACATGCGCTGCCCTCGCGATTGCATGTGCTGTTATAGGACCAGTAAACAAAATGAAAACCATGATAAGGATTATCTTACCAGATATTTCGGTTAATCCGCTTCGTATAAGAACACCAGCAAGTAAAGCTATAGTACCACCTGTTCCGGCTTTTCCACTGGCATGCAATCTCATATAGATATCCGAAAATCTAAGAATTCCCAAAGCTGCTGTAAACATCATGATACAACCAAGTGAGATAAAAAATAATGATACAATCTCGATGATCATATAAATTCACCACCCTCTAAATATTTTACCAAAGCAATAGTACCCACGAAATCAAGCATTATGAAAGATAGTGCTATATCTAGATATAATCCCAAATCCGTCTCTAGACTGATCAATATTAGAATTATAGTGATGATCACACCAACTACGTTCAAAGAAACTAACCGGTCATATATAGTCGGACCAAGGAATAACCGGTATGATGCAAGGATAGCGATGAATATCAATATAACTGATATTGCAGAGTACAAGCTCAAGTGAAAACCCCCTTGATCATGCTATCCCAGTTCAATATGGATTCTTTAATACTCTCGCTTAGATTTTCTGCCTTTAAATAAGAGTAGTGGACGTAAAGGTAATAGTTTTCATCTTCCTTATCAACGTCTATTACTAGAGTTCCGGGAGTAAGGGTTATCAAAAGAGATATCAAAGTAACTTCACTCTCGGATGTAAGACTTACTTTAGTCCTTACAACCTTAGGTTCAATTTTCATAGTTATAGATTGGTAAATCAAGATTCCATTAGCAATTATCAACTTTATACACACGTCTAAGAAAAGGGCAAGGATGTTTTTTAAAGCGTTCAAATATTCGGATAAACGGCTCTTTTTTCTTTCCTCACCATGTATGACAAATCTATGAACTGTGAAAGTGACTAAACTGGCCCCGACTAAACCTGATGCTAAGGTATAAAGGGATATTTCACTACCTCTGAATATGTTGAATATTTCCCCAGTTAAAAGAAGCCAGAACAGAATTAAGAGTATATCTAAAAGGGCATAATGTCGATTGAGTGCATCCTCTTTCGAGATCCCATCATTCTTCATCTTACACCTGTCTGACAAATACCTTCGACCAGTCATTAAAAACAAACTCTATAAAATTATCGGTGAGATAGCTTAGAAAAACAAACAGAGCCATTATAACGAAGATTTTCCATTTTAAATAGATTTGTTAAATCGAGATAAGAAATATACAAAAAAAAGGTCAAAGTTCACTAAAAACCATAAAAAAATTTAAAACAGATTAAACTATACCTCATGTGATAAATATGCTCGAAGAAGTATCAGAAATGATTGGGATCCAAGTCTATACCAAGAATGGTATGTTCCTTGGCACAGTAAATAATGTCGTTATCGATATGGATGAAGCAGACATCGATGGTCTGTTTGTGGGTGATACTAATCCCTTGTTGGTTGAAGATTCGAAAAGTGTAAAAGTACCTTACCGTTGGGTAAGCGCTGTAGGAGATATAATACTATTAAGATACTTCCCAAAAAGAGTATCGATCTCAAAAGAATAAATTAGAGAGGGATTTGATTGTCACTGTCTATACCAGAGTCCTGCTTTATATCTAAAAGTAGTACTATTATTGGGGATGTCGAGTTAGGCAAGGGATGCAGTATATGGCCTAATGCAGTTTTAAGAGGTGATCAGAATTTTATCGAGATCCATGACGGGACGAATATCCAGGATTGTGCTGTAGTTCATGTAGATGAGGAACATCATACGACTATTGGTAAAAATGTAACAGTAGGACATGGAGCAGTAGTTCACGGATGTGAAATCGGGGATGAGACGATCATCGGTATGAATTCTACCGTTTTATCTGGTGCTGATGTGGGAAACGGTTGTATTATAGGTGCAAATGCATTAGTAAGAGAAGATATGGAGATCCCGGATTATAGCATCGCAGTAGGTGTTCCAGCTAAGATCATAAAAGAAGGGGATGATAAACTGAGGGAGAAAACTAAGACCAATGCAGTCCATTATCACCATCTTCGAGACGAGCATAAAGAAGGTGTTTATGAATCCTATAAAAGTTAATTTAATATTCGATACCTTTTCTCGCTTGTAAACCCTCTTCGTAAGGATGTTTGATACATTTCATTTCGGTCACGAGCGAAGCTAATTCTATGATCTCTTGAGGGGCATTACGACCGGTTAAAATTATTTCAACTTTCTTTTCACCATATCTTCTTAAGAAATCTATAAAATTATCTAATTCAAGTAATTCCAGATCTAAAACGACATTAATTTCATCAAGAATTAGGATATCCCAGTTTTCCTGTTCCATTGCACGTATTGCCCGTTTGAATCCTTCTTTAACTTCTAATATATCTTTTTCTTTTATTTTTCCCTTTTTTAAGAAGTCTGAAAAACCGTAATTTTCGATCTTGACATCGTCAATATTTTTTAAAGATATCCTTTCGCCAGTTGGATCAGCTTTCATGAATTGAATTATTAGAACATTCATATCATTACCAGCAGCTCTAGCAGCCAATCCAATTGCGGCAGTAGTTTTTCCTTTACCATCACCAGTATAAACCTGGATTATACTTCTATTCAAACTCTCATCTCCAATTTATAATGGAACTCAATCCCTTTGTAGCTTATTTATCTTTTCATAGTCATCAGTATGATCTTCTAAAAAACTATTTCTCCTCCTATTTTTTTGTAATATCTTTTCTTTCCTCATCTCATCAGCTTTTAGATTTTTTAAATAAAGTAAAGAGGAGGCTGCAGATAAAAATCCTCCAAATAATAGAGAAGTGACTAAACCATATCCTACGCTTTTTAATGACATATCTATTTCTGAAACCGGAATATAAGCTATGAATAAAATAGAATATATCCATGACATTAATAAAAAACCTTTCTTTTCAATTTTAGACTTTTGGTATGTTAACAACTTAAAACCTATAAAAAAAATGAAGATGGCATTTACTATAAACAAAATTTCAAGCATATGGATATGTAGATTAACCAATGTTAATTCTATAAAGAATGAAATTATTGATAAACCAGCTATTAAAAACATTCCCGCTAAGAATGCGATGAGTGTGAAGTTATGTTTTGAAAATAGTAAGAGGAAAGAGAGTATTATTAAAAAACCAAGGAAGATGACTACGAGCCAAACTACAAGATTGTTTAAGTATTCGTGAAATAATAACGAAAACAATAATATGAAAATTAAAGATAGTTCGCCGAAGATCAGGAAAGATTTAATAGGAATCAATTCAGAAAAACAATATAACTTGTTTTGAATATCTTGGAACTGTTCTAAGATTTTCATGTTAAAACATTACGGACAGTCTATTTTAAATTTATTAAACAAAAAATTTATGGCATATGGAAATCAAAACATCAGTGGTATAAACTGTGAAAGTTCACCAAAAAACCATAGTGCTGCCACCACAACAGCGATCAGTATCAACACGATAACGCATTTGATAAGATGCCAGATAAACCATACGATAAAGATTAAAACAAAGATCCCAAGCATTATTAATATGGGTATTATTACTGGCATGTTTCTTGTAATTCAACTGAATTATATAAATTTTTATAACTACTTTTATTGTTCTTATACCTGAAAGATTTAAATCAGACCGCTATTTAGGAAAAATAGATGTTTCAAGAATTCGAACATTTCGCTGTAAAAAAAGGTATAGGTAAAGATGATGTGTCTACACTAAATGCTATAGATAATGCATACTTAGATGCTGGAGTCGGCGATCTCAACCTTATTCGAGTTTCTTCTATTTTACCAAAAGGGATCAAAAAAGTAAGTCGAGTTGATAAAGAATTTGGATCATTTCTTCCATGCGTTTTAGCTGAAGCTGTTGGAGTAAAAAATGAAGTAGCCGCAGGGATCGGTTACGGATTTGATAAAGACGGGGGTGGATACGTTGTTGAACATTCATTGTGCATGGAAGACATCGATATGGAAGAGTTTGATAACCAAATAGAAAAGAAAGTAAAAGAGATGGGGGGAATAAGAGATATCACGTTGGAGAAAGTACAAGTTGAAAGCATTAAAACGAAAATAGAAGATTCAAAGTTTGGTTGCGCTGTAGCGATTCTGGTGTATCTACCATGAGTAGAGAAAGATATGGGATAATTGTTTGTCCTGATTGTCAAAATGCTCGTTCTGTTGATCTTACGAACAAAACCACGAAATGTAACTATTGCGGTAATAAAATGAAGATCAAAAGGATGAATATTTATTACCAAACAAATTCCCAAAAAGAGGCGGCATGGGCTGTTGGGCGATTGAATGAAAAATTAAAAGGTAAAGAAGAACCGATAAAAGAAAAAAAAGAGTTTTCAGACCCATACTATAAAGCAGTTAAGGAATCGTCTAAAGGGGACAATCAAAGAGAAAAACTTTTGATCTTGGCTAGAATATTAACCGATGAACTAGGAAAATTCAATAAAGAAGACCTTGAGAAAGTCGCTGAAAAAAGTAACCTGGGAGATGTAGATACTATTATCAAAAATATCAGAAAAATAGATGATATTTACGAACCAGAACATGAAGTATTCAAATCAATCTAGAACTTTTTTACCATATAATATCCATCCAGCTCATACCCTAAATTCTTATAATATTCTCTTGCACCGACTCCACTTATCACCCTTAAGCGTTCTGCTTCTGATGACGCAATTTTTTCACATTCCTGGACTAGTTTTTTCCCGATACCTTTGTGTTGGTACTTATCTCCTTGTTTTTGCACAGGGGTCATCGAGCCTATGACTTTTAACTCCCGTATAATAGGGGGGTTAGAGTCACAAATTCTTAGCCTTGAATAACCGATGATTATAGAATCAACACCTATTTCTAAAAAGTATTCTCGACCATCAGAGGCTCTATAATCGATTATCTTCATATCGATATCTGAAATATTAATTTCTTTATTTGAATGACCAGCCTCTCTGCACCTAATACAATCACACTCAAGACCCATATTTTTTAATTCCTTCCTGGCATACTGGCGAAGATTACTTTTTTTCACTCCAGCATCCACCAAAGGTGAAGGGATGTCTCTCTGAACTCTTTGAATTCTTACATAAGGGGGAAC
Source organism: uncultured Thermoplasmata archaeon (assembly GCA_964399335.1). GTDB lineage: Archaea > Thermoplasmatota > Thermoplasmata > Halarchaeoplasmatales > Halarchaeoplasmataceae > Saliniplasma. Next base: position 32,482 of record CAYNQI010000010.1, on the reverse strand, counting down.
TATTGATTTCATCTTTGCAACTAATTTAGAGGCTTTTTCAGTATTTAACGGAACAAATTTCCCTTCTTTCCACATTTCATATAATTCAGTTCCCTCGACAACTAAAGTTGGATAAATCTTTAACATGTCTGGCTTAAAACGTTCATCATCAAATAATATTTTAAACTCTCTTAGATCATCTTGAATATTACTTCCGGGAAGTCCAGGCATCATATGGTAACATACTTTGAATCCTCTTTCCTTGGCTAATTTAGTCGATTCGATAGTATCTTTGACTGTATGACCACGGTTTATGTTATCTAACAATTCATCTCTCAAACTTTGTACACCTAGTTCAACTCTAGTTGCACCCAATTCCAACATCTGATCGATTTGTTGTTCTTTACAATAGTCAGGTCTAGTTTCTATTGTTAAACCGATGCAACGGATATCAGCAGTTTCATTGATTTTTTTGGCTTCGTCTAAAGATTTAGATACTGAGCCATTCAATCCATCCAAACATCCTTTAACAAAACTCTTTTGATACTCCCATTCCCTAGCTGGGAATGTTCCTCCCATAACGATAAGATCAACCTTATCGATTTTATGGCCTATGGCTTCGTACTGTCGTAATCTATCTTCTACCTGCTTTTTTGGATCAAAATCGTTCCTCTCGGCTCTAAGAGCAGCAGGTTCATTACCTGTATAGGATTGAGGGGAGGGTGATTCTTTATTCGGACCCCCGGGACACATGATACATTTTCCGTGAGGACATTCTGCTGGGGATGTCATACACGCGATCACTGTTACCCCGGATTTTTTTCTAGCTGGTTTCCTTTGGAGTACAGAAATCACATCCTGCCTTTTTACACCTTCAACTTCTTCAACATATTTTAACAATTCAGAATTCCTAGGAAGTTCGGAGATGCCAAATTCTTTACAATACTTCATCTTGGCTTTCTGTAATTCATTGTGTGTACTAATCTCACCATAGTATATGTCCTCTAAGATCTTCTTTAAATGCTGCATCTGATATTCGATTTATCCTTTCTATATAACAATCTTTCCGTTGATTCATATGTTAGAGGGAAAATGATATATAATCAATTTAATTAATGTGGGGTTAAGTGGTGGAACAGTCAATTGATGACCTGTTCTTCCATCCATAAAGGGCTCATAGTCTAGTTGGTTATGACGTCGCCTTGACATGGCGGAGGTCGCCGGTTCGAATCCGGCTGAGCCCATTTCGTATCTACTCATGTGCTTATCCGGATTCGAAAACCAAGAGGAATGAATTCCTCTCTCTCGTTGATTTCCGATGGAAATAAACTCTCCGGCAGAGCCCATTTTTAAAAAAAATTGGCAGTTAGAATCTATGATTCTGACGAGCCCACTATAAATCGTCAGATTTTAGTGGGTAAGAGGAGGCATCAGTATTCTTGAAAACCATTTTTTTCAAAAAAATTTACTTTTAAACCAATGTTATTTTAAAAAAAATATAAAAGTTTAACTCCTTAAACAATACCGTATATAAAATTTATGCATTTTTAACATAAATAGTAAACGATACTTTTATTAATATCAAAGGAGATTCTTAATATTGCCGTTCAAGTTTAAAGGGTATATAATAGAACGGGGGTGAGATAGGAGTGTATGAATATGAATTTAAGGTGGGCAAGAAAGTAGATTCTGTCAATATAGTTAATGTATGCCCTGAATGTGGCAGTCAAAATATTATTTTAGATTATCAACATGGAGATTTATTGTGTAATAGTTGTGGTCTGATATTGGACGAATTATACATCTATCAAGGGGATGAGTGGCTTTCAAATGATTCTGACGTAGAGGATCAAAAAGTTCGAACTGGTCCACCTGATAAAGTAAGAGTTTTCGATAAAGGATTGAGTACCGAAATCGACCATAGAAATAAAGACTCATATGGTAAGCCTATATCGAATAAAAACCGATCTCAATTGTACAGATTGAGAAAATGGCAAAAAAGGATGATGGCTTCAAACGCGATGGAAAAAAACCTAAGAAAAGCATTTAGAGAAATCGAAAGGATAGGTTCCATCATTAGTTTACCCAATACAGTAAGAGAAGAGGCTTGTGTACTCTACAGAGAGGCAGTCAAAAAAAATCTGATACGAGGGCGAAGCATAAATTGTATAGCCTCGTCTTGTGTATATACAACTTGTAGAAAGGCAGGTATCCCTAGAACTTTAGATGAGATATCAGAAGTAACTATGCTTGATAAAAGAGAAATTGGAAGAACATATAGATTCATCTGTAAAGAACTTCAATTAAAAATGGAACCGGTCAAAGCTCAGGATTATATTGAAAGATTTTGTAATGAATTAGGTTTAGACAATAACATTCAAAAAGAAGCGAAGAAGATAATCGATGAGGCTGAGAGAATCGAAATGTTATCCGGTAAATGCCCCTCAGGTCTAGCAGCAGCAGCTATATATATCTCTGCAAAAAACAGAAAGAAAAAAATAACACAACATGATATCGCAAAGGTCGCGTTTGTGACAGAAGTTACTATTCGAAACAGGTACAAAGAACTCGTCAAAGAACTGAATCTAAAAACTCTACTCTAATCTTTCGATGACAAAACTTTTTTCTGTCATCTCTTGAAAAAAGGTTTATAAGATACATTTCATTTTTCATATCTCAAGGAGATATCATATCAATGAAAAATGCAACGGAGGCACTTAAATGGCAGATAGAACACCGATGATGAAGCAGTACTACAAACTAAAAAATCAATACCCTGACTCGATGCTTTTCTTTCGGATGGGGGATTTTTACGAGATGTTCGATGAAGACGCAAAATTGGCAGCTAAAGAACTTGACATAGCCTTAACTACCAGGGATAAGGGAAAAAACGATCCGATACCCATGGCAGGAGTTCCATACCACTCCGTAGATTCTTACCTTCAAAGACTTATAAAAAATGGTTATACCGTCGCTATTGCTGAGCAAGTTGAAGATCCAAAACAAGCTAAAGGATTGGTTGATAGAGAAGTAGTAAGAGTGGTGACACCCGGGACCGTCATCGACGAGGGATTACTTGATGATTCCAGTAATAATTTTCTCATCGGGATTGCAGGTGATGGGCCATATGGCTTGGCAGCAGTTGATATATCTACAGGGGATTTTTTAGTAACTCAATTAGATCAGCAAAAGGAGCTTATTTCAGAAATAGTAAGATATGAGCCCTCGGAATGCATTTTATCATCGACCTTGATTAATGATGAACAGCTTGTAGAAAATTTAAAACAGGAAGTTCCTATGATGATAAATAAATACAAAGATGAAGCATTCAGATACCATCCTGCTGAGTCAAAACTATTGGATCAGTTCAATACCGATTCTTTAGAACCTCTTGGTATCCAAGGGAAAAAATTAGCTGTAATATCTGCCGGGGCAGTTCTAGATTATCTCGAAGATACACAAAAAAGGACCATGGACTATATCCAGAGATTACAATTTTATTCCCATAAGGATTACATGACTTTAGATGCTACCACCTTAAAAAATTTAGAGATCTTTCAAAATTTGCGAGAGAGTGGTAAAGATGGAACTCTATTGAAAGTGATGGATGATACTGTTACTTCCATGGGCTACAGAAGGTTGAGGAAGTGGCTACAGCAGCCTTTACTAGACATTGATTTGATAGAAGAAAGATTAGGAGCGGTTCAAGAACTAAAAGATGAGATATTTCTTAGAGATGATATCAGGGATCAGATGGATGGGATGTCAGATATAGAGAGATTGATCAGCAGAGTTGTTTACGGAAACGCTAGTGCTAGGGATCTTATTTCAATCAAAAACGTGCTAGGCAAATTGGAACCCCTTGATACAATTTTAAGTGATGCTCAAAGTGATTATTTACTAAACCTAAAAGAATCCTTAGACACAATGACAGATATCTGGGAACTCATCGATGATGCGATAATTGATGATCCACCTACTACTGTTAAAGAGGGGGGTATCATAAAAGAAGGATTCGATGATGATCTAGATGAACTTAAAAGAAAAACAAAAGAAGGAAAGAAATGGATTAATACGTTAGAAAGAAAAGAAAAGGATAGAACCGGTATCGAAACTTTAAAAGTCGGGTATAATAAAGTTCATGGATACTACATAGAGGTATCTAAAACTCAGGATGATAAAGTTCCTGATCATTATTCCAGAAAACAAACTTTGAAGAACAGTGAAAGATATTATACTGAGGAATTAAAAGATAAAGAAGAGGAAATAATCAGTTCGGAAGAAAAGATGGAAGCTCTGGAATACGAAATATTCAAAGAGATTCGAGATGAAGTTGGCGATCATTCTAAAAGATTTCAAAAAACTGCTGAAGTGCTATCAAAGATAGATGTGATTACAACCTTCGCCCATCTTGCTGTTAGAAATGATTATAATCGCCCAGAGATCGGAGAAAACGGTAGATTGGATATTAGAGAAGGACGACATCCCGTGGTTGAAAAAACAGTGGATAGTTTTATTCCGAACGATGCTCTTCTAGATATGGGGAACAACAGGTATATCATAATAACAGGACCAAATATGTCAGGTAAATCTACATATATGAGACAGAACGCTTTAATCACGTTACTGGCTCAAATCGGAAGTTTCGTACCAGCTGAAAAAGCTCATATAGGAATCGTGGATAGAATATTTACTCGTGTTGGATCTTTAGATGCTTTGACGAAAGGAAAATCTACATTCATGGTCGAAATGGTTGAACTTGCCAATATATTACATAATGCATCTCAGGATAGCTTGATTTTACTGGATGAAATAGGGAGTGGGACAAGTACATTCGATGGTTTGAGCATTGCGTGGGCTGTTACAGAATATATTAATAAAAATATCAAGGCAAAAACGCTTTTTGCCACCCACTATCATGAAATAACCGAACTCGAAAAGTCTCTAAAAGGAGTAAAAAATCTACACGTTGCTGTTAAAGAGAGTGAAGGAGAAGTTACATTCCTAAGGAAAGTTAGAGAAGGTCATACGGACGAAAGTTATGGAATCCATGTAGCATCCTTAGCTGGTGTTCCGGATCCAGTTGTTGAAAGGTCTATGGAAGTGTTGAAACAAATAGAAGAAGACCACACTATAAAGATGGAAACAAAAGATAGTCCTAAATTCAAACAGGTTGTCTTCGACCCTAGTACTGGTGAAACCTCATCAGATAGTCATCCTGTTATAGAGGAATTGAAAAAGTTGGATATCGAGAACATGACTCCAATGGAAGCTATGAATGAGCTTTGGAAACTTAGAAAAGAGGTTGAGGATTAAATGTCTAGAATCAAAAAATTATCATCTCAGACTGTAAATCAAATTGCAGCAGGGGAAGTGATCGAACGACCAGCTTCTGTAGTTAAAGAACTTATAGAGAATTCTTTAGATGCTGGTGCAGATGAGATTTATATTGAAGTTGAGAATGGTGGAAAGGATCGTATTCTAGTAAGGGATAATGGGTCGGGTATGTCAAAAGAAGAGGTTGAACTAGCCTTCAAAAAACATGCTACTAGTAAGATAAATGATATCGATGATCTCGATGATCTAAGCAGTTTAGGTTTTAGAGGTGAAGCTCTACCTAGCATAGCTGCAATATCAAAAGTCGAAGCTAAAACCAAACAAAAAAAGGATCTAGAAGGAGTTAAGATCATAATCCATGGAGATGAAATTCAAAGTGTAGATACCGTTGGGTGCCCAGTAGGGACGAGTATAGAAGTAAAAGACCTATTTTATAATACACCCGCTAGAAGAAAGTATCTGAACAAGACAAACACAGAATTAGCCCATATAACCAACATTGTCACAAGAAATGCACTATCCAAACCAGATGTACAGTTTACATTAAATCATAATGGGAATGAGATCTTTTTCGTACCAAAAGCTAAGTCTAAATTACAAAATATAAAATCGATTTATGGTGTCGATATCGCCAAAAAGATGGTACATATTAACCATAAAAGTGACTATATTACAATAGATGGTTTTCTCAGTAAACCTGAAGTTACAAGATCAAATAGGAAACATATCTATACTTACGTAAATGGAAGATTCGTAGAAAATGCTCTTTTAAAGGACAGTGTGATGGAAGGATATAAGACACTTCTTCCAACTAAACGTTATCCAATCACGGTGATCGATCTTAAAATTCCAGGAAATGATATCGATGTGAATGTACATCCTACCAAAACCAAAATAAGATTTCAAAACGAAGAGAAAGTTAAGAAAGAAGTTGCGGATGCTGTAAGAACTTCACTTTTAGAACACGATCTTGTACCGACTCCCGAAAAAGAAGTGGAAAAAGTTCTGAAGGAACAAGAACAAAAACATTCCGATGATGTTGTGCATTCAGATAGTTTTAGTCAATCACAAAGTACTCTTGACTTAAAGGAAGAAGTTGATGTTGAGGCATCTAAATTACCTGAGATGAAGATTATAGGGATATTCAAAGATTCTTATATCTTAGCAGAAACTCCTGATGGTCTATCTATGATAGATCAACATGCAGCCCACGAGAGAATAAACTATGAAAGATTGATGAATAAATATGAAAAGGATATAGGAAGTCAAAATTTATTGTCCCCCAAGACAATCGAGGTCAAACCAAGGGAATCAGCTCTTATCAAGGCAAATAAAGACCTACTAGAAAAGCTCGGTTTTAAAATTGAATCTTTTGGTAAATCGACTTTTAGAATAAGAACTATACCTGTCGTATTAGGTGAGATACAGGAAGAAGAGATAATTTACTCTATTTTAGATGAATTAGCTGATTTAAAAAATAGTAGTTTAGAGGATAGGAAAGAGGAATTGATCAAATATATGGCTTGCAGGTCTTCGGTTATGGCAGGAGATAATTTATCACTTACTAGATCTAAAGAAATAATCCAAGAATTGAGTAAAACTGAGAACCCTTATACCTGCCCTCATGGAAGACCAACGATAATAAATTATACAACTAAAGAACTAGACAAGATGTTTAAAAGAACTTAAAGAGCATCATTTCATTAAGCTAAGGTAATAGAAAGATTTATAAAATGCATCCTAATATAGGAATCCCAGAAGTTAGTAGTTCCTGATTTTACCAACAGAGCGGGGTAGGGTAGCTAGGAAAACCCGTCGGGCTCATATGGTGCATGATAAAGCACCTGAGGAACCCGGAGACCAGTGGTTCAAATCCACTCCCCGCTATCTATTTTTTAAACAGATTTAGCTCTAATTCAAAAGTTATAAATATTTATTATTACTGAATTAATCGATGAGAAAAGAAAATAAAGAGGAATATTTAGAAACTTTATATAAACTGTATGAAGAAGGGAAAAAAGATAAGATAAAGACTGGAGAAATCGCTGAACACCTTGATGTTTCACCTCCTACCGTAACTGAAGTACTTCCACTTTTAGAAGAAGATGGTTATCTAGAATATATCCCCTATTACGGTGTAAAATTGACTGAAAAAGGGTACAATGAGGGAAAAAGAATTGTTAGAAGTCATAGAGTGCTTGAAGTTTTTCTAAAAAAATATTTCTCTTTAGATGATGAGGTATTACACGAAAAGGCTTGTCAAATGGAGCACATATTTACCGAAGATATGATCGACATAATCTGTGAAGAGTTAGGGAGGCCAAATAGATGTCCACACGGGAATGAAATACCAGAGTGTGGAAAGGATTGTTGTCCTATTGATGAATAACTTATTAAGATAAATATATCGTATATTTAGTGAGGGAAAACACACATATATCAACAATGACAATCCGGAGATTATGTCAGTGGAAAGATCAGAATTGATCCGGAAATACGCTTTGAAGAACGCAGTTAAATTCGAAGGGGATGCTACAATTGGACCCGTTATGGGTAAAGTGATGGGTGAATCTGAGGAATGTAGAAAAGATCCATCAGGCACCAAAGAACTTGTCGAAAAGATTGTAAAAGAGGTTAACAAATTATCTCTCGAAGAACAAACCAGTGAACTAAAAAATAAGATGCCGGAATATTTTGAAGAAAAGGAAGAAGAAGACATCGACAGATTACCTGAAATCGAGGGGGACAATATAGTGATGAGGATGGCCCCATATCCAAGTGGTCCGCTGCACATCGGTAATTCTCGTATGGCGATTTTGAACGATGAATACGTTAAAAGAAACCATGGTAAATTAGTTTTATTTTATGATGATACCATCGGATCAGAAAAGAAGAAACCACTCACCGAAGCTTTCGATTTGATCAAAGAGGGACTAGAATGGTTGGGTGTAGAATGGCATGAAACTCATTACAAATCTGACAGGATGGAAATTTATTACGAGTATGGCCAAAAGATCATCGAGATGGGAGAAGCATACGTTTGTGAATGCAGTGCTGACGAATTAAGAAAGAACCGTGAGAAAGGCATAGAATGTGAGCATAGATCTAGAAGTGTTGATAAGAATCTTGAAGAATGGAAAAAGATGCTTGATGGTGAGTTCGAGGAAGGAGAAGTCACGGTTAGATTGAAAACTGACATGCAGTATCCAGACCCGGCTTTTAGAGATCGTGTATTATTCAGAGTATCTAATCAGAAACATCCAAGAATCGGTGATAAGTATCATGTCTGGCCTTTACTAGAGTTTTCATGGGCCATCGATGACCATTTACTGGGTATGACTCACATTTTGAGAGGCAAAGATCTTGTGATGGAAGATAAGATGGAAGAATATATATGGGATCTTTTTGGCTGGGAAAAGTGTGAATTTTTACATTATGGAATGCTAAGATTAAGAGATGTTAGGTTAAGCAAAAGCGAGTTCCAGCAACAAATTAAAGAAGGAGAACTAAGGGGTTGGGACGATCCTAGGACATGGTCTCTGCAGTCTCTCGAAAGAAGAGGCATACATCCAGAGGCTATTAGAGACTTTATTTTGGATTTTGGAATGTCAAAAACAGATATCGAAGTACCTGCTTCTAAATTGTATGCTAAAAATAGAGAAATTATCGACGAAGATGCTAATAGATACTTTTTCGTAAAAGATCCAGTTGAGATCGAGTTGATAGGAGACTTAGATATCGATGAAGCTGAGATACCTAGACATCCTGATTTTTCGGAACGTGGGAATAGGAGAATTAAGGTAGAGAAAAGATTGTTCATATCTAAAAAAGATTGGAACGAGAATGAAGGGAAAGAAGTCCGATTGAAAAACCTGTGTAATATAAAACTCGAAGGACACAAAGGATATGTTACAGATGTTGCAAACAAAGATATTTTAAAGATCCAGTGGCTTCCCGATGGAGAAAAATGTGAAGTTGAGAAACCTGATGGAAGCTTCGACACAGGTATCGTTGAAACAAACATAGAAGAAGTAGAATTGAACGATTTAGTACAATTCGAGAGATATGGATTCGTGAAAATCCTTGAGAAATCTCCATGGAATGTTTCATACGGGCATAGATGAAGTTTGGGAAAATAATTAAAACCATAACTTGCTTGACATATATATGGAACCACATACCCACTGTCATATATGTAGCAAACCTGTACCTTTAGATGAAAAATTTTGCTCAGAAAAATGCAGGGAGGAGTATAATGATTATATCGAAAAGCGTAAGAAAAAAACTTACATATTTTACGGACTTCTTGCGGTTCTTTTAGTTTTGATATTTTTACAGTTATCCGGAATCTGGTAAAATGCCTAAAAAAGTAGTATTGGGAGGTACTTTCGACCAAATCCATATGGGTCATGTAAAACTCATCGAGAAAGCATTAGAAGAAGGAAACGTTACTATAGGATTAGTTTCCGATGAGATGTTGGAAGAGTGGAAACCAGAAGTTAAAAAAACATATGAAGAGAGAAAAAAGAATCTGGAAAATTTTCTTCTTGATAAAGGAAATTGGGAAATTGTAAGAATCTCAGATCCTTACAAAAAAGCAGTAGAAGGGGATTTTGATACATTGGTTGTTTCTTCGGAAACAAAAGAACGTGGAGAAGAGATCAATAAGAGAAGAGAAGAGATAGGGAAAGAACCTTTGAAAATCATCGAGGTAAAACCAGTTGTTGCAGAAGACTTTTTACCTATTAGTTCAACAAGGATCAGAAATGGTGAGATAAACGAATATGGGGATAGGTTACAACCAGTGAAAATAATATTAGAGTATAAAGAGCCGGAAGAATATGAGGCTGTGAAAGAGCTCATGCGCGGTTTTTTTGATTGTGATATAAGTAAGAGAAATAAAAGCCTGAATAAAAAACTTAATAATATATCCAAAGGTTTTGATTATAAAATAGATTTGACTCTAAAAAATGTAGATATCGGGAAAGGCCAATTTATCATGGAAAAAGCAGTAATCAAAGATAAACTAGGCTTTTCATCTAGTGGTAACAGCCCTGGATTACGAGTTCCAGATGATTGGGATCGATCTAAAAATAAAATTGAGCTATTTAATTCGATAAAATTGTTCAAAGACGATTCAGAGGGGGATATTAACACAATAGACATGGTACCCAATGGCGGGATCGGAAAAAAAGGATATATAAAATCTGCACTGGTTGAGGCATTATTACCAAGAATGAAAGGTGATTTATACAAGTAACTTTTTACTTTATTTTACATGTTTTAGGAAAACATTTAATAACAACCTTTAAATAAGTTCATATATTGAGTTCGCTGGAGTGTAATACATTATGGTCACAGTATACGACGTCCCTCCAAATAAATTGGTAGAAGATGTAAGCAAAAAGCTGAAAGATATGGATAACATAGAGAGTCCTGGTTGGGCCCCATATGTTAAAACAGGGATCCATAAAGAAAAAGCACCCTTAGAGGAAGATTGGTGGTATGTTAGAGTATCCGCCATACTAAGAAGTGTTTATACCAAAGGACCTGTAGGTATATCAAAGCTTAGAGGAAAATATGGAGGGAAGCAAGAAAGAGGCTCGAAGCCGAGTAAAGTAGCAAAGGGATCTGGTTCAGTTGTGAGAACAGCTCTTAAACAGCTGGAAAATGAGAACCTTGTTAAAAAAGAAAAGAAAGGTAGAATTATCACATCTGAAGGACAGGCTTTATTAGATAATACCGCTTATGAGATATTAAAAAAGATGGCTGAAGATGATCCTGAATTGACTAAATATCTCTAAAGGTAAGGTATTATGGATGAAGAAGAGTTAGAGAAGATTAAAAAACAAAAACTTCAACAACTTAAAGAGCAAAGTGAAGCCTCAGAGGAACAAGAAAGATCAGAAGAACAATTTGAGGCACAGAAAAAAGCTATACTCAGACAGTTGATGACCCCTGAAGCTAGAGAAAGGTTAGGGAGAGTAAGGGTTGCAAGGCCTGAGATAGCAGAGAATATAGAATCTCAGATAATAATGCTGGCCCAACGCGGGGCAATTCAAGGTAAAATCACAGATAAAACTTTAAAAGAACTGTTAAAAAAGATAACAGGCAAGAAAAAAGATATCAATATTAAAAGGAGATAAATCATGTCAAGCAATAAACCAGGACCAAAGAAAAGAAGATTGCTGAAGAAAGGCAAAGAAAATAAACGTGTGCCTGCATGGGTAATGCAGAGAACCAATAGAAGGTTTACTCGACATCCTAAAAGAAGAAACTGGCGCAGGGATGATTTAGACGAGTAATTAAATTTTTAAGAAGGTGAGGATATGGTAGACCAAGAAGAGAGAATCATGAATATCCCTTTAAATAAGGTTAAAAATTCTCCTGCTAGTAAAAGGGCTTCTTTAGCGATGAAATCAGTAAGAGAATTTGTATCGAAGCATATGGATGTTCCATCAGAAGATGTGTGGATAGACTCAACTACAAATGAGGAGATATGGAAAAGAGGAGTTAAAAAACCCCCATCAAAAATAAAGGTAAGAGCTATCAAGTTCGAAGATGGTATAGTTGAAGTTTCAATACCGAGAGAGTAATCCATGCTAAAAAAACATGCAATAGACCAGAAACCGTATATCGGCGTTTTTTCTGTTGCTACTGAAGAACTTTCTATTATTCCACTAGTTGAAAAAGAGGTGTTTGAAGAAGCGATGGAAACTCCAGTAGTTAGCACTACTGTAGGTGGTACTAGAGTAATCGGTTCTTTGATGGCCGCAAACTCTAATGGAATTGTGGTATCAGATATAGCCGAGAAGAGGGAAATAGAACCATTATTAGATTACACAGATGTAACATTAGTACCAGACAACTTTAATGCTCTAGGTAATAATATTTTAATGAATGATTATGGTGCATTGATACATCCAGAACTTCATAAAAAAACTGAGGAAACATTAAAATCTTTTTTAGAAGTTCCGGTTAAAAGAGGAAATATAGCCGGTATTGAGATGGTAGGTTCAGTGGCAGTTGCTACAAATAAAGGTATCCTTTGCCACCCCCATGTTAAAGAAGACGAACAAAAGATGATGGAAGAATTATTCGATGTTCCCGTGATGAAAACAACGGCAAACCACGGTTCTGCTTGGATCGGTACTTGCTTAGTAGCCAATACTAAGGGCGCAGTTATTGGGAACAGAACGACACCTATAGAGATGGGGAGAATTGAAGAAGGTCTTGGTTACTTAGATTAATTTCAAAGTGAAAATACCCAGACTTCAGTTTCTTCAGGTAAATCTGTTTTTAAAAAGTCTAATTCTACACCCACTTTGTGTATTTTTTCTTCGGGATATTGATCTAAGAATGGTTGAACACCTTTTATATCTAAAGAAAGACCGCCGACTTTAAAATGCATTGGTATCGCAATACTAGGTTCTATTTTTTCTACTAATTCTGCAGCTTCCTTGGGACCAATTGTGAAAGTTCCACCAACTGGGATAAATAGAAAATCGATGGGTTTAATTTGTTCTATCGTTTCATCGTCCAAAGCGTGACCTAAATCTCCGAGGTGACAAAATTTTATTCCCTCAGTTTCAAATTTGAATATGATGTTCTCTCCTCTTTTTTTCCCCTCATCTTCATCATGATAGGTTTTCAAACCCTCTATTTTTACATTGGCTTTTTCATATTCCCCGGATCCATCTAGAACTTCAGTATCAGTCTTTTCCACTAATCTTACAGCATTATGGTCAAAATGATCATGACTAACTAAGATAATGTCTCCTTTTACATTAGGTTCTCTGATACCTATATTCCTTCCGTCATGGGGGTCAGTTACGACCACCACTGTGTTCTCTATTTCAAAACATGAATGTCCATGCCATCTTATCCTCATATTGATCCTCCAATCTTAAAATACAAAAGATGAATTTAATATTTGTGTTTCCTATCATTAAATAATCAATTAAAATTTTAATCACATGTAAAAAAACTTAAAACCTAATGTTTTGTATGATTTAACATGAAAGAAGAGATGGAGTCTCTTGAAATTTCAGCAGTAGTCAATGAACTGAAAAGTTTGATGGGGGGGTATATGCAGAAAATATATCGACCAAATAAAAAAGAATTACTTTTCAGAATACATGTTCCTGGTGTAGGAAAAAAAATGTTGATATTTAGGATCGGAAAAGCGTTGTATTTGACTGAGGAAGATAGGGATAATCCGATGCGTCCAGGTGATTTCATCATGCTTATCCGAAAATACATCGGTAATGCTAGTATCACTGATATATACCAACATGAATTTGATAGAGTTGTAGTTATAGAACTTAGAAAAAGAAAAAAATTTAGATTGATTTTTGAGGTATTTGGAAAAGGGAATCTTATACTGGATGGTGAGGATAAAATTTTACTACCCTATCGATCAGAATCATGGAGTCATCGAGAGTTAAAAAAAGGCGAGACCTACAAATTTCCACCTCAAAGACTTAACCCTTTAAATATTACAAGGGAAGAGCTTATACAAGTATTAGATGAGTCTGATAAAGACCTTGTTCGGACCCTTGCTGTTGATTTAAATATAGGTGGAAAATATTCAGAAGAAATATGTTCTCGGTTAAACATTGATAAAAATTCAGAAGAATTCATGGAGTACGCTGAAGATATAATAGAGATCATAAATGATTTAAAGAAAAAAGTAGTTGATGAAGATGGATTAAGTCCGCTTATAGTTAGAGATAAGGATGGAATCGTCGATGCGGTTCCTTTTCCTTTATCTATATACACGGAATATGAAGTTGAAGAAGCAGACTCATATAATAAAGCGCTGGATATAGCTATTCCCAAACCTGAAGAAAAAATTGAAAAAGAACAGAAAGAAGATTCGAGATTGGACAGAAAGTTAGAACAGCAAAAAAGAGCGGTTGGGAACTTAAAGGAAAGTATAGTTGACAACAAAAATATCGCTGAAATAATTTATCAAAATTACAAAGAATGTGAAGAAGCTTTGAATACTATACACAAAGCTCGAGATAGCGGAAATAGAGATGAGATTTATGAAAAGCTTAGGGAAAAAGATGATGTTATCCAGATAAACGATAAGGATGAATATATAATAATAAGTTTAGAAGGAGTAGTTGACGACGAAAAAATAGATGAAAATGTCAAATTAGATTTTAGAAAGGATGTCAATGAAAATGCTCAAAAATACTATAATAAAAGTAAAAAGTCAAAGAAAAAATTAGAAGGTGCGAAAAAAGCTGTAAAAGAAACAAAGAAGCAGATAGAAGAAGGTAAAGCTAAAAAGATAGAACGAAAAACAATTGAACCTACTGAAAAATTTTGGTTCGATAAGTACAAATGGTTCATTTCTAGCGAGAATAATATTGTGATCGCCGGTAAGGATACCAAAACCAATGAAGAAGTTGTTAAAAAGTATATGGAAAGAGATTCTAGATATGCCCATGCAGAAGCTGGTGGAGCTCCGAGTGTGGTGGTCAAGAACGATAACGGAATAGATGAACCTTCACTATTAGAAGCATGCCAGTATGCACTAATCCATTCTAAGGAATGGAAAAGAGGGATAGCATCAGGTCAAGCTTATTGGGTAAAACCTAGTCAGGTGAGTAAAACTGCGGAAGCCGGGGAATCTTTACCAACCGGTGCTTTTGTTATAAGAGGAAAAAGAAACTATATTGATAATCTCCCATTAGAAGCCTTTTTAATCGAAATAGAGTATAAAAATCATAGAAAAATCATGTGTGCGCCAAGTTTATTGCTAAAAAATAAAGATGAGAACTTGACCGGTAAAAAAGTGAGGTTCATACCTGGTAGAAAAGACCAAAACGAATTCGCAAAAGAAATGTCAAAACACTTTGAAGTACCGGTACAGGAAATACAAAATATATTACCCCCTGGTGGAGTAAAAATTGTTGATAAATAATGATTAAAAGGGAAGGGTTTTGATATTAGAAACTATTCTGCTTCTAAAAATGCCTTATAGGCTTTGTAGGTGTGATATACATCCACTTTTGATATTATCTCGAATGGGGAATGCATTCCTAAAAGTGGTGGACCGGCATCGATTATATCTAAGTTTAAGTTTGCCAGGAATTTGGCTACTGTGCCACCTCCTCCTTCATCGACTTTTCCCAGCTCAGCCGTCTGCCAGCATACATCGTTCCCATTAAAAACACGTCTTATGTAAGAGACAAATTCTGCATGGGCATCATTTGCACTGTATTTACCACCAGCACCAGTGTACTTGGTTATAACAATTCCTTGACCCATTTTACCCGCGTTTTGGAGGTCATGAACACTCTTAAAGGATGGATTAACACCAGGATTAACGTCTCCAGAAATTCCTTTACTGTTTTCCATGATATTTCTGAAATCCTCCATAGAATAATCCCCTAAAGTTTTTGCGAGGATCTGCTGGAATGCTGATTGTGTAAATCTAGAATTGGCACCAGTATTACCTTCACTGCCTATCTCCTCTTTGTCGTATATCAAAATCAAACTAGTTTTTGAGGGAGTTTCTATGTTGAGTCCGGCCATCAAGCTGGTAAAGGCACATACTCTGTCGTCATGACCATATCCCCCAACCATACTTTTATCAAAGCCAAGATCTCTTGCTGGGCCAGCTGGAACTATCTCTATCTCAGCACTAGTAAAATCTTCTTCTTTGATATCATATTTATCATTTAATATCTTCAACACATTGATCTTGACCTTCTCGTCTATATCATCATCATCTATAGGTTTACCTCCAATGATTACATTCAATTCTTCTCCTTTGATGACATCTTTCATCTTCCTTTCAGATTGCTTTTTCTTTGAAAGATGGGGTAGTAAATCACTAACTGCAAAAACGGGATCGTTTGGGTCTTCACCTATGGTTACATCTATCATGTCTCCATCTTCTTTGACTACCTTACCATGGATAGCCAAGGGTGTACTTACCCATTGATATTTCTTAATACCTCCATAATAGTGTGTATTGAAAAGTGCCAAAGAAGCATCTTTGTCCTCGTAAATAGGTCTTGCTTTAAGATCTAACCTCGGAGCATCTATATGGCTTGTGAGTATTTGACAACCATCTGTGATATTATTTTTACCGATAATCACAATAGCTATAGCTTTGTTTTTATTAACGATGTAGGCCTTATCTCCTTGCTCTAATTTTTCACAATCGTCTATCGATACAAATCCATTTTCTCTCAGTAAATCGATTGTATTGTCTACGGCTTCCCTTTCAGTTTTTGATTCTGATATAAAAACTTTATATTTCTCAGCGAATTCCGTTATCTTCGATTCGGTTTCTTTATCAGACTGTTCCCAGGCATTAGGTATAGAGAATGTGAGTTCATCTTCCAGAGTAGATTTTTCTTCTTCCATTTTACCAACCAAGGGCATAAACATTAGAAGTATTATATTACGTTTGCGTCTCCATACAGTCTTAAAAATTCAAACGAAGATTATGGCTTTCAAAAATATTATGATTTTATGAGGATAGTTCCGAAAGTGTTATAAAGGGGTCGCATATTGAATAGAATGCTTGATTAAATTATAAAACACTGGATAGTGCTGAAAACATGACTGAACTTCTAAAGGAATTGGAAGAAAAAAGGAAAAGGGCCAATTCCCAGGCTGAGAAATATAAGCGCCTTAGGAATGACAAGAATCAAGAGGCAAAAAAATGGGTCCAAAAAAGAGATGAACTCAATTCTAAGGTTAAGGAGCTTATAGAAGAAGGAAACGAACTGAAGGAAAAAAGAAATACACTCAACGAAGATGTAAAAGAAGCTAAAAGTAAGAGAAACGAACTCAACAAAAAAGTTAGAAAGCTATCCAATAAACTAAAAAGAAAGAAAAAGGAGATATTACCAAAAGATGGAAATTCAATCGAAGAGTTGAATAAAAAGATTGAGAAGCTTGAATACAAACAGATGACAAATGTTCTTTCCACAGATAAAGAAAAGGAACTTGTAGATCAAATTTCTTCTTTGAAAGGAAAAGTTAAGGAAAGAGAACGATTACTCAACGAAAACGAAGAACTAAAGGAATTATCAGAAAAACTTGACAAAGCTAAAGAGGAAGCTGAGAAATACCATGATGAGTTGTCGAATAAAGCAGACAAAGCTCAGAAAAAGCATGACAAAATGATCGAAATATTCAATGAAGCCGATGAAATCAGAGAAAAAGCTGATGAAGCTCAAGCTGAATTTGTAAAAGCTAAGGTAAAAGCGGATGAATATCATCAAAAACATATAGATGCTGTGAATGAAGTTCAAGATTATAATAAAATCATTTCTGGACTTCAGAAAAAAGAAAGGATGCAAAAGAAAAGAAAAGAAGAAAAAGACACAAAAGAAGAAGCCGAGAAACTTTACGAGCAATTCAAAAAAGGTCAAAAACTCGGTACCGAAGATATCATGACACTTCAAAAAGCAGGTCTTTTATAGATAAAACTATCAGCTAAAAATTGTTTTTAATCTTTATAAATCAAATGTGATAATTATTGACTTATCCAAAATCATATATTGGTCTGTTATTATAACGTATTGAGAAATATGGTTTCCAAATTCGAAAAAAAACACGTAGTTTCCATCAAGGATTTCACAATAGATGAAATCAACAGTATACTTGATATAGCTGAAGACATGAAAGATATCACAATAGGTAACGATATTGACAAGTCCCTGAACGGTAAAATACTCGGCACTTTATTCTTCGAACCTAGTACTAGAACTCGACTTTCCTTTGAAAGCGCCATGAAGAGATTAGGAGGTTCATGTATTGGGTTCGCTAGAGCTGGGACATCATCGGTTAAAAAAGGGGAGACTTTAGCAGATACCATCAAGGTAATATCTAGTTATGTAGATATAATCGTTTTAAGACATCCTCAAGAAGGTGCTGCTAGACTAGCTGCTAAATTCTCAAAGAAACCTATATTAAATGCCGGTGATGGAGCTGGTCAACATCCCACTCAAACTTTGCTAGACCTATTTACTATAAGGGAAGAAAAGGGAGATATAAAGAACAAAAAAATAGGTATCGCTGGTGATCTAAAATACGGTAGAACGGTTCACTCTCTCACACATGCATTATCTATGTATGGATGTGACCTCACTTTTATCGCCCCCTCATCTTTGCAAATTCCCGAGGAAATAATAAAAGAAATAGATAAGATGGGGATAGATTACCAAAAGGAAGAAGATATCAAAAAAGTACTTCCAGACCTTGATGTACTTTATATGACAAGGATACAAAGAGAAAGATTTCCTAGTGAGGAAGAATATCTAGAGGTCGCGGACTCTTATAAGATTAAAAAAGATATGCTAGGAGATGTAGATGAAAAACTAGTCATTATGCATCCTTTACCAAGAGTTGATGAGATATCCGCAGATGTCGATGAAACAAAGTATGCAAAGTATTTTGAGCAGGCTGCAAACGGGGTCCCTATACGAATGGCTTTACTAAAATTACTTGCGGAGGGATACGATGAATAAGAAAAAAAAGAAGATCAAGATAACCCCAATAGAGATGGGGACTGTTATAGATCATATAAAACAAGGTCATGCAATGAAAGTCCTCAGGATAATTGGTGTCATGGATAAAAAGATGGACAGTATCGTTAGTATCGCTATGAATGTAAACAGCAGTTATGGACAAAAAGACATAGTCAAAGTTGAGAATATGGAACTTGAGAGTGAAGAATTAGATAAAATATCATTGATCTCTCCCAGGGCTACTGTTAATATTATCCGAGATTTTGAAGTTGTAAAAAAGCATCAGGTAAAATTACCTGACAAAGTGAAAGGGATCGTCAATTGCATAAATAATACTTGTATCACAAATCAAAACGAACCAATTGAACCAGAGTTTGATGTAATCGGAGAAGAACCTGTTACATTGAAATGTATATACTGTGAAAGAGAGATGAAAGACGAAGAGATATCAGAAAATGTCATATGACTCAAGGTTTTATGTTTGACACGAAATCCACTTACAGTACGACCAGTACGACCATACTGCAGATGTGAAACTTATGCGTAAAATAAAGGGCATATGGGATCTTATTAGACTAGACCACGGTATGATGTTAGTTGCAGCTGTTTTTATAGGAGCTGTGATTGCTGAGAAAAGTATCCCTCATGACTTTTTGAAACTAACATTAGCTATATTGACAGCCGTTTTTTTGGAGATCAGCACTTTTGCATTAAATGATTACTTTGATTATTCGATAGATAAAAAGAATAAAAGAACAGATCGGCCTTTAGTGAGAGGTGATATAGCACCTACGACCGCACTTTTAGTAACCTTCATTTTCTTTCCCTTGGGAATTATAACTGCATATTTTGTCAATTATGCGTGCTTTATTATCGCCTTAATTACCGGTATATTTGCTTTATTATACGATATAAAACTTAAAAAAATCAAACTTGTAAGTAACTATTATATCGCATATACTATGGCAATACCATTTCTATTTGGAGGTGTTGCATTCTCACCAAATATACCAACTATAATATGGATACTTGCATCAATGGCTTTCCTTTCTGGTGTTGGACGTGAGGTATTAAAAGATATTATGGATCAAGAGGGTGATAAAAAAGAAAAAGTAAAATCACTACCCATGTATATTGGAGAACAAAATTCCTTCTTGGTTTCAGGAGTTTTTTTTATCGGTGCTGTTTCTATGAGTCTAGTTCCTTTTTTTATAAATATTGATCCATCATTCTTTGAAAATTATTTTTATCTAGCTTCAGTATCAATTGCAAACATATTATTTATCTCGATGACAACATCAATGATACTAAAAACTGATCCGCGAGTAAAACTTTTCAGGAAACTAACACTTATAGCGATGATGTTAGGACTCATCGCTTTTTTAATAGGGTCTTTAACATAACTTTTAATTTTAGATAAATACAAATAGACCTCTAATATTTAATATATTGAGAAATTGTATGAAAACCCACTATCAATAACTTAAGGGTGACATCATGAAACTCATAATAATAGATGGATGTGATGCTTCAGGTAAAGATACACATGCATTAAAGTTAAAAGAGATATTAGATGGAAAAAATAAAAAGGTAGAGATACGTTCCCATCCTGAAGATGATAATTTATTCGGTAAGTTGGCCAAGGAGGCTCTTTTACAAGATGGGATCGTCAATAAGTTAAAAGCCTCAGTATTTTATGCTTTTGATGTATTCAGATCCTTGAATAAATATTACGATCATAAAGAAATCGATGTACTGATCATAGTTAGGTATTTGATGGGAACCGCTTATCTCCCTACTCCATTCTCTAAGATAAGTTATAGAGTTTTCAAAAAGGTATTGCCTACTTCGGATTACATGTTTTTTTTAGACGTTAATCCAACAAATGCTATGGAGAGATTAAATCATAGAGAAAATAGAGAGGTATTCGAAAATTTCCAAGACATCTGTAAGATAAGAAGAAAAATATTTTCTTTAATAGATGGAGAATGGCATATAGTTGATACAAATAGACCGATAGATGAAACCGCTCAGGAGATCAAAAAAATATTAGAAAATAAATGAGTCTTTAGAAAAATTTTCCCATAATCAAAGGTAATAAAGCCGTAGCATCTCCTTCAACTGTTATGTAGTCTGCATCCTCTCTAACTTTACCCCAAGAGACTGCTTCCCTTATCCTTGCACCGGAGAGAGAGCCGTCATATTCTACAGCCGTAGTAACGTAAACAGCATACTCTAACCCCCCTCTGAACTGATTCCACCATATAGTGTGATGTTTTGAAATACCTCCACCTACCATCAAAGCTCCGGTTTTCTCAGCTGGAAACACTATATCTGATAATTCCTGCTGGTCTTTCATCATATCGATGCTAAATTCCTTGTCGTTTTGCCAGTACATCCATAGTTGAGACCCAAAAGCACCATCAGTAATCCCAGGAACATATATTGGAATATCTTTTTTTGCCGCCCAGTGTAATATAGAATTTTCGTCATCTATTCTCTTACCAAACTGATAAATTATCTCTCTACTGCTAAGTTTTGGCCCACATTCGTCAACTATTTCTTTGAGTAAAGGCTGCATCTTCCGTTCAAGAACTTCTCCATAGGATGAGTTAGGGATGAAGATATTACCCAGCCTGTTTACACCTTCTTTATGCAGTTCTCTGTCATCCACTGAAAAGCTACCATGATAATAATCCTCCCAAACCCTAGCAAGGTCATGATCTAGAGTTCCACAGGTTGTAATTATTACGTCAAATAAGTCGTTTTTGATAGAATCTTTAATTACCCCCCTAGTTCCTGTAGAAATGATACATGCAGGAAAAGAAAGAAATTTTATACAGTCTTCATTGAACATCTTATCTAATACATCTACGGCAATACCGACTTTTTTAGCTACAAAGCCCCCTGAACTATGATATTGATCTACTAGGTCAGAAACCGTTGTATCCGCATTTAAATTGAAGTCAACTACTTTCTTTTTTACCATAATATCTATGAGATGTAGACTATCATTAAATAAAAGTCTTATGTGGTTTCATGGTATTCGAAAGACATAATTTGTCAGACAATTATCAAATAATCGTATGACTATGATTAATTAAATTTAATTTTTAAAAAATATTTCTGACAGAAGAAATGATATTTTATGGATTTTTGGCGAGTTTTCCAAATGATTTAAATAGTTATAATAAGTTCCATCTACCAACGAAATGGACGGGATCCTATATGGAGTCAATAATAAATCAGGCTTTAAATAAGCACGAGAAGGATGAAAGAGAAAAACCTCGAGGTAAAACATTAGATGATGTTGATAAAGAAAAGATCGAAGAAGCTCCAGAAGATGAAGAACTTCGGAACTTATTAGAAACTCTTGAAGTCAAAATCAGAATATTCGGTTGTGGAGGAGGAGGATGCAATACTTTAGATCGTCTGACACAAGAAGGAATCAGCGGAGCCGAATTGATCGCATGCAATACCGATGCAAAACATCTACTTCACACTCATGCTCAGAAAAAGGTTTTGATAGGTAAAAACACTACTAGGGGTCTGGGTGCAGGTGCTAGACCTGAAATAGGTGAAGAATCTGCTAGAGAGTCAAAAGAAGATTTAAAAAAACATATGGAAGGAGCAGATATCGTATTTATCACAGCTGGAATGGGTGGAGGCACCGGTACTGGTGTCGCTCCTGTTGTAGCAGAACTAGCTAAAGAGGAAGAAGCACTAGTGATGGGAATAGTCACGTTGCCTTTCGAAGGTGAAGGTAAAGAAAGGATGAAGAACGCTAAAAAAGGACTTTCTAAATTAGAAAGATATTGTGATACTACAGTTATTATACCCAATGACAAATTATTGGAATTAGTACCTAATCTCTCTCTTAACGCCGCATTCAAAGTAGCAGACGAAATATTGATGGAATCTATTAAAGGGATGACCGAGATAATTACAAAACCAGGCCTAGTGAATTTGGATTATAACGATGTCAGAACAATAATGGATGACGGTGGTGTGGCCATGATTGGAATTGGAGACTCTGACGATCCAAACAATAGAGTCGACGACGCGGTTAATCAAGCTATTGGTTCACCACTGTTAGGTGAGATTGATTTGAGCGATGCAAATGGTGCTTTAATAAGAGTCACAGGTGGACCAGACATGACAGTAACCGAAGCAGAGAGAGCTGCCGATCTTGTAAACGAAAAGATTTCGGGCGACGCTAGGATTATCTGGGGATGTAACGTTGAGGAAGATCTAAAGAATACAATGAAAATATTACTAGTAATCACCAATGTTCATTCAGAATCCGATCAATTAGCCCATAAATCTATGCTCGGTTCTGGAGATGGCATAGACATGGTTAATTAGTAGATATATAGCAAAAAACATTTACCCCTTCATTCTATTTATTTTAATCACCTATGTTAGCAAAAGGATCTTTAAAACCAATATCTCTTTCATTTATTCCAGTTATCATTACAGCGATTCTAGGATATCATTTAAGGCATCATTTCATTTATTTTACTATCTTTTTCTTAATTTTATCTTTAATTGTTATACTCTTTTTTAGAGATCCAAATCGAACTACTGCAAAAGGTATAGTTTCTCCTGCTGATGGAAAAGTTATGTTAGTGGATAAGGAAAATAATAGGATAGATATTTTCATGAATGTCACAGATGTTCATGTTAACAGATCTCCCTATTCAGGAAAGGTAAATGATACAAAAAGAATCGATGGGGAATTTAAACCAGCTTTTTCAGAAAAATCTGAGAAGAATTTTAAACACGTAATAACCTTAGTGACCGATTACGGAACTATCAAGATACATCAAATAACGGGATTTTTAGCTAGAAGAATTGTCCCATATATTAAAAAAGGTGATGAGTTAAAAAAAGGAGAGCGTATAGGATTGATCCGTTTCGGTTCAAGGGTTAGATTGGACCTTCCAAATAGAGTTAATATAATTGTTAAAAAAGGTAATAAAGTTAAAGCTAGTGAAACTACAATAGGTGTTTGGAATGAAGATTAAAGAAACGCTAACGTCAATGAATATACCGGATTACATCACCCTATCTAATGGACTATTAGGTTTTTTAGCAATTACATATATTATTGATATGAAATTTCATTTAGCTTCCACAATACTGATAATTTGTATCGGAATAGATGGTTTAGATGGTTACATAGCAAGAAAATTTGATATGGTACATAAATTAGGTTCATATCTAGACATGGTTTCTGATACCCTCTCATTTAGCTTTGCCCCTGCCATGCTAGTATATTCTTCATATTATGACATTTCTTTGGGAAGGGCATGGGAGTCTCCAATTAATGCATTGGCGACATTTGTCCCGATGATGGTGGTTTTTTTTGGTGTATTACGATTATCTAGATTTGTAGATCTACAAAGTGAAGATCAGATCTACACAGGGCTACCAACACCACTATTTACTCTTTTAGTACTATGTATTTCATACATTTTAGGTTGGGGTCAGATCTACGATGTTTCAACTTATATACCCTTATTTGTTATAATGTTAATATCTCTTCTCCTTTACAGTAATATGCCATATCCAAAACTAAGGGGTGGTAAAAGGAAAGCTATAGGTTTGATATTTTTGACAATATCATTGTTAGGATTTATTTTTATTAGATGGGGTAAACAAATCGGCAATTTATTTATATGGATAACTTTATTTGTTTGTGTATTGTATATAATATTTGGACCAGTTCTGGTTGATAAATATGACCACGAAAAAAGAAGAAATAGCTAACAGTTACTTTAAATGTAACAAAAGAGAAAGAGCTGCTTTTGAATTAGGAATTAAACTCGGAGCATTATTTCACCAATTCATAGGTGCACCAATTAGTGAAGAAAACGCGAAGGATCTGGCGAAAGCCATGGAAAAAAGTTCTGAGAGACAGGCATATGTTCAATCAGCTGAAGTTTGTATAAACTTAGATAGACAAAAGAAAAGAAAAGAAGAGGGTATCTTTGAGTATACTACACTCACAGAGGATATGATAGAAGCAAAAATAAAAGTTGATTTTGAAGGGATCAAAGCTGAAGGTGTACTCAAATATATCGAAGAACTCAATTATCCTCTTATGTATATCAGTAGTCTCGATTAATTTATATATCTAGATACACATTAAGTACAGTAATAATAAAGTAGTGAAAAATGAGTTTAAACAAAATACTAGTATTAGAAGAGCGTTTAGGAATGGTAGATAAAGATGGTTAAAAGTTTAAAGATTGGTATCAGTGGTGTTATCGGTCTCGGTAAAACTGACACACTGAAAAGGATCATTAGTATGCTTTCTGAAGAAGGGGTCAGCGTGGGGGGTATGATTACTGAACCGATCCTTGAGGATAATAGACAAATGGGATTTCAGGTAATGAATTGGAAAACTAAGGAAAAAGCTGTTTTCGCCCATCTCAACTTAGACTCTCAGATCCGTATAAAAGGATATGGAGTTGACTTGGACGCTTTAAATCAAGTTGGTGTGAGAGCAGTTGAAGATGCAATCCGTAATGAAGATCTGATTTTGGTGGACGAAATTGGAAAGATGGAAGTCGAAAGTGAAAAGTTTAACCGGATTGTAAAAATTGCCCTAGATGTTAATAAACCCATGATACTTACATTTAACAAGAAATCAAGGAATCCCCTGTTACAAGACGTAAGACGAAGAGATGATGTAAGAATGCTGGAACTTACTGACGTAAATAGGGATCTACTTCCATATAAGGTAATCGACCTTTTTAAAGAAGAGATATGATGTAAATTGATGAAACCATGAGATGTTAGATGTGGATTTAATAAAAATTCAAGAAGGAAACACATATCTTTTGGTTCCTGAACATGAAAGAAATATAGGTCCAAAAAGTTCTCGCACTAAGGTATTTTATAATCCTGCAATGGAGCTTAATAGAGATATTTGCATCTCTTTTTTAAATTCATGGTGTAGTGGAAATGAAATAATTTTAGATGGTATGGCTGCGTCTGGAGTTAGGGGCGTTAGAATTGGTAATGAAGTTGATTGTGGCGAAGTCGTTATTAATGATGTTGATAAAGATGCGTTTGACCTTATCAAAAATAATATCGAGTTGAATGAACTTGAAAATGTATTTCCCAACGAAGAAGCTATCGAGATCCATGTATTGAATAACCGCTACAAATACGACTACATAGATATAGACCCCTTTGGAACACCAGTTCCATACTATTCATCTGTTGTAAAATCAATATCCAATAGAGGTGTTATCGCAGTTACTTCTACGGACACAGCTCCACTTTGTGGAACTTATAAAAAAGTTTGTCAAAGAAGATACTCAGCTAGTCCAATCAATAATTGGTGCTGTCACGAAATCGGACTTAGAATTTTAGTTGGTTTTTGCGTTAGAGAAGCCGCTAGATATGATAAAGGCGCTAAACCTTTACTTTCATATTATAATGGTCATCATTTTAGAACCTATTTACAGATCAGAGAAGGGGCAAAAAGAGGTAACAAAGCTCTGGAGAAATTAGATAACTTTTATTTTGATGATTTGGGTTGGTACCAAGAAGACGACAAAAAAAGGGATGACCTAAAGAGATCTGGACCGCTTTGGTCAGGTAAACTTTTTTCCAAAAAGGTTCTTAAAAAATTGGAACCAGTTGGTAAACTAGATGAGGAATTGATCTCACTCTGGAAAGATGAATGTGAAATGCCTCCTTTTTTCTATGATACGAATACCCTTGGAAGCTATTTTAAGATCGCTCCGCCATCTATGAAGGATTTTGAATCAAAAATAAAAGAAGCGGGCTTCGATATTTCACGGACCCATTTCAAACCTACTGGTTTGAAGACAAATGCAACATGTAACGACATCAAAAAACTATTCAGATAATTTTCTAATCTGAGAGGATAACTCTATCATCAAATTCTACTACTGGACATTTACCTAGACAGATTTTACAGCTATCACATTCTTCACTATTTATGATAATGCCATCATTAAATTTTATAGCATCGTTGGGGCATCTAGCTACACATATTCCACATTCGGAGCAAAACATTGCTTTTAGATATACCTCGTATATGTCATGATAGTCCAAATCATATCTCTTTAAAAATCCCTGGATTTTTTCAGTACTTATATTGCTATCGGATAAGATCTTGTCATCTGGTATCAATATATTGAGAAGGTTCCTAGTTCTATCATCGCTAATCATGTCCGATAACGATGGTTTGGACTTCTCTATATCGATTCTAGTTAAGTCCTCATCTTGATCTAAGAATGTTTTCATTTCTTTAGGTATCTCATTCCAACGCCAAAGAGCTAAACTTGTCCATATTTTAGGTAGATTGGCTTTTATTCTATAGTTTTCTAATATATCCTCAAAGTTTTCATAACCTTCAAATCTTTTCTTTAATCTTTCAAGTTCCTCAATATCAGAGGCAGGACAAACCCAGCAGCCGATCCTTTCGAATCCCTTTTCATACAGTGGATTGTAATCTGCATCCCTCATAAATAAGTACAACCATATGTGTAAGGCCGTCCAATCCTGGATAGGGGAAGCAGATTTTTGACCTGGAACCCATGGATTATTCCATGTACTTCCTTTATCTTTCCTCTGCTCAGACTCATATCTTCGTTGGCCAATGAATGAAAGTACACCATCTGAATATTTCTGATCAATCAAAAGTGCTGTTGGGCCAAGTTTACAAGTCTTACAGCACCAGCGATAATCCTTAGAAGAAGGACCGAAATAATCAACGTTATCCCAATAACCACTTCTAGCCTTTTTCGATACAAGATTAAGATCGTATTTTTCAGCTATCTTTTTTACATTCTCTATGGTTTCAGGTAATTCGATACCTGTATCGATAAACAACATATCTGGTTTTATATCTGCATCCATAACAAGGTGTAATGTAGCTAAAGAATCCTTTCCGCCACTGTAAGCAACTGCAATCGGTAACTCTTTCTCTTCAACTTTTTTTCTTATAAAATCGATGGCTGTATCAACCCTTTTTCCGATCAAATGTTCATTTGCTTCAAGGGCTTGAGCCCATTCATTGCATGTACTTTTAACATTGAAATCTGAAACCCTCCATCGATTTTTAACTGCCTTTCCATAAGTTGATTTTATCATCTCTTTTGCATCCATCTGAGCTGATCCTGCAGCGATAACATTTCCTTTTTTATCAATTATCAATACCTCGTCATCTCTATGGATATTCTCATCTACATCAATTATTCCAGGAGCTAAAATACTAGCACCATTTAAGATAGGTTTAACAGCCCCATCATCAACAACCACGAAACCTTTTTTCGGTTTTGGTAATTCCTTCCATGGTCTTATTATAAATTCATAAGGTTCTTTTCCTTCGGCTCTTTTATAGATATTATACCTTAGATTCCCTATCACGTTTCCATCAATTATCACTTCGTCCATTCTATCTATATGCGGGGAATTATTAAGGAGGATTATTTCTTTTTCACCAAATACCCTCTGGAAATATATTTGACCCCATTGACGGTTGATAGTTTTCTTGATAAGTTCTTTATCTAAGTCGAAGGCTGGCCTTACATCACCAGGTGGTGTGATTTTAACTTTTACACCTTCGGAAGAACAGATCCCACAAGTCCCTTTTTCAACTAAAGGTAGATTGCAATTTTCACACCAATGAAGATGAATTTTACCCAATCTTACGATAGACATGAAGTGACATCTAACTATATCTCATAAAAGATTTCTGGTATCTTTTAATATTTACAACTATTAATCTACAGGTAAAACAGACTTATCCGGTAGTTCTTCCTTTACTTTTTTAGCAGTTGAACCCTGTAAGGCTTTTGATATAGGGCCTTTATTAGTACTGTGGATGATCACGTAATCCACACCTATTTTCTTATAATCTCCTATGATTTCATCAGAGATCTCTTCAGTGTTCCTTAATCGGACTTCGGTTGGAATCCCCGTAGATTCCACCATCTTGATCAATCTTTCTGCATACTCATCGGCCTGATTCTTTTTTTCTTCTCTAACAGTTTCTAGAAAATCTTTTTTTTTCTCCATTCCGACTGCTGCGTCAACTAATTCAGGTGTGGAATCTTCTTCGATTATTTTAGAAATTACTATACGGTCAGGTTTAATCTTAAAAATATATTCCTTTATTTTCCTTAGGGCATTTTTGTCGTACTCTTCCCTATAGCTTGCGATCAATAGAATCTTTTCATCACTATATTGACCTTTAGGCATTAGGTTCCTCCATCGCCAGAGCAGTCATATCTAAAACAACATCAAACTAAGATTTTATATATACTTTTTGTTTCAATTCCGATGGATTGATATATCAGCAAGGCCTTATTTTATATGTCCTGCATAGAAGGTCCCGGCGAGTTTCCCAGGACTATGAACCGAGATGCAAATGCAGGACATGGTCCTGATGGGTCCCCTCGTGAGGTTAGGACGTGACGTCCTCCTATGAACAAGGATCAACCCCAGGACCGGACAAACCCCTGGCTAGAGTCAGGAAGGGGAGATGGGGGTCCCCTACGATGAACCTTACTGTTACAGCCAGGGGACAACTTCAAAATAGAGAGGATAACTATCGATAAAAAAATAAAAAGATGTCCTAAATGTGGAAGTACTGACATCGTATCTGTAGCAGGTATGATGACCGGGTACAAGTATCACTGTCGAAAATGTGATTACGTAGGGGTTCTAATTCTAGAAGAAGACCTAGAAAATAATTCTGAAAGATAGTTCATCAATATGATTTTATGCGAACATTACCTGCTTTTTTATCTCCCTTTCTGGTGACTCATTCAAAACCTTGTCTATCGCTTTTAAGAAATCGTCGTTCGTGGTTTTATCTCTATCATCCCTTATAGAGAACATACCTGCTTCGGTACATATTGCTTTTATATCCGCACCACTAGCATTGTCCGTTTTTTTGGAGATATAATCGAGATCAATGCCCTCTTCTAAAGACATTTTTTCCATATGGATCTCAAAAATTCTCTTCCTAGATTCTTTATTTGGTAATGGAATTTTAATTATCCTATCAAACCTGCCTGGTCTAAGAAGAGCTCTGTCTAGAAGTTCTGGTCTATTTGTTGCACCCATTATCTTAACTTCACCAACCGGTTCGAATCCATCTAATTCGGAAAGTAACTGCATCATAGTTCTCTGTACTTCCCTATCTCCTGAGGTGGCACCTTCTAACCTCTTTGTAGCGACTGAGTCTAATTCATCAATGAAGATTATAGTAGGTGCTTTTTCCCGGGCCATATCAAATAATTCTCTCACCATCCTAGCCCCTTCACCGATATATTTCTGTACAAGCTCTGAACCAACGAATTTTATGAATGTTGCATTCGTCCGTCTAGCAGCGGCCTTTGCTATCATAGTTTTACCGGTACCAGGTGGCCCAACAAGAAGAACTCCTTTAGGTGGATCTATACCAACATTCTTGAACTTCTGGGGATAAAGTAATGGTTCTTCTATTGTTTCTTTTACTTCTCTGATCTGATCATCTAATCCACCGATATCCATATAAGATACAGATGGTTTTGATATAATCTCGGCTCCCATAACATTGGGATCCGCAGATGGTGGAAGTGTTTTAACTATTGATAAAGTCTGTTTGTTAAGAGCAACTCTAGTGCCAGACCTTATAAGTTCCTTGGGTAAATAATCTGCAACATTCACAATAAAATCAGGTCCTGTCGAACTTTCAATAACTGCTTGGCCATTCGGTAAAGATTCCTTTATAGTACCTACAATTAATGGCGGTTTCTTTAAACGGGCTATCTCTTTTTTTATCTCCCTAGTTTCACTTTTCAAACGTTCTAATTCAGTCCGTACATAATCATCATTGAAACCTTGAGTATTAGTTTCTTCAAGAAGCTGTTCATGTTTCTTCTGAATCTCATCGATTTTTTGTGTCAGCTTCTTCGAACTGTCCTTTATATCTTCTTCTTCCAAATGACCACCAATTTCCTATATTTTTTCATGAAATTAGTTTATTATAAAGGTTGTGGTCAGATTCCAGACGAGTAAATTGAAAGCCCTTACACATGTTTGTGGAGCCGTTTAATTGCTTGTCTTTTACTCTTATCTTCTACTTCTGCCTTCTCCAAAACCACTTTTAAATTATCTATAGTCGAGTTGTATACTTCTTCATCTACCGGATAAGGGGTACCATCTTTACCTCCATGAGCAAAACTATATTTTACAGGATCCTTCCAACTTGGTTCTGAACCATAAATCAAATCCGAAAGTAAAGCAAGTGCTCTGATCTTTTTTGGACCCATACCTTCTAGTGAAATCAACTCTTCATAATCCTTAGGTTGTAGTTCATAAGCTCTTTTCAAAGTTTTCCAACCCCTTTTAGATATATCCATATCTAAAACCTGATGACGAGTTGGCATCTCTATATCTTTCTGAAAATTAGTTATGGTTGTCTGACCTTTTACCCTAAAATATTTTTTTAGATGCTCTGGATCATCATTTATTAAATCAATAGATATCTTTTTAGTTTCTTTACTTCTCCTATCAGTCATATTCAGAACGTTTTCTTCCTTACGATCGCAACAAACACCTTTATGGGGTTCTTCGATAAAGTCTTCAATATCTTTAGAAAGCCAATGATATCTCCTAGCATAACCTACATCATCATTCATTCCCTGCTGAATTACTCCCCATTCCCCAGATCCTGTCAATATGAAACTATGATGATACAATCTATATTTATCTTGGATACAGGAATTATCAACCTTAGCAATGATCTTAGAATAGTATGGTATATCATCAAATTTTTTAGGAGATAAACTAAAATGATCTTCTAATGACTTTATCTCATTTGGCGTATTCATACTCGCCTTACCTTTACCTCCTAGAAATGCTATACCGTGTTTTTCAGGGTCTAGAGCTACTTTTAGTGCCCCACAGGTTGTGGTAGTAGTTCCACTCGAATGCCAATCAAAACCAATCGCACATGACAAAGCTTGAAACCAGTATGGATCTGTTACCCTTTCTAGGAATTCTTTCTCTCCATATTCCTCTAAGATAACTTCAGTAACACACCTGCTGAGTTGCACCATCTTTTCGAATAACCACCTAGGTGCTCGGCCTGTGTGTAATGGAAGGTCAACAGTACCTCTACTCCGCATAGATATAAATCATGAAATTAGAACTTAATGTTTTTGGAGAGGGGTGGGTAATCAGTGAAAGTAGAAAATGATTTATAACCGCCGAGGGGATTAGAAAGAAAATGGATAAGAGAAAAAAGCTGATGAAGATCTATGAATTATTAAAAAAAGAATTTGGAAAACAAAATTGGTGGCCGGCAGAAACAAAATTCGAGATGATGGTTGGTGCAATATTGACACAAAATGTGAGTTGGAATAATGTGGAGATAGCTATCGATAATCTGAAAGAGAATGATATACTTGATCCCTTTTCAATACAATCTTCTTCACTAGGTGAGATTCAAAAATTAATTAAGCCAACTGGATTTTATAAACAAAAATCTAAAAGATTAAAACGTTTAGCAGATGCAGTGGTCGAAAACGATGGTTTAGAGAAGTTACTACAAAAGGATGATCTAAGAGAGTATCTTTTAAATATAAATGGGATAGGTCCCGAAACAGCTGATAGTATAATAT
>CAYNQI010000009.1:0-40144 GCA_964399335.1 uncultured Thermoplasmata archaeon | reverse complement strand
TTTCATGTTTAGGTCTGTTGATTAAAGGTTTTTTATATCTATTTATAGATTAGGGAAATTTTTCTTAATTATAATACAAACCCATGGTTCGATGTAATCGGGTAACGTATACACTTTTTTCCAGAGAATGAAAATAATACCAAGGAGGGCCAAAACTTTATAATGTAGTTTCAGGCATAATCGTAATAGATGTCATTTACTAGTAGACCTTTTAAGATATCGGGAGCAATTTTCATTACGTTAATTATCTTCATGCTAGTCTTAATCAATTTTAATATCGCATTTACATCCTTATCAGCCTCATACATATCTTCATCTGATAACTATCACGAGGGATCGGACCTTATCGAAAGAGATTTTGATGAACTCACTGATAAATTGATAGATTCGATCAACGATTTTGAAGATGAAAACGATCTTGGTCTTTATATCCCATATGACGATTCGTATCACACAAGAAACTATGAGGGATGGGAGGAGTATGAATTAAAAGATTCAAATGAAACAATAACGATAGCTCGCGAGTCAGTGGTTTCTAGGTTGGGGACTTCATTGAAAATATCCGCCCCGAATGGAACCGAGTTAGATATCACTCCTTCAAATGAAGAGATGATTTCCCTTGAGGAGTATGTATCCTACGATGATGTTATCACCATAGAGATACCGTCTGATGGAACAATCGGTAGGTATACAATCGAAGGTGATTGGGATGGAGGATATACCTCAATGGAGATGTTTGTCATACATGATCCTTGGGAACTATCTATATCTGATGATGAAAGAAGAGCCTATGTATATGATGAGGATAGTGTTAGGGAAGAACAAACGTATATATTTTCCACGGATGGACTTCTTCAGGAAGCTAGGTTGGACCTTTATGAGAAAGGGAATCAAGGAATGCCGTCCATGTATGAGTTCAGTTTAGAAGCAATAAGCGGAACAAACGATCCTCAACAAGCAGCTGTTAAGTTGGCGAGAATAGTAGCTCAGAGAGCTGAAGCAGTTCCAACACCATTAACCGAATATCAACCTCAGGAAAGATATGCTTCAGATATTTTATTCGGTGAAGGAGCTATGAATTATCATGGTGAAGAACTAGAATACACCGGTTTGGATTTAGAGGATGCTGCAATACTAGCAAGTAATGATCAGACTCTAGATAGTATACAGAATCCAGAAGAACATGATAGAACTAAATTGATAAATGCTTGGTGTGATGAGACCTCTATAGCCTTGACCGCTTTGCTAAGATCTGTAGGCATACCAAGCCGGACTGTATCTCTTCACCCTAGGAGGGAGCACATAGAAGATTCAGAGATGATGGGACATTTTGCCGTAGAGGTATGGTTTGAAGATTCCATGTATGATAAATCATGGGGAAATGATAATGGAGATTGGTATGTAGTAGATGCCGATGAATGGAACGCAGAATGGTACGTAGCAGAAAAAACATATTGGAGTTTTATCGGAGAGAGCTACAGTTCACGTAGTGTTTACGGAACTATTGCTGAGCTTTATTTCAGAGATAATCCCTATTATGACTATGAAATAGAACATTATTTTATTCTCGGAACGGGGTTTGAAAAAGAACCTGAAGCTCAGGACATAGTTGATGTAACCAGTCACTATAAAGAATCGATTCCAAATATGAGATATGGCACGGTAGAGAAATATATTGGACGTGGTGGTGGTGATTTATATACCTTGGAAATAGACGAAACTTCACGTATATCCCTCGAATCGTCAGGAGGAACTAATCCAAGCTTGTATGTAAGTGATAGTGAATTTCCAGCTCTATCTATAACTTATAAAGGATATCCTCCAGATATACCTGATGATGGTTTAACCGACGATGAAATCGTACTTTCTGAAGGGACATACTATATCGGTGTTTATGCACCGCAAGAAGGTGATAAATCCATAGACGGAAACTATGGAAGATACACACTGTCCTTGGAGAAAGCATCAGATGAAACACCAGCAAACGTTCCAGGACAGGTCAGTGAAATCAAGGTAGAGCCAGATTATGGAACTATTGAGTTGTCTTGGTCTCCACCGATAGATAATGGATCACCTATCTTGTACTATAATATTTATAGGGATGGTGAATTGATAGATAGTGTCGATTCAACTAATTATATTGACAGGGGATTAGAAACTCACGGTAGTTATGTTTATAATATAACTGCAGTGAATGCAATGGGAGAAAGTGAATCATCTGAGAGGTATGAAGTAACTGCAGCACGGAACGTTTTTAATGAAAGACCTATGACAGCTATCGCTAGCATTTCTCTTCTTGGACTTTGGATAGTTTCATTTGTAATTATAACGAAATATAAAGGGACTGATCAAGGATCAAAATAAATCAGATAGAAGGTATCATCCCCCATAACCATAATAAGATACAAACTATTTGGACAATCAATATTTTTAAGACCACATCAGGATCATCATCCATGAATGTTATCGATACTGATCCAAGCACTGCAAATATAACAAATAGTGTTAGATCGTAGAATACTAACGATGGGAGAAAGAAAACCGGCAATAATGCATAGGATACGGGGTAATCTAACGGGAATTTGTCTTTTTCAAGAATCTGAGATACGTAACCGAGTATCACAAGAGTAATGAACATAACCACGACCACCCCGATTATGAAGCCGGTTATCGATGGATTTCTTGTTAGGTCGATAGTCGTGAAAGTTTCAGGATCTGGCACATTGTCCCGCACCGTCCATATCACAGATTTCCATATTCCAGGTGTATAGAATCCCAAGAAAAATGAAAAGATACCGATCATCGAAAAACGTAAAACTTTAGGTAATCCTGATATATCTTCGGAAATGATGGATATGAGAAATATGGTTGCCATAAATACCATTGCAATTGGAAAAGTATTGAATGGTCCCATCAAAAAGGAGAATGATGCTACAGCCAAAAATGAAACGATAGCTAGTTTTTTATTATGGTAAATAGAAAGCCTATCCGTGTCATCAACTTTATCTGGATTAAATACTCTATCGATGAAAATGGCAAAGCAACCTAAAAAAAATCCAATGATCAATATATAGAAAATATAAGGGATATGTAAAGGGTACGTGGGATCGATAGCCCACCCTTTGGAAAAACCCCCATCCAGTTGAAATAACACTCCATTTCCAAGTAAAGCTAAAAGGGTTGTTAAATAAACTAGAGGGGTGTTCACAGTTTTTAATATTTTTTTAAGCATCTGTTTATTTGCACGGTACAAAGTACCTAAAAAAGAGAAAGCTGTCAATATCGTAAAATACATTGTGATCAATAGAGAACGTTGTTGTATAACCGTTCCATGAGCTAAGCCAATTGTATTTGAGCCAGTTCCAGGAAAGACTTCACTCCCGGCTTCTATACTGTATCCATATTCTGAGAAGAAGAAGTAATATTCTGGGGACATGTTTGTTCTAATAAAATCTAAAATGATTATCCTGTCCCCTTCAAATGATATGACGGAAGGTACGCTTGCCGTGATGAACCAAACTACCAGCCAAATACCAAAAAATCCAAAGAATACTGCAGCTATTTTTTTGATAATCATCCTTCGGTTCAACTTTGATTTTATGACCTTTAATTTATGTAGATCTAATTTTACAATGATGTAAAAAACACTGAAAACTACGATCGAAAAGATCATGAAACGCAGTCCTGGACTGATGTGTTCAGCAGCTAGTAGATGAGTAGGTACGATCATGGCCAATTTTTCTATAAATAATGCTCCTTCATATCCCGCGTAATAGGAATACATTGCAGAGTATTCATATCCCGAAAGTCCGAACAGAAACTTGTCTATGAAAGGGGGTAATGCCGTGATCCAAAAACCCAAAAGGACAACGTTGAAAACTTTTTTCATGGAGGTCTCTGTTGCTTTTTGAATTACTAAAACCCCTAAAACCAGTACAGGTAAGTTAAAGGCGATATGCTGTGCTACCAAATACATGCTGAACATCGGATATTCGAAGTAGAGTGATTCTGATACCGACCTGATAACCCCTAAAATAATAAGATACACAAAAGCTGTAAAGGGTGTGAACCTATCCTTCTCAAGGAAATCGATTATGTTTTCTATTTTAAAATCGGATAAAGCTTCCAACATCTTAATTGAATGAGAAACTTTTACTATATAATTGTCTTTTGGTAGAAGAGGAATCTAATGTGGATTTTTAAAAGGAAATCATCCCTAAAAAGCGTGCTAACACGTAAATCAAAACTGAAAAATAGATTCCAAATATAGCTTGATATTTTTCGATGAAATAAAATATCAAAACACTAGCGAGAGATGCAGATAATAGTATCAGGATATCAATAGTGGAATTGAACAGAAGCAGTGGTGAAAGGAATAAGAACATTATCAATATCGAGACGATCTTTTTACCCTTTTCAAGTCCATATATAGTGTATATACTTTTCACACCCCCCTCTTTATCTCCTTCGTAATCAGCTATAGCGTTGATGTATGGTGAGATGGAAAGAACTGAGAACAGGATCAATGAGATAACAGCTATGTCTGGAAAGAAAGGGATATTTCGTGGAGTGGTAGTTGAAAACCAGTGTAGTTCACTTCTCCAAGCTACTGGTGAGTATATTCCGGTCAAAAAAGCTACTACACTTGCCCATCCGACACATACGTATCCGAATATCCTGTTTTTCAACCTTATAGGGGGTATAGAGTAAAGTAATGCAGCGATTATAAATGTCAGATTTAAAATGAAAGGTAAGATTCCGATCAAGAGGGAAAGAAAGGCTGAAATACCTCCAGCAATGACTGCAAGCTGTAAGAATCTATCAGAACTGATTTTCCCGGTTATCAACGGCCTATCCGGATGGACGAATTTATCGATGTCTATATCGTAGTAGTCATTGATCATAGCGGTGAACTGCCAGGTTAAGGCCATGCACAGCGCAGGAAGAAATATGTATGGGAAATATTGGATCGAAAAAACATCTAGTGCATTAGCAGGGGCTATCTCCCTAACTACCACTATACCTATGATCACCATGACCACGAAATGAACGGTTCTAAACAGTTTCAGATTTTTGATAAGCGATAAAAACTCGCTTTTGTTTGAACGGTGATACGTTAAAGTCATGACTAAAAAATTAACTATGATCAGAATGCATAAGAAAATTAGGTGTAACTCTCTGGTATTTTCGAATGTCAGGAAGGATACATCCCTTAACAGTTCTGTAAAAATATATGGTGTGGTTGAGATCAAGAAGGCAAAAAGACCAGCCATGGAAGCTAATACAAAAGAGATCATCACTTTATCTTTTTTTAATCTTAAAACTCCTGCTGAAAAAAATATTGACACAGCAAGAGCTAGAAATATTGCAGGTAAGGAAATCGAGTGATTTGAAAATATGCAGAAAGGATCGTATAGTTCATGTCTGGTAAAAGAACTGATAGACAAGCTTGTTATGAATTTATCCAAGATCGGGAAAAGTATCGTTAACACCATTACGGGGACCAATATCTTAGAAGTTTGTTCTGTGTTTATTTCAGGATTTAATTTTACTACGAAGAATGTTAAGATAATAGAAAATAGACCAAGTGTGAATACATTGATAGAGATCAGCAGGATCGAGAAACGGTATTCCTGGAAGAGAATAATTTCAAAACCATGTTTGATTGTTGATATTATGAGGATGAAAAAGAACGTATAGATCAGGTATGGTCTACCTTCCTTTAACCATCTTTCCATATCTTTGTCAAATATATAAGGAGTATATAGAATTTTTAGTGTTTAATAGAAGTACCTACATCGGATTTGTTTTTTGCAGTATTATTTCATGAGATTTAACGTTCTCTCATATCTTCAATGGCGGTTCTTCAAATCTCACGTTTGCTTTCCAAAAGTCAGAAAAGATCTTTTTCATAGTTTTGAATCTATGAAGCTTCACATCATTATTTTTGTATCTATTCGAATGTAACCTGTAAAACTTCATAGGTGTTTGGAAAAGTCGGTATCGTGGATAAGCTTTATTGAAACACCACTTCAACAATCTCTTCATCTTTTCTTGGGATATATTAGGATGTTTCCAAACTAGATGCTTCGTATCCCATTTACCCCAGTCGTCTTCAATTATACCATATTTTTCTTGGATATCATCCCAAAGTGGAGTTTTTGGGAATGGAGTC
Organism: uncultured Thermoplasmata archaeon; assembly: GCA_964399335.1. Lineage (GTDB taxonomy): Archaea > Thermoplasmatota > Thermoplasmata > Halarchaeoplasmatales > Halarchaeoplasmataceae > Saliniplasma. Next base: position 33,969 of record CAYNQI010000009.1, on the reverse strand, counting down.
AAAATACATATCTGGATGATATCGATAGGGAATTTGGTCAACCTTGAGATACATCTTTTGATATTTTCTTCAGTATCATCCTCAAATCCTATCATATAGTTCCCTATTATGAAGGTGTTCTTCTCTTTCAATCGATTCAACAAACTGATAGTTTTATCTACGTCTATATTTTTGTTGACACTGTTTACCTGCTCTTGCCTTAGACCTTCTATACCCAGCATGGCTCCACTGAGTCCTCTCTCATACCAATCGTCGAGTTTTTTATGTAAAATATTGATGCTGGTTTGAGCATACCAATTCATATCATTTTCATCGAGTAAATCGATCACCTTTTCCGTGTGTTTCTTTTGCAGACCGAAATGTTCCTCGGGTATCAGGATCTCACTGATACCATCTTTTTTATATTCCAAGATCGTCTTCTTCAGGGATTCAAATGGTACGGGATACGATTCTGGACAGAAAACAGGAGTCTGGCAGAATTCACATTCTAGATGACAGCCTCTCGAGGTGAATAGTACCCCTATGGGAAAAGCTCTAAGTTTACCGGGAAGTCCGACTAGATCGACAAGGTAAGGGTGTTTAACTCGATTCAATCTCACATTCAAAGCTTCGGCAACTTTTCTTTCAGCGTAACCCACGAACGTTTTATCAAATATCTTTTCGATATCGTAAGTCAAAACACCGTAATGCCCTCCCCATATCTCTTCGACTCCGGCCTTCCTCGCTAATTTTACCATCTCCTTTATTTTAGGTATTTCGTGAGTGAAAAAGGAGAACCCAACGATATCATAGTCCTGTTTTAACTTTTCTTTATATTCATCGATAGTTGGGTATTCGAGTATCTCTATCTGTGGTATATTCTTTTTAAGGAATCGTAACCCGTATGACGAAAATCTAGGATAAGAAAATCTAGCTCTTCCTGATATGTTTGTGCCCCAGTAATCATATGTGTCACCCGATTCAACATATGTAGTCACAAATAAGACTCTAGGCTCCGCAATACCCATAAACTAGAATTCCTTTACATATATATTAGTGTTAGGTATGCGAAAGGTAGAGGTTAAATAATAAAGAAGTAATACAGAGGCATAAAAGCATTTTATGAGGTTTAATCGTGGATCCGGATCGAACTAACGATTTACTAAAGAACATAGCTAATATGTACACTTCCGATAAAGTTGGCCCCGGCTCGGATATCATCAATGCTATAAGGATGATAAACGGATTAGGCGGCTTAGAAGGTTATACCAATATTGGGTACGCAGATTCATTTTTTGAATATTGGATGATCCCTCCTAGTATTTCATCTACTAGATTAACTCGTAAATTAGTTGAACCTATTTTGAACAATAATGGAGATGCAAACGATATATTAGTGGTGGGCTGTGGGAGCGGTGGAGAGTGCGTCGAACTGTACGAACTCACAGGGAGAAGAATATTTGCCCTAGATACTGTAAAATCGAATTTGATCAACACTGAAAAGTTACTGGAAAAACACGGATATCAACGTGATGTCGAATTAATAAATGGAGATGCTGAACATCTTCCGTTTGAAGACAAGACATTCTCTGCAGTTTACTGTTGTGAAGCAGCATTCCACTTTGAGAGGAAAGATAGATTTCTAAATGAATGTTTTAGAATTTTAAAAAACAGCGGGGCACTTTTGATCGCGGACATAGTAAAAAACGATCAAAAAGGATTTTCAGAAACTCAACGAGAGATACTCTATGCCTACAAGAAGATGTTGAATGCACCGAAGTTTTACACGAAATCAGATTATATTGAACAGTTAGAAAAGATAGGCTTTAAAGACATCTCTTTAACGGATATAACCTCCCACAATCTAAAATATATGTCAGAAGGAACACCATACCTAAACAACCTCGTAAAGATCTTGACGAGATTACCCAAACTAAAAAAGATGGTCGAGGATCATTTTAAAAAGCATAATATCGATTTTGATGCATTTTTAAAAGGTACTCAGATCACTTACGATGCATTTTATAAATCAGTGTCTAATTATATAATTCTGCACGCTAGAAGATAGTTGATTTTCATGTAGTAAAAAACTTAAAGAAAGTGTATCTTATCAAACCATGGAAGACGATTGGAGATTTAAAAAAGATCTTTCAGGAAATTTTGATGATTTTCGATATGTTGAATGGAAATATTTTTCCTTTAGATCTGATAGGGTCAGCGGTTTTTTTTGTTATTCAATTGGGAACCCTAGGAACATATTCGGTTTAAGGAAAGGCATCATCTCATATGCGATTTACAGTGAAGGTGATTCAAAAATAGGCCAATATACTGTAGATGGTAAATCATGCAATCTATCCAGTTCTGAAACATGGGTATTTAAAGACTTTAGGATCAAAAAAACAAGATCAGGTTGGAATATAATCGGGCATACCTCCGATTTAAAGTGGAGTCTCAAATTTAAAAATATCCAAACCGGCGGTACTTCGAGATATTCTATCAAATCAAGTGATCGATGGATGGGGTGGGATGTTTTTAGTAATCTTGCAGGGGTAGAAGGCTCTGTCAAAATAGATGAAAAGAGTGTAAGGGTAAAAGGTCTAGGTTATCACGATTCGAACTATGGAAATTGTAAATTTTCTAAAAATCCCTGGCATTGGATCAGACTTGAAGGTAAAACAGATGACAAACCCATGGGTTTTACTCTTTTTGAGTTACGTGATAGTGGTGAAGGAAAAATCTATTTTTCCAAGGGTAAAAACACATACTTATTTAACTCACCAAAATACGATTTAGAAGTCAAGTATGACCATGGACTGCCTTCATCATATGAAGTAGCAGCCAATAAAGATGATATGGATGTTTATTTAGAATTAGATGTAAATCGTAAAGATCTATTAGAAATTGATATTTTTAAGATAATTCCCTTGTTGAAACTAAATCTATTAAAAGGTAAGTACGTTTTAAAAGTCAATATAGATAGTAAAAAGTTTAGTTTAAGTGGTTTAGCTAGTGCTGAATATCCTGTAAAAACCTTCTTTTAAAATTTTAGATAACTGCAGAAAAAACAAGCTCTCAAAATATTTTAATAGTATATAGTTCATATCTTTGTCTAGAGCGAGTCGCTTTTGATCCGCAGTTTAAAGAGGGTATGGTATGCCTCGTCGGAGGAACAGATTTATATAATAGTTACTTCTAGGTGCTAAAACACTGCTTAAAATAGGGCCTGTAGCTCAGCTAGGTAAGATAGAGCTAACTTGCTCTTTCTCTAGAAAGAGCACCTGGCTTTTAACCAGGTGGTCTGGGGTTCGAATAGAGTTGCTGTCAGGCAGTTCACGGAAATCCCCACAGGCCCATCTTAAAAAAATCGAGAGTGGTATCTATCATGGAAAAAACAAATTCAAAATCGGGGGTAAACAATGGGTAAATTCAATGTTATGAAACACGGATTCGTACCAGAGCACCATCTCGTACCTAAGGAAGATGAACAGGAGATATTAGAAGGCTTGGAAGTTGGTAAACAAGACCTTCCTAAAATTCTAAAAAGTGATCCAGTTATTGAACATATGGAGAAGATGCATGGGGACATTGAGGAAGGTAGGATGATCGAAGTTATACGAGAAAGTAAAACAGCTGGTGTAGCGAAAGTGTATAGGTTGGTAATAAGTAGATAGAATTAAAATAAGGTGTAAAAAATGAGAGAATTAGTTGACAGTTTCTTTCGAGAAATTAGTGTGGTTAGTCATCATCTGGAATCCTTTAACGATTTTCTTCCCTCTATGGACAATCCAAACAGCAGGGCTCAGAAGATCATCGATAATATCAGGATAGGTTACGGTGAAGGTGGTTGGGGCAAGATCAGGTTAAACCCCGAGAAAGTAGACGGCCAGGAGATCGAGATCAGAGTAGGCAGAGAAAGGACTGAAGACGGGAGAGTTGATCCAAATTCTGAACGTACCCTCAGGATAAAAAGACCTACTGTCAAAGAAGCCACTGGTTCCGAACACAAATTAACCCCTCAGGAAGCTAGGTTGAGGGATCTATACTACAGTGCTAAGATCGAGATGAGGATGAGCATCATTAAAGATGGAATCGAAGAAGAACCTCAGTGGATACCTATAGGTCAGATTCCGATAATGATAGGCTCAAAGAAATGTAATTTGCATCCTGATAATATCGACAGTACAGCAGAGGAAATTTTGAATGTGGATATAAACAGTCCTGAATACGAAGAAAAAGCATACCGGGACAAGTTAAAGATGCTGGGAGAAGATCCTCACGATCCACAGGGATATTTCGTAGTAAGCGGTACTGAAAGGAGTCTTATGGCCGTAGAGGATATGGCTTCGAACAGGGTTATGTGTGAGATCAATGAGAAATATGGTAGGGAGATTGAGGTTGCAAAGATATTTTCACAGCGTCATGGATACAGAGCATTAACAGTAATGGAAAAGAAAAAGGATGGTCTAATAACCGTTTCAGTTCCTTCAGCTAGAGGAGATATACCCGTAGTCATATTGATGAAAGCACTGGGTATGGAGAACGATCAGGAGATCTTTAATTCCATGACAACTGACGAAGATATGTCCAGTATCATATTTGCAAATATCGAGATGTGTCAAGAGGAAGAAGATTATTCACCTGAAGGTGTTTATAATCAAGAAGACGCCATGGCCTATCTAGAGAAAAAATTTGCCACCGGTCAAGCTGAAGAATACAGACAGCGTAAAATTGATTCTATATTGGACCGCTCATTGCTGCCTCATCTAGGAAATCACAAAGAAGATAGGATGAAGAAAGCGGTATTCCTAGGAAGGATGGCTAGAGCTATATTAGAACTTAAAGCAGGTCATAGAGAATCAGATGATAAAGATCATTACGCAAACAAAAGATTGAAACTCTCTGGTGACTTGATGGCAGATCTTTTTAGAGTTTCAGTGGTCAATCTATTAAAGGACTTAAAGTATCAACTGGAAAGAAATTACGGTAAGAAAGGCGAGGTCCGTATAAAATCATCGATCAGACCGGACCTTATGAAGAACAAGCTACAGCACGCCATGGCTACAGGTAACTGGGTAGGTGGCCGTACTGGCATTTCACAATTATTAGATAGGACTTCAAATATGAGTACTATAAGTCATCTTAGAAGGGTTAAATCACCGTTATCTAGAAGTCAACCTCATTTTGAAGCTAGAGAACTTCACGCGACACATTGGGGTAGATTATGTCCAAACGAAACACCTGAAGGTCAGAATTGTGGCCTTGTAAAAACGTCTGCTTTGATAGTTGATGTATCCAAAGGTACTGAACCCATGGAAGTAAGGTGGAAATTGTATGATATCGGTTTGGAACAGATGAGTCAGGGTAGTGAGGCCGGGATAAAAGTATACCTCAATGGTGACCTTATAGGTTTGGTAGAAGACCCCCATGAATTCGTTGACAATGTAAGGCGTGAAAGAAGGCATGGGATGATATCCGATCAAGTTAACGTTAGATACGACCATACAATGGGTGAAGTCATATTGAATTGTGACGAAGGTAGAGTAAGGAGACCCTTATTGATCGTTGAAGATGGAGATATCAACCTTACAAAAGAGGGATTGGATGAACTATTGGAAGGAAAGACAAGGATGAGCGAACTTTTCGAAGAAAACATAATCGAATGGATCGATGCTGAAGAAGAAGAGGACATCTATGTCGCTCTTTATCCTTTTGAGATCCCATCATTATGTGATGAATGTGATTCTCCCCTTTCGGAAGCTGATATATCTTGGCTCAATATGGGCCAGGGTGAAGATATAGCTGAGGTCGAGTGTCATAAGTGTGGAGGACTGATGAAAAGAGACAATTTGATAGAAGATGATCATACTCATCTTGAAGTCGATCCATTGCTTATATTAGGTGCCTCTACAGGCATAGTTCCTTATGCTGAACACAACGCCGCTCCTCGATGTTCAATGGGGGCTAACATGATGAAGCAATCCTTAGGACTACCATCATCTAATTACAGACAAAGACCTGATACCCGGGAACATCTTATGCATTATCCTCAGAAACCATTGTTACAAACAAAGACCATGGACTTGGTGAATTTTAATAAACGTCCAGCAGGTCAGAATTTCGTAGTAGCCGTTATGTCCTATCAAGGTTATAACATGGAAGATGCTTTAGTTATGAACCGAGCAGCTATAGATAGAGGATTAGCACGTTCAACATTCTTTAGAACATATACTACGGAAGAAAGAAGATATCCAGGTGGCCAAGAAGATCATTTTGAAATACCTGATCCAGATGTTAGAGGTGCCAGGAGTGATCAATTCTATAAGCATCTTGATGATGGTGGACTCATAAATCCAGAAACTAGAGTCGAAGGAAGTGATGTATTAGTTGGAAAGACATCTCCACCTAGATTCCTTGAAGAAGATACGGATTTCATGGCACCACAGAAAAGAAGGGAGACCTCTAAGATCGTCAGACCGAGAGAGAAGGGATGGGTGGATACCGTGATGCTTACAGAATCTGAAGATGGAAGTAGATTAGTGAAGGCTAAAGTTCGAGACCAGAGAGTTCCAGAACTCGGTGATAAATTCGCTTCTAGACACGGTCAGAAAGGAGTTATCGGAAAGTTGGTAGAACCGGAAGACCTTCCATTTACTGAGAACGGGACGGTTCCTGATCTTATATTGAACCCTCACGCGATCCCATCGAGGATGACAGTAGCTCACGTACTGGAGATGTTGGGCGGTAAAGTAGGTTCATTAGAAGGGAGATTCATAGATGGTACCCCGTTCAGTGGTGAAACTGAAGAAGCGATTAGAAAATCATTAGAAAATGCCGGGTTCAAACATAATGGTACTGAAGTTTTATACGATGGACGTACCGGAAAGATGTTGCAGTCTGAGATATTTGTTGGTGTTATATATTACCAGAAATTACATCATATGGTTTCAGGTAAGCTGCATATGCGTTCTAGAGGGCCTGTTCAGATCTTGACTAGACAGCCTACCGAGGGTCGTTCAAGACAGGGTGGTCTAAGGTTCGGTGAGATGGAAAGAGATTGTCTGATAGGACATGGTACTGCAATGGTCATCAAGGATAGATTACTTGATCAATCCGATGGGACTACTGAATTCATCTGTGGTAATCCAGACTGTGGTCACGTTGCTATCATGGATAGCAATGGCGAATTGAGATGTCCCGTATGTGGTGAAAAATCAGATGTCCACCAGATACAGACAAGTTATGCTTTCAAATTATTGATGGATGAGTTGAGGTCACTTGGAGTGGCTATGAGATTACAATTGGAGGATTTGAAATGAGAGGATCCGGTGGAATTTCGAAAAGGGTAAATAGTATAAAGTTCGCATACATGTCCCCAGAGGAGATCAGAAACTTATCTGCCACCAAGATAATCACACCTGATACCTATGATGACGATGGTTTCCCTATCGATATGGGTTTGATGGACACCCACCTAGGTGTTATAGAACCAGGTTTGAGGTGTAAGACCTGTGGTGGACGGGTTGATCAATGTTCTGGCCATTTTGGACGTATAGAATTGGCCATGCCGGTAATCCATGCAGGATATGTTAAAGAGATCAAGAAATTTTTAAGATCTACCTGCCGTGCCTGTGGTAGAGTGCTGCTTCCTGAAGAGGAGATAGTTGAATATAAAGACCAGATGGACCAGATGGAGGAGATGGGAGCTGATTCTTTAGATATCAGAAAGTTAGCTAAGGATGTATCTAAGAAAGCTAGAAGGAACAAAGTTTGTCCACACTGTAAAGAAGAACAACAGAAGATAATGCTTGACAAACCCACTACATTTAGAGAGGATAATGCCAAGCTCACTCCCAAAGAAGTCCGTTCAAGATTGGAAAAGATCCCAGATGATGATCTTAGACCATTAGGTATGAATCCAGATGTTGTTAGACCAGAATGGTTGGTTCTTTCTGTTTTGTTGGTCCCGCCGGTAACGGTGCGCCCTTCGATCACACTGGAATCTGGAGATAGATCCGAGGACGATCTAACACACAAACTAGTTGACATATTACGGATCAATCAGAGGTTGAGGGAGAACAGGGATATCGGTTCACCTCAGCTCATCGTTGAAGACCTTTGGGATCTCCTACAGTATCATGTTACTACTTATTTTGATAACCAGACTTCTGGAATTCCACCGGCTAGACATAGGAGTGGAAGGACTTTGAAGACATTGATCCAGCGGTTGAAAGGTAAGGAAGGTAGGTTCAGACAAAATTTGAGTGGTAAAAGAGTCAATTTCTCTTCTAGAACCGTTATCTCTCCGGACCCATGGCTTTCTATCAATGAGGTCGGTGTACCCGAGAAGGCCGCTAGAGAATTGACCGTTCCATTAAATGTTACTGCATCTAATATAGAATATGTTAGGGAATTAGTGGCAAGAGGTCCGGAACCTAGAGAGAGAGGTAATTACTTACCTGGTGCTAATTACATCATAAGGCCGGATGGTAGAAGGATCAGGGTTACAGAGACCAATGCCGAAACAGTAGCTGAAAAGTTAGAGCCTGGATTTGTTGTAGAAAGAGAGCTTAAAGACGGCGATGTGGTCCTTTTCAACCGTCAACCATCACTACATAAGATGTCGATGATGGCCCATGAAGTCAAGATAGTACCCGGTAAAACCTTCAGATTGAACTTAGCAGTTTGTCCACCTTACAATGCTGACTTTGATGGCGATGAGATGAATCTTCACGTTCTACAGAGTGAAGAAGCAAGAGCTGAAGCCAAGGTCATCATGCGTGTTCAAGAGAATATTTTGTCACCTAGGTTCGGTGGTCCTATTATAGGTGCTATCCAGGACCATATAAGCGGTTTATTCTTCTTGACGTACAAGAATCCACTCTTCTCCAGAAGAGAAGTGGTAGGAATCTTCTCAAATTTGGTTACAGATAAATTTCCCGAGTCTGTTGAGATCGATGGTGAAAGATATTGGCACGGAAAAGATATCTTCACCCACTTCTTACCAGACGGACTTAACATAGAGTTCAGAGCGTCGATCTGCGAGAAGTGTGATGAATGTCAGTTAGAAGATTGTGAACACGATGCTTATGTTAAGATAAATGATGGCAAACTTATTTCTGGAACCATAGATGAAGATGCAGTTGGGGCATTTGCAGGTAATATCGTTGATAAACTTGCTAGGGACTTTGGTAATGATGTAGCTAGGGAATTTATAGACAAGATCACAAATATCGCATTGGGTTCGATCACATTAAGAGGATTCACAACTAGTATACAGGATGAGGACGTTCCGAGGAAGGCCCAAAAACAGATCAAAGCTGTTATGGATAAGGCTGAAATCAAAGTCCGCAAGCTAGTTGAAGCCTATAAAGATGGAGATTTAGAAGGTATGCCTGGAAGGTCTTTAGAAGAGACGTTAGAGGTCAGGATTATGAAGGAACTAGGTAAAGCTAGAGACGAAGCCGGTAAGATAGCCTCTAGACATCTAGGTATGGGTAATAATGCAGTAGTTATGGCACGTACTGGCGCACGAGCGAGTATGTTGAACTTAACCCAGATGGCTGGAGCTCTAGGTCAGCAAGCTGTTAGAGGTGAGCGACCTAAAAGAGGTTACGATGAGAGAACTCTAGTACATTTCAAGAAGGGTGAATTGGGTGCGAAATCCCGCGGCTTTGTAAAATCCTCATATAAAGACGGTTTAGATCCTTTAGAATATTTCTTCCACAGTATGGGTGGTAGAGAAGGGTTGGTTGATACTGCGGTCAGAACGAGCCGGTCAGGTTACATGCAGAGACGTTTGATCAATGCTCTTGAAGATCTGATGGTTTCTAGAGATGGTACTGTGAGGAATACGGCAGACACTATCATCCAGTTCGAATATGGTGAAGACGGGGTCGATCCACAGAGGAGTAAACGTGGAGAAGCTGTTGATATGGACGACGTGATGACAGAGTTCAGGGCTATGAAAGGAGGTGAGTGAACATGGCAAAAAAAGATACAATCAATGCTTTGATTAGGAGGGGTATAGACGAAGAGATATCTGAGAAACTGGCAGACGAAGGATTCTTGTTAGGTGATGTGAAATCTGCCAGCATTGAAGAACTCAGTGAGTTGATGACTGAAGAGCAGGCAAAGGACGTTAAGAAGAAGATCGGTAAAAAGCCTAAACCCCAGAAGAAAACTAAGAAAAAGTCCAAGAAGAAGAAAAAGAAAAAGGAAGAAGAGATCGACCTTGAAGCTCCTGATAAAATCGAACCGTTGAAAGGTGTAGCTAAAGAACTCGATGAGATACAGCAGGAGAAGGGTTATGATCTACCAAGGGCCATGATAGCTAAGGCTGGAGATAGGATTGAAAAAGAAGGTTTGGATAAAGAAGATTATGAAACTATCCTTGAGATCATTCACGAAAAATATCAAAGTAGACAAGTTGATGCACTGGATTCTGTAGGTATCGTCGGAGCCCAGTCTATAGGTGAACCTGGTACGCAGATGACCATGCGGACCTTCCATCATGCGGGTGTTGCAGAATTAGGTGTAACACAGGGTCTCCCTAGGATGATCGAGGTCGTGGATGCTAGAAAGGTCCCTAGCACCCCTGTCATGGAAGTTCACCTTATCGACGAATACAAGAAAGATCGAGGTAAAGCTAAAACCATAGCTTCAAAGTTGGAAGTTACTAGGTTGATCGATATAGCTGATCTGGAGATCGATATGGCAGATATGAAAGTTAGCATAAGTCCAGACATGGAAAAAGTTGAAGAAGAAAACATCGATCTAGACGAAGCTGTAAAAAGGCTAGGTAAGATGAGGGGTATCGATTGTACAGTCGAGAGAAAAGGCGATATGATATACATTTATTCCGCCGAAGGGAAATTCAGTGAACTTCATCAGATCGTTGAGAATGCTAAAAAGACTAAGATCAAAGGTCTGAAAGGAGTAGAAAGAGCCATAATCAGGGATCTAGGTCATGAATACGTGATTTATACGGAAGGAACGAACCTAAAAAAGGTTCTAGAAGTAGAAGGCGTAGACATAAGCAATACATTTTCTAACAGTATGGTAGAGATATATAACGTACTAGGTGTAGAAGCAGCTAGGAACTCTATAATCAAAGAAGCCAAGGACACATTGAATGAACAGGGTTTAGAGGTTGATACAAGACATATCATGCTTGTTGCTGATATGATGACCAACGAAGGAGATATTAAAGCCATCGGTAGGCACGGTGTGTCCGGAAAGAAGACCAGTGTCCTCGCCCGGGCGGCATTCGAGATAACCAGTACACATCTACTAAGAGCCGCTATAGTCGGTGAAGAGGATAAACTAGATGGTGTAGCAGAGAACGTCATCGTTGGGCAACCCATCACTCAAGGTACTGGTGCCGTAAAAGTCAAGTATACACCGAATAGAAGCCAAGAGGACTGATAAAATAATAAATAAAACATTATCAATGGAAATTACATCTGAGTTAGCTATATTAAAATCGAAAATTAAAAATTGAAGGAGGTATATTATGGATATAAATAGAGAGATCAGATTGGCCGTGAACACCGGCGAAGCGAGTCTAGGAATCAAAGAGGTCAAGAAGAACGTAAAAGATGGGAAAGTCAAAATGCTTATAGTGGCAAAGAATTGTCCCGAACCAAGCTTCAAAGAAAAAGAGTATGAAGGAGTACCTATTTACAATTTCAAAGGTAACAACCATGAGCTCGGTTCTACTGCGGGAAAACCGTTTACAGTTTCATCGATCGCTGTCATGGACCCCGGCGAATCGGATATCCTCACGTTGGTCGAATAAGGAGTGTTTAGATAAAAGGCGGAATTAATATGGAAGATATAACTTTCAATGAAAAAACCCTTAGGTATATTTCTCTTTTCGAGGAAACCACTGGAGCTAAAGTTAAAGACTGTATAGACATACCTGAAAAAGTGATATTTTTAGTAAACCCAGGTAATATTGAGAAGGCTATAGGAAAGGGTGGGAAGAACGTAACAAAAGTCAGTAATAAGATAGATCGGAATGTCCACATTATAGAGTATAGTGATGATCCTAAAAAACTACTGAAGAATATCTTTTACAGTTATAATGTAAAAAATGTTGAACTTGAGGAGAAGAACGGTGTCAAGCATGGTACGGTCGAAGTAGCTCCTGAGAACAAGGCTCGAGCTATCGGTAAGAAGGGTAGAAACTTATCTATTGCTAGAAAGATAATGATGAGGCATTCAGACGTATCCAGCGTATCTGTCGCTTAAGATACCTACTCTACCTCTGAAGTTCAAATAAGGTTCTAGTTCTGATTCCTTTTTCCACTGCTAGTAGCAGGAGCAGTCTGGATCTTTCAATCTACTTTTTATGGGTTCTACATCCTGTGTCAGATTGAACTCTTTTATAAGTTCAACTATTTCTGGATCACATTCACCACAGTTATGGGCTCCTCTTTCACTCCCTAAACCTACTGTGCTTGATATTACTGTAGAATCAATGTCATCTACTTCTGATATCACTTTCAAAAGAGACCACAGCCATGCAGGTCTGTAGGTTCTCTCGTTCCATAACTTCTCTAACAGACTCCCCCTCTGGATGTTAACCGGATTTATCGAGATGATGTTACCTGGATGAGAAACACGTAATATAGAGTCTTTCAAATCTTTCATGGCTTCCTTTTCAGTCAAGAAAGGAGGTTTAAGTAGGAGGTAGGTTCTCAGTAGGGACTGGTTCTCGAAAATCAAATCTCTTTTCTCTAGATAATTTTCTAGTCTGAATCCTTTGTTTATACAATTCTTCAAGACGAAGTTGTTACTAGATTCCAGTCCTATGGCCAATTCCAGTTTTTTAACTTCAGAAGAACATCTCTGTAATCTATCTTCAGTGATGAACTGCGGTCTTGTTTCGACCACTACCTTTTCAGCATCGAGAAAATTTAAGACTTTAAGTGCGAACTCCTGTGGGATCTCATCTTCATCGAAAAAACTTCCAGAAGTATAGATCTTGACGATCTCCTCCCCAGAGTATTTATCGGATAATTCTTGAAATTGGTCAGTCAGATCTTTTTGAGTTATATCCGGATTGGTATCGGTGTAATAACCGCACATTGTACATCCAGAAGCTCGATTCCATGAACACCCTGTAGTCCGAAATATAACTGAAAAAACGTCTTTCAAATCACCCTGATAAAGCTCCCTTTCAGTCCAGCTGCTGACCAGATCTCTGCGATCAGAACGTGACGTTCTAGATTTGCACTTCTCGACCTCTTCTAGGATGTCCATGTAATATCAAATCTAACGGGTAAATAAAGACTTTTGGAAAGGGTTTTGGTCATAGTAGCTCTTTCAACTTTTCTAACGTTTTTAGGTTTTCAGGAAGTTCACTTTCCAAAAGCGGAGTCAACTTTATCTCTTCATCGAAGGTATTGATGAATGTCCCGCTTTTCTCCAACCAGGACCGGATAGGGATCACAACGTCAGCCTTGGAGATATTTTCTGTATCTTCGCTTGTGAGATGTACTATATTTTCAGCATCTGGATACTGTTCCACTTTACCATAAACAAATACAGTCCTGGAATCGGGGATCCCAACTTTGAAATTATTCTCTATAAGTCCTGCTGTGTTAGCTCCAGGCTGTGCAACTATCATGTTTTCTGTTTCCAATTCACTATCGTAGTTCAACACTGCAACTCCCTTATCTAACTGTTCTATACTGTCCACTTCTTCTACCCCCTCATCTTTAGCTCTTTTAACGAACATCTTCAAGATCGGAGCAGTCTCATAGACTTCATCTTCCACAAATATCTTTTCAGCAGATAACAGGTCTTTCAAATTAGCCGTGGATGCTTTACCTCCTTCAGATATGTAAACAGAACCACCTACTTTTTCAGCGAGTTCTTTCAGTGTTTCAGCCTCTTCGATGGTGGTTTGTGGTGAGATCAGTATATCCGCTCCATCTTTCAGTAGCTCAACAGCTTCTTCTAGATCACCTTTCTTGTCTATAGTTTCAACATCTGGTAACCTTTGGAATTTACCTAAATCACACAGATGTCCCTGGTATACCTCATCTTCTGCAGGCTTCAACATGACCGGTCTCCCATTTACGGTTCTAACATCTACAGGACAGGTCAGTCCACATCTTAAACAATAAGTTTCACCGACTGATCCGGTTTCATGAGGTCCCGGTTTGACATCGTTCATAACTTCTTCGAAGGCACCTGTTGGACATGAATCAGCGATATCACCGATCAAAAGACTGTCGACTTCACCTAGAGGGTCACCGAAAGCCGGTTCAACGATAGTTTTGAATCCTCTATATGCGAACTGTACAACACCTTCACCGTGTACCTCTTCAGTGGTCCTAACACATGATCCGCATTGAACACATTTACTGGGCTCCCTTACTACATTCTCATGTGAATCGTCCTTTTCGTATTCGAACTTGATACCTTCATATATGTGCTGTTCGGCATCGTATAAATCAGCGTATTCTCGAAGGAGGCATTCGAACCTGTCAAGACATCCACATTCTAAACATCGCTCAGCTTCAGATCCGGCTTCTCGATTTTGAAATCCGAGTTCGATCTCATCGAAATCCTTTATCCTAACATCGGGTTCTCTCTTTGGCATCACAGTTCTAGGTTCTTTGTTCCAATCTGCGAGGTCTTCTTCTGTCACCTCGTCTTTATGAACGTATCCAAAGGGTATCTTGTAATCTTCAGGTATGCTGTGATCTTCTAACTCCCCATTAAGATAAGAGTCAACTGCAAAGGCACCCTCTCTACCCTGACCAGTACATTCGACTATCGATGAAGCACCGATGACTGCATCACCTGCTGCGAACACATCTTCAAGATTGGTCTGGAATTTCTCGTTCGTACCTAAAGTGTATCTGTCCTTCTCAAGCCCTTCTTTTTCTAGTAGTTCGAGATCCGGCTGCTGGCCGATGGCTAGAATTACACAATCCGTTTCGATATCGATCTCTTCGTCTGGTATTTCGATGGGTTTAGGTCTACCTGATTCATCTGGTTCACCCAATTCAACTGCAGAACAGGTAACCTTCTCGATACCGCTTTCGTCACATCCACAGACCTTTTTTGGACTGGCTAAGAACTTGAATTCGATCCCTTCTTCTTTGGCTTCTTCGATCTCCTCCTGATTAGCAGGGGCCTGTTCTTCACTCCTTCTGTAAGCTATCACAACTTCCTTCCCGATCCGTTTGAGTGTTCTAGCAACGTCCATGGCCGTGTTACCACAGCCGATGACTACTACTTTATCACCGAGTGGGATGTCCTTACCCAAGGTGTGATCTATCAAGAATTCGATACCACCCATGACACCTGGTAGTTCCACACCTTCTATAGGAACCATCCAGCTTTCCCATGCACCGGTGGAAACGAATACGGCATCATAGTTTTCACGTAATTCATCTAAATGTATGTCCTCTCCCATCTTGACCCCGGTTTCAAAATCGATACCCAGATCGAGGATCCACTGGATCTCTTTGTCCAATTTATCCTTAGGGAGCCTGTAATTCGGTATGCCATAGCGCATCATACCACCGAGCTCCGGCATCATATCGTAGATCTTAACATCATGGCCTTTCAATCGAAGGAAATAGGCGGCAGTTAACCCCGCAGGTCCGCCTCCTACAACTGCAACGCTCTTACCACTGCTTTCTGGGACCTCAGGTGTCCACGGGTCTTGGATATCGATCTCAGCAGCGTACATCTTTTCCTGTCGTATCGCTATGGGGTCTTCTACCATCTCCCTTCTGCACTCTTCCTCACATGGAGCAAAGCAAGCTCTACCTAGAGATAAAGCAAGCGGACTTTTTTCCTTGATCAGTTTGACAGCTTCCTGTGGTCTCCCATTAGCTATATGGGCTAGATAACCCTGGACGTCCAAGCTGGCAGGGCATTCGATCGAACACGGAGCTATACAGTCTCCGGTATGCTCCGATAAGAGCAGTTCTAGAGCCATCTTTCTGCCCTTTTGAACCTGTTCAGTATCCGTAGTTATCTCCATACCCTCCGATACCGGCGTATCACAGGTCGTCGTCACTAGAGTTCCTCTATCTGTCTTTACTTCAGCTAAGCAAACCCGACATCCGCCGAAGGGTTCTTTGATGAACTCTATCTCGCAGAGTGTAGGGATGAATATACCGTTCTCTCTGCATGCATCTAGTACTTTGTTTGAAGCGTGGGTTTCGTATTCTTTACCGTTTATTTTTAGAGTTACTTTATCAGACATCTATTCCACCTCCACTGCGTTCACAGGACAAACTTCTTCACATGCTCCGCATTTTATACATACATCTTGATCGATAACGTGTTTTTCTTTTGGTTTTCCAGAGATTGCATCTACAGGACATTCTTGAGAACACTTGGTACATCCGATACAGTTTTCAGTTATGGTGAATGTGATCAGCTCCCTACATACACAGGCTGGACATGTTCCTTCTTCAAGATGTGCAGTGTATTCATCTTCAAAATATCTCAAAGTGGTGAGAACAGGATTCGGTGCCGTCTGTCCCAATCCACAGAGTGAATGGGCTTTGATCTGGTATGCTAGTTCTTTCAGCTTTTCGATATCTTCTGTTGTTCCCTTACCTTCACTGAATGAGATCAACATCTCTAACATACGTTTTGTTCCGATCCTACAGAAGGTACATTTCCCACACGATTCCTCCTGTGTGAAGTCTAAGAAGTAATTGGCTACGTTTACCATACATGTATCTTCATCCATGACGATCATCCCACCGGAACCCATGATAGCTCCGGCCTTAGTCAGTGTTTCATAATCTACAGGTGTATCAAGGTACTTTTTGGGTAAACATCCACCGGATGGACCACCTAATTGTACAGCCTTGAACTCCTTATCGTTCTCGATCCCTCCCCCTATGTCGAATATAACCTCTTTAAGTGTTGTTCCGATCGGGACCTCGACTAATCCTCCTCTCTTCACCTTACCTGCTAAAGCAAAAACCTTGGTTCCTCCACTTTTATCTGTTCCTACATCTTTGAATTTATCAGCACCGTTCCTCATTATCCAAGGTATATTGGCCCAAGTCTCGACATTATTGATATTAGTTGGATGGCCGAACAAACCTTGCTGTGCCGGGAAAGGAGGTCTAGGTCTAGGCATACCTCTTTCCCCTTCGATGGAGTGCATCAGAGCTGTCTCTTCCCCACAAACGAATGCGCCTGCTCCCTCTTTAACATGTATGTCAAAGGAGAAATCCGTGTCTAATATTTTATCGCCTAGGAAGCCTTTCTTTTTAGCCTCCTTGATACCCAATTCCAATCTTTTGATAGCTAATGGATATTCCGCTCTACAGTATATGTAGCCTTCATCCGCACCTATTGCATATGCTCCGATGGTCATACCTTCTAAGACTGCATGTGGATCGCCTTCAAGGACTGACCTATCCATGAAGGCACCTGGATCGCCCTCATCGGCATTACATATCACATACTTCTTGTCGGCTTTAGCATCTTTAGCGAACTGCCATTTCAATCCAGTGGGAAAACCAGCCCCACCTCTACCTCTCAAGCCACTATCTTTGACCTCATCGATGATCTCATCGGGTTCCATATCTAGAGCTTTTTTCAGAGCTTCGTAGCCGTCTCTTTCTATGTATTCCTCGATATCTTCAGGATCGATGACACCGCTGTTTCGAAGGACGATCTTGTGCTGTTTAGAGAAATAATCATATTCTTTATCCGTAGTCTGGATAAGTTTATCATCCAACGGGATCCCATGGATAATATGGTCTTCTACAATACTTTCAACGTCGCTTTTTTCTAGGTTTCCATAGGTATATTTATTTTCGTCATCTTCTATCTCGATAATCGGTTCATTATGACACATCCCAACGCATCCTACTTTATCGACTTTTATATCTATGTCTTTTTCTTCTAAAATCCTGATCAGTTCTTCATATACATCTCTAGCTCCGGCTGCGATACCGCAAGATGCGTATCCTACTAAGACCCTTCTGTTCATTCTTCCCCCTCCCTGTATTGTTCAACTACCTTTTTTGCCTTCTCTCTAGTAAGGTTACCATGGACTTCGCCATCAACCATTATTACAGGGGCTAGACTGCAGCATCCAAGGCATGCTACTCTCTCGATGGTAAACATACCATCTTCGGTTGTTTCTCCAGTTTTAATACCCAATTCATTTTCGATTGTTTCTGTTATTGCCTCCGCCGCCTTCACGTGACAGGCAGTACCATGACAAAATTTTATCATGTGTTTCCCCAGAGGTTCGAACCTGAATTGGGCGTAGAAAGTCGCAACACCGTATATCTTACTAACCGGTAGTTCGAGATAGTCGCTTATCTTTTCCATAACCTGTCTAGGCAGGTATCCAAACTCCTCTTGAGATTCTTGGAGTAATGGTATAAGATTACTTGGCTGAGCTTCGTACTTATCGAAGACCTTTTCGATGCTTTCTTTTGATATCTGGGGTTCTTCCATGATATGATTCCTCCATAGGATATGACGAGATCGGTGAACCGATGATCTCGGTTAACTCGTTTCGTTCTCTAAATGAAGTGAATATCTAGTGTATTAAAAAATTTGCTAACGATATCCAATATCTTTAGTTGATGTCTTCTGAGTATACAATTTGGCATACATACATTTAATTATAACCCATGATTGATAATAGAAACACTTAAATTTAGATAGTTTAATGCACATCCAAATTTAGAATAACCGTATGAAAGGAGAATATAACATGTCTTTAGATAAAATTTACGAAAAGGTAGTAGATAGGAATCCAGGGGAAAAGGAATTTCACCAAGCAGTAGAAGAGGTTTTAGATACTATAAGCCCCGTGATGGAAAAGCATCCTGAGTTCGTAGAAGCAGGCGTCGTTGAAAGATTGGTCGAACCCGAAAGACAGATAATCTTTAGGGTTCCTTGGGTGGATGATCAAGGAGTTGTCCACGTTAATCGTGGATTTAGAGTTCAATTCAATAGCGCCATAGGCCCCTATAAAGGTGGTCTCCGTTTTCACCCCTCAGTCTACATCGGTATAATCAAATTTCTAGGGTTCGAACAGATATTTAAAAACGCATTAACAGGTCTAGCTATGGGTGGAGGTAAAGGAGGTTCCGACTTCGATCCTAAAGGAAAATCCGACGACGAAGTCATGAGGTTCTGCCAAAGTTTCATGAACGAACTTTTTAGACACATCCACCCTGATACAGATGTTCCTGCTGGAGATATCGGAGTAGGCGGCAGAGAGATCGGATATATGTATGGCCAATACAGGAAACTCAATAACCGATTCGAAGGAGTTTTTACCGGCAAATCACCAGGATGGGGCGGTTCACTGGTCCGCCCAGAAGCTACTGGATTTGGTCTTGTTTATTTCACACATGAGATGCTCAAGAAAGAGAACATGGACCTCAAGGGAAAAGAGGTACTGGTTTCTGGATCTGGTAATGTTGCACAGAACGCTCTCAAGAAATGTAATGAATTAGGGGCTAAGGTCGTAACCCTATCCGATTCTACCGGTGTGATCTACGACCCAGATGGTATATCCGGAAACAAAGTCGATTACATAGAGGAACTTAAGAACATCAGAAGGGGAAGGATAAAAGAGTATGCAGAAGAGTATGATGTCGAATATGTCGATGGAGGTAATCCTTGGGTATTCGATGGAGATATTGCCCTGCCCTCTGCAACCCAGAACGAGATCCTCGAAGATGATGCACATAAACTCGTAGATAATGGTGTATTCGCAGTAGGTGAAGGGGCTAACATGCCATCGACACCTGAAGCTATCAAGATATTCCAACAGAACGATATCTTGTTCGCCCCGGCTAAAGCAGCCAACGCCGGTGGAGTATCGGTGAGTGGTCTAGAGATGGCTCAGAATTCTCAAAGGATGAGCTGGTCTTTCGAGGAAGTTGATGAAAAACTCAAGAGGATAATGAAGAACATATACCGTACATCCTATGAGACTTCAAAGAAATACGGCGATGAGGGAAATCTTGTACTCGGCGCTAATGTAGCCGGCTTCATGAAGGTAGCCAAGGCCATGCTGGATCAAGGAGTCATCTAGATAATCCACAAACTCTTTTCTTTCTATTTTTAAACGGGCTTTTACCGATAATTTTTAATCCCTCTTTTCGATACATAAGTATGCCCAGTATCGAGGATCTACATGAGATGGTCGAAGACATCTATTCTATGGAAGAATTCAAAGAAAGGATATTCAAGATGCAGAAAGTATATGATGACCTACTGGACATGGAAACCATCGGGATGATGCTGGTATCCGAACAGGGACGCTACGATTCCATGATCAAGGATATCAGTGACTTGAAAAACGGAGATGAGGCTACCATCAGTGCTAAAGTCGTTGATCTTGGTAGACTCAGAACCTTCAACAGAAAGAATGGCAACAGCGGTAAAGTCAGGAACGTTAGATTGGATGATGGGACCTCTTCTGTGAAACTTGTACTTTGGGACGAAGAAACTGAATTGGTCGGGGATAAGATCGAACAGGGCTCTTCTATCAAAGTGATCAACGGGTACGTTCAGGATAAAGGGTATGGCTTACAAATTCAACCTGGGAAATGGGGTGAAGTGAGGGTTGATGGGGAAGTTTTAAACGGTAATTGAACCCACTTTAGGAAAAATGATTAAATACACGCCTGCAAATTATGAAACATCATGACTGAAGAAGAAGAGTCTGGTTATATCGAAATTTTAGTCGAATGTCCTTTCTGTGCTGCTTATGTTCCAGATGATTTTGAATGTCTAAAATGCGGATATGAAATATTTGAATCTGTAGAAGAAGATTCGACAAAATATGTCTGCTCTTCATGTGGTATAGATGTTGATTTAGATCAGGAAAAGTGTTCAAATTGTGGAACTCTTTTTGAGTGAAACTTAGTTCGATGTTTGTACCAAATCATATATTAGGTATAAATTAACCTTAAGAATGGGTCTCCGCAATCCCACCCTCTTTTTTTCCTTCTTTTTTCTTTTTTCTCCGAAAATCATATTACTTGTAAATATAGTGTTGTAATGATGCCAGAAGACGAGTTTAAAATATCAGATCTCAGAGAAGCTCTTTTGCAAGAAAGAAATTCGAAACAGTTGACTAAGATCAAGGATAGCTTTTATCGTAGACTTAGGCAGTACCTTAAAGAATTGGAAGAGGAGGTTGAAGAATTAGGTTTTCCTTCTGATTCTAGAAGTAAAGCAGTTCATCGTGAATATAGCAAAGCCAAAAACCATGCCGAAGACTTGTTTTCTAGAAGGGCTCAAAAAGTCGCTCTAGCCTCCGTACACTATTCTAGCGGGTCTAAAAAGGTCGATACTGACAATATGACAAAAAGGGAAGAAAAGCTTTTTTTTGATATGGTAGATTTAATAGAGGAGATGGAGGAAGAGATCTTTTTTGGGGGATATAAAAGGGAAGTTAAGCCTAAAAAAGAAGATAAAAAAGTTGATGAAGTTGTTAAAAACTCAGATAAAAAAGAACCTAAAAAAGAAAGAGTGCCGTCAAATGAAGACACAGGAGCCGATGAATTCAGTAAAGAAAAAAAATCTGCAGAAAAATTATCGGAAATATCCTCTGACGAAATCTCTTCTAAAGTTAGCTCAGGTGGTTCACCCTCTGAAATTCTCATACATGTGATTGAAAAGATACCTCCTTTTGTAGATATGGATGCCACCTACGACCTTAAAAAAGAAGATGTGGTTACTTTAAGAGAAGATATAGCAAATGTATTGATAAATAGAGGAAAAGCTAGAAAAATAGTTTTAGATTAGAAGTATTTATCGTACTCTCCTTCATCTACAAGTTTTTGAAACTCTCTAGGATCTTTACCATCTACGGTTATTCCCATGGAAACGCAAGTTCCGGCGATCTCTTTTGTTCTTTCTTTAGTGCTTTTACCCAGTAGATCGTCCTCTTTCATCTCAGCGACTGCAATAGCTTGATCTATTGACATGTCAGCTACTATATTCGAATGAGGAGTACCGCTTCCCTTATCAATTCCTAACTTCTCTTTTATGAGTGCAGAGGTTGGTGGAGTACCTATTGTAATGTCATACTCCCCAGATTCTGTATCTATCTCTAATTTGATGGGAACTTTCATCCCTTCAAATCTTTTGGTTTTTTCGTTGACAGCTTCAACGATTTCCATTATATTAACTCCTAAAGGACCCAATTCTGGTCCGAGAGGAGGTCCTGCGGACACCTCGCCTGCGTCAACAAGTGCTTCTATCGTTTCTATTGGCATACTTATGTCACTCCTATGATATTGATTATTTCTCTTTTTCTAATACTCTTACATGATCCCCACGAACTGTTACCGGAATCGGTACAGTCGCTTCGAATAGTTCCACAGTGATCTCATCACTGTCCTCGTTTATCTGTGTTACTCTTGCCTTCTCACCTTTGAATGGTCCTGCTGAGAGCTCTACAATGTCACCTTCAGCTATCCCTTCTACAGCCAGTTTAGGTGTAAGGAAATGTTCAATCTCTTCAAAGCTAGTTTCTCCTCCAACAACTCCTTTAGCTTTTCTCATGCTACTTATAGCTTCTTCTATTCTATGGGGGTTCATCACTTCCATAAAGATGTATCCTCTAACTGGTTTTGGCGCTAATATTGAAAAAATACCAAGGTTGTTATCAGTACTTTTTGAAAGACCGGACAGGTAATCTGCTACATTTTTTTCCTGTCCTATCTGAGTTTTGACCGCTACTACTGTTGGTCTAGCAGTGGTTACCAGAGTTAACGAGTCAGAAACTAATGTATCTTTTTTTGATGTCGCGTCGATCACAACTTCAAATCTTTCACCATAACGGGCCCCCTCTGGTGCCTCGACCTTAACGGGTAAAGACTTCTCATCCCCCTCATTCATCTGTATCTCTTTTTTAAGAGGTTCTTCTGCAGAAGAGAAGTTTTTTTCACCTAGTATTTTTACGTACCATGGTATGCGCTTTTCTTTATCGCTGCTGTATAACAGATGCACAGCCAACTCTATCTTATGATCCTCGTTGGTATCATTTATGAGTTTAACATCATAATCGATAACATCACCAGTTGTGATCGATTTAGATTTCTCTTCGCAAACAAGTCGTAGGCCAAGTCTTTCTTCTTTTTCTTCGACTTCTTCTTTAACTGGTACTTCTTTCTTGACCTCCTCCTCTTCGAAATCTTCTAAAAGTCCCATAAAAAAACCTCACATAAATAATGGCAGGTAATCTGGAACATTTTGGAAAAGCAAATAGATAAGGAAACCTAATCCGCCTATCAATAAAACACCTAAAACACATATTATGATAGTTTTATTGTATTCTTCAGGTGTTGGTTTCCTTGCCATCTTTAACAAACGACCGTACTTACCTTTACCGATTTTGTTGGCGCTATCTTCGATTTTTTTCTGTAATTTCCAAGATTCTTCCAATATGTCCATTTGTAATTACCTCATGCAACGCTTTGAATTCCTTCCTGTGAATCTATTTCTTTACCGAATATCTGTTTTGATTGGACCCCTGTTATTACGACCATAACACGTAAGGTTTTTTCGAGAGTAGGTTCAACTGATGCACCCCATATTATTCTAGCATCGGATCCTATCTTATCTTCGACCATTTCTGCGACTCTTTCCGCTTCTGAGACGGTCATATCATTACCACCAACGACATTAACTAATGCGGCGTTTGCATTACTGATGTCTACTTCAAGCAGTGGTGAATTAATGGCTTCTTCGATCGCCTTTTCTGCCCTGTTTTCAGAGTCATCTTCCCCCATTCCGATCATAGCTACACCGGCTCCTTCCATGATGGTTTTCAAATCATTAAAATCAAGGTTTACAAGACCGGGTTTAGTAACTATTTCAGTGATACCTTTGATAGAACGGGTCAAAACTTCATCAGCTACCTTGAATGCTTTATTCAATGATAATCTCGGTACTAGTTCGAGAAGTTTATCGTTAGGTACGGTGATAACTGTATCTGAAACACTTTTCAATCTACCCAATCCCCATTCGGCGTTTTCCATACGTGAAGCGCCTTCGGCTTTGAATGGAGTAGTGCATACAGCAACTGTCAAAGCACCGTGTTCTTTAGCTATCTCAGCTATAACAGGTGCCGCTCCTGTTCCAGTTCCTCCTCCAAGACCACAAGTCACGAATACAAGGTCGGTCCCTTCAATCAGTTCGCTCAAATCTTCTTTTGCTTCTTCTGTAGCCTCTCTCCCTACCTGTGGTAAAGCACCTGCTCCTAGTCCTCTTGTTTTCCTTCTACCGAGCAGTATCTTTCTTTGGGCATGAACTGTCAGAAGATGTTGGGCATCGGTGTTACAAGCGATCAATTTCGCACCTTGTATACCTTCTTCAGACATTCTATCGATCGTATTACATCCGGCCCCACCTGCACCAATGATCTTGATGTCTGTTTTTAAACCCGAAAGTACTTCCCTTAGTTCTTCGTCGTCTGCAGATAATTCGCGCGGGTCACGCTCTTCTTTTGCCTCTTTCTTCCTAGAACTTTCACGGGAAAGAGCTTCTTCAACAATTGATTCCATCAATATACTCTCCATTAAAGGTTATTTATACAGATACGTAAACTATTCATCTTATATAAATTATTTTGCACTAAAAGGACGAGTTAAACATTATTTTTGCGTTTTACCGGTCGATATGACACAATATCCAGTTTTTTTAGTTTATTATTCATTAATTACAAAACCAGTATCAGTGGGTAGGGAGAATTTTTAAAAAATTGGAAGACTCAACAATCTGCATGACGTTTCACTTTTTCCATATAGAATACCAGTTTTTTAATTATAATCTGGTGATCTATCATACATTTGTCTGACCTAAATCGGCCAATCCAATTATTATATATATGTTTGATAATTTTCAGAGGAGCGATCTTTTTTACAATATTTTATCCAAGATACGGTGTCGGACAAATACAATTTTTGTACCAAAATTCTGCTGATTTGGTTAAAAAATCATACAAAATAGCTGGATATTAGCGAAACTTATTTATATTAATATTTAATTAAGGTACTGGGGTCGGGTCAATCGACCTTGCGAAAAAAGGATGACAACCGGAGGCAAAAAAATGAGCATGGAAAAAATAAGCGTTTCCAAGGCTAGAAAAATAGCTGAGGAAAAAGGGTTGAAACCAGGTTTGGTAAAAGGTACAGATGGAATCCAGTTTACAAAAGGTAACAATCCAAGGCTAAAAGAAATAGATTGGGACGAATTCAAAGACAAACTTGACGAAAGAGATCTAGCCGTTTACGAATCTGGCGGTTGGATGAAGATAATGAAGGAATAAAACTCTAACCAATCCAAACCCCCTTTCTTTTTATTTTACTGTTCTGTAAGAAATACTTTTTAATCTAGAAGATATTGCGTACTTAGATGATCGAGATAACCGAACAATGGGGACTTGCAAAAAAAGGGAAATTCAGTTTAGGTGATAAGGAATTTACCTGCCCGAACATATTGTTTTTAGATGGTGAATACTTTTCACCACCGGAGGATGCGGAGATCACCATATCCACAGATGGAAAAGGTGACATCAAGGTACCAGAAACTTTGTTTGATGTTCTTAGCGGTGAAGGAACTTTACCCACTGCCTTCGGTTATCCTGAAAACATAGGTGGGGGTTTGGTCAGTGAGAGGGGTGGGAGTAAACGAATCCAGATACTCTACGACCAGGAACCCAGTGATGATGCAGATATATACGTCATCGGGAACTCGCCACAGTTACTTTCACGCAGTAGAGATCTGTTTGAAAAGATCACAACTTTAAGGGAAAAGATACCTTACCACAAACTGATATACACTCCAGGTATAGCCCAACCCCAGAACATGGCACTTCTTGCTTATTTAGGTGTAGACCTTTTCGATTCTGTGAGTGCCGGGTATTTTGATATGAAAGGAGTGCAGCTTTCCGATTGGATGGGATTCTCCGGTGATGGAACAGATAATAAGCGAAAGATGATGGATGAATTGAAACTCATAAGGAATTCCATCGAAAAAGGGAGGATCCGAGAACTCGTTGAAACACGTGTTCGCAGTGAGCCCTGGCAGGTCGAGGTTTTACGGATGTTAGATGATTCTTATCCAAGATTCTCCAAGGAAGTTCCTGTTACAGGCGATAGAGTTAACGTCACCACCCGTGAAGCTTTGAATAGACCTGACATAAATAGATTTATCACTAGGATCCAAAACCGTTATTCACCCCCTTCTCGACCGTTACTGCTACTTCTTCCCTGTTCCGCATCTAAACCGTATTTTCTATCTAGAACACACTCCCGTATCCGCCAAGCTTTACAGGGCACTCCTTGGACATCCATCCATGAAGTGATACTGACATCACCGCTGGGTGCTGTACCACGGGATATCGAGATGTTCTATCCAGCAAAACAGTATGATATACCTGTGTCTAAAACTTGGTTTGAAGAAGAAAAAGATTTGATTTTGGAACAATTGAGACATATCATCGATAAAGGATGTTACGAACACATCATCTCACACTTACCTCCTGACATGAATTTTGTTAAACAAAATGTGGATTGTATCGATACCGTTTCTCAAGGTTACCATTTAGATAAAGATGCATTGGATCGGTTGAGAGATGAAATAAATTCTTTGAATGAAGGGAACGATCTGGGTGTAAAACAGTTCTTATGGCAAAATATGAGATCTCTAGCGATATTCCAGTTCGGTATGGAGGCCGGAGAAGAACTACTGAAAGATTCACATATAAAGGGTAGATACCCGGAGTACCGTATTATGGAAGATGAGACTCAATTGGGTATGTTGGTCAGTGAAAGAGGATTGATATCTTTGACCATAGATGGTGCCGAGAAGATCTTAAAAACCGAAGAATACCAGGCGGAAATCGATGATTTCAGACCTAAAGGTAGTGTCTTTGCAGTGGGTGTAACAGATGCCGATGAAAAAATACATCCAGAGGACGAGGTGATACTCGTGCATGAAGGCGAGTTAAGAGGTGTCGGTCCAGCATCCATGTCTGGTGTTGAAATGATAGATGCTGAAAGGGGCGAAGCTGTTCGAGTTAGGCATTACGTTTGATCAGGATCAAACCGTTTTAAAATCAGGGTGAGATTCCAGTATCATCCCCTCGATATCGAACGGATCTAGATGTTTGGCAAGTTTAACAGTTTCATCCAATTTTTTTTCGTGCTCCGAGTAGATAGTGAAAAGAACGTCGTCAACTTCTACTTTGTCTCCTTTCTTTTTATTTAGGATCAATCCGGCACCGTTATCATGTGGTGCACCGGCACTGCGTACTATCTTGATAATATCTCCATTATGGATAGAGCCTACATATCCTTCATCACAAGCTAAAACATCCTTTGTAAATTCACCTAATCTGATGTCTTCTGAAGTCACCTCAGGATCTCCTCTTTGTGCCTCTATGATCTCTTTCATCTTAGCCAAGGCTTCTCCACTTTCCAGTATCCGTTTAGCCTCTTCTTTACCTTTACCTTCTCTTACTCCGCCCTGTTCTAAAACCATACCGGCTAGAGCTGTAGATTTTTCGATGAGACTCGTTGGCACTTCCTTGCCTTCTAAAGCCATGAGTGCCTCTCTAGCTTCTGCCGCAGGACCTACCGCTACACCAACAGGTTGACCACCATAACTCAAGGCACATCGGACTTCTATCCCTATCTCTTCACCTAATGAAACAAAATCTCTAGCATATCTTCTACCGGTTTCCATGTTCTCCACTTTGGTGTTAGGTCCAACGGGTATATCCATGACGAGGTAATTGGCACCAGTGGCTTTTTTCTTCGATAGTACAGATGCTAAAACCTGTGGGTACGGATCTATTCTAAGTGGGTACTCTGCTCTGATGATGATATCGTCACTGGGAGCTAGATTAACTCCACCTCCCCATGCTATGGTTCCGCCGACCTCCTCTGCTATCCTCTTTATTTCATCCGTAGTCAAAGTGACATCAGCTAGAACCTCGAATATGTCTGCAGTCCCTCCTGCGCTGGATATAGCTCTTGAACTGGTTTTAGGTATCATCATCCCTGCAGCTGCCACGATAGGAACTATAAGCAAGGTGATCTTATTACCTGGCACACCTCCGATACTGTGATGGTCGAAAACCGGATCTTTATCGAACTCGATGGTATCGCCTGTTTTGATCATGGCCAAGATAAGATTCCTTACCTCTCTATTAGTCATACCTTTAGAGTAAACTCCACAAACGTATGCAGACAGTTCTATATCTGATAGTTTATGATCTGTGATATCTTGGATTATCTCGTTGATAGCATGTTCTGATAGTTCCTTACCCTCCAATTTTTCTTTGATATGCTCTATAGATTCCGGCCTCCCTGCAGTTACGATCTTCAAGATATCTCCTTCTTTTGCCTTAACTTCCTCGAAGACCTTCTCCAATAGTCCGATCTCTCCTTCATCTACCAATGTATTAGAGGTTTCAACGATAGCACTGGCTGTACTGCCCTTATTATCGATCCTGACCCTACTTTGACTTCTAACCCCTAATCTTTCTGCATCGATGTTATTCAAGAGGACTGTGTGTTCACCGGCTTCGATGTCTATCTTTTTACCTTTCAATTCCAACATCTTCTCACATCCATTTCTCCAACGCCTTTCTTAATTCTTTATGATCCTTTGCATAATCTCTAAGACCTATATCCTTGTAGGCGGCATCTACAGCCTGTCTAAGTGCAGCGGCACCACTCCTGACTCCTTCAGGATGTCCTGAAACCCCACCACCTGCTTGGATCTGAACATCGGGTCCACTTTTCTCCATGAGTTTATCGATCATGCCGGGATGTAATCCTCCGCTGGCCACTGGCATCATGGGATCTAACCCTTTCATATCTTCCGTGATGACTTCTCTACTGTACATCTCTTCACTGACATCTGCGTGCATCTTACCGATACCGTAGGTCCCTATATGGAGGGCGTCTCCTCCGACTAAACGTACTAATTTACCGATCACGGGCATGGATATACCATGTTCTGGATTTTTTGTTATAGCCGCGTGCATAGCTCGATGAACGTGTATGGGAACTTTAATAGAAGGGTCTTCAGCTAAAGCCTGAACACCGGCGAAACCGACCGTTAAAACGTCCACCATGAGCTGTCTAGCACCATTTTCAAGAGCTACGTCAGCAGCTTCTAGCATACGATGACCGCTGGTGCTGATATTATGAGCGTGTATCATCTTATGCCCTTCCTCTTCTAACCTATCTAGGGATTCGCTGACATGACTTACTCTATCTTCTAAGGGACAAAAATCCTGGTCGACTAGAGTTTCGTCGTCCTTACTATTGGTCAAACCTCCTTTACCAGCTTGGTAAACATAGTCTGCGAACTCCTTTGGAGGAAGTCCTATCTTCGGTTTAACGATCGTTCCTATCAGTGGTTTATCAGGTCGATCTAGTATCTTTCTCAGACCTTTGATCCCGAACTGTGGTCCCGGATATCTATCTATGGTCTCCTGTGGG
Source organism: uncultured Thermoplasmata archaeon (assembly GCA_964399335.1). Lineage (GTDB taxonomy): Archaea > Thermoplasmatota > Thermoplasmata > Halarchaeoplasmatales > Halarchaeoplasmataceae > Saliniplasma. Next base: position 4,486 of record CAYNQI010000009.1, on the reverse strand, counting down.
ATATGTATGTCGACCAATCTCACTCCATCTAAGGAGTCCAAACCGAAAAGGTTACCAGCTACTATACTCAATATCTGCGGTATTTCACCGATCTCGCCTGAGAAATCTATGATTGGATATCCGATTTCGACCCTATTCCCTTCAGCTTTGGTCACTTTTGCCCCGTATTTTTTGAAGATATCTTCCGATAAAGTGGTCGGTCTAGTCCAAGTACCGGTGGATTCCTCTTCGGCGATACGTTTTCCAGCTGTTACGATATCTAGGTCACTTTTCACCGTATATTCACAGATAAGGTACTCATCTTCATCTAACTCTTCACCCAACGCCAAATAATCTATGGTCATCCTTTCATCATCTCCTTTATAACCCTATATGATTCGGAAGGTGATATAACACCTTCCTCAGTAACTACACAATCTACATAATCCGCAGGGGTTGCATCGAATACCGGGTTGCTTATTTCCACACCAGGGAACTTCTCTGGATCTACGATCTCTTCAGGATCTCGTTCTTCGATCTCCACTAAATTTCCGAAGGCGGTCTCCCTGGAAAATTTGTAGGTTTCAGCACAAACTGTTACCGGCACACGTGCTTCGTGGGCACATAGTGCTACCTGGGACGTACCGATCTTATTGATCACGGCACCATTGGAGGCTATGGTATCAGCACCTACGTACACATGGTCAACATCTGTCATCTTGTATCTGACTGCAGAATCAACTATTAGCGTTACGGGTATGCCGTATTCAGCCATTTCTCTAACGGTTATGTAACCTTGTTTCTTAGGACGAGATTCAGTAGCGATCACATCTATTTCTTTACCCTCATCCCAAGCATATTTGATAGCTTTTAATGCCATGGAACTGTTGCAGTGTGTTAGAATCGTGTTACCACTGCTGATACGTTTACCTCCATACTCGGCTATCTTTTCACCTGCAGAATGAGATTTTTCGATGAATATATCAACCCTCTCTTTGATCATATCTGCGGTGAAGTCTGAGTTCTTGTTCATGGTAACAAACCTGATAGCGTTTTGAAGTGATACGGCAGTAGGTCTAGTCCTTTTTAATCGTTCTATCGCTTCATTGATACGTTCGTCTAATTCTCCTTCATCTTTTACAGCTTCCTCTTTTAGAGCATGCGCTGCAGCTCTAGCGATCTTAGCTGCCCCCCTTATCTCCATGGATTCGATCTTCTCTGCGATCTCTTCTAAACCCAACCCTGCGAATTCATTACCTTTCATAATATAAAATATGTTAAACAATATTGATAAAATCTTCGATGAAAACTTATTAAATCAAATCATGTCTTTTTTACGGCTTCCCAGACTTTAGTTAGATCCTTTTCAGTGATAACTATATCTGCAGCATAGCGAACTTTTTCATCGGCGGGATCAAAAGCTATGCCCAAACCAGCTCTTTCAAGCATAGGCACGTCTATGAAACTGTTCCCCACAGCTACCGTTTTTTCTGGAGATACATCGAACTCTTCGATCAATTCATCAAAGGTCTTCCCTTTGTCGTTCAACGGTACCTCGAGTACTCCTTCCCCGGTTAGTTTATTTTCTCTGCAGTCTACATCATTAGCTTTAATAACGTCGAAGTACGGATCTCCGATCATATGGGCTAAAGGTTTCAAACCACCGCTGATTATTGCGGTATTGAAATCGTGTTTTTTGAATAAATTTAAACATTCATGGAAACCGGGCATGACGGGAGTATCTTTCAGGATATCTTTGATATCCTCTTTTGTGATGTCATCCTTCTTACTTTTCCAGAGTGCGATATCCCTCCTTATAAATTCTAGATCATCGATATCCCCCTCCAGATAAGCTTTCAGGGAGTGATCGTTATTCACGTCGAAGTGATCGTGCACCCAACACCATGAACTCTCCACATCGACTAGAACACCATCCATATCGAAGACAACCATTTCGTACATAGTATTTCCCATGGTTTCATATGGGTTGTAACTGTTATATGAGTTTTTTTACCGGATAATGTGTCACTTTTCAGGTAACTTATTATATTACTTTTGATTATGATTTGTCTGTTATGAGATGTGAAGATTTCGTTGTCGAATTCCTACCTGCAGTCAAAGCGACCATAGTCAAGAAACTTTATAACGAACATGGGATGAACCAGGTCACCATCTCTGAGATACTTGGTATAACTCAACCGGCTGTTTCCCAATATCTCTCAGGAGCACGTGGTGAATATCCCCTAGATGATGATGTGAAAAAAACCACTGAAGAGGTGGCTGATGAGATATATGAATCATATCAAAATGGAGACCTCAACTTTAGAGACATAGACGAACTTTTGTGTAAAGTTTGTAGAAAGATTTGAAAAAGTTAGATGATTAACAAAGTGAGACATTCAAAAACAATATATAACACTGTGATTTTTGAATAACTATGTTCGAAAAATCATCTGAAAAAGACGTAACCAGGACTATTGTAAAAGAATTTGGAAGAGTGATCGATGAGTACGCTGAATCCGACGTCATCGTCATAGGCGGAGGGCCCAGTGGTTTGATGGCGGCACGGGATCTTGCAAAAAAAGATAGAAAAGTACTCGTCGTAGAAAGGAACAACTACTTGGGGGGAGGCTTCTGGCTTGGAGGTTATCTTATGAATACAATCACTGTCAGGAGCCCTGCTGAAGAGATACTTGATGAACTAGGTATACCTTATAAAACAGAAGGAAATCTATCTAGGGCACTTGGCCCCCATGCTTGTTCTAAACTTATATCAGAAGCTTGTGACGAAGGGATCCAGATATTGAATATGACAGAATTCGATGACGTTGTCTTTAGAGGAGACGATCGTGTCGGAGGAGTGGTCGTGAACTGGACACCTGTATCTTCACTACCACGGCAGTTGACCTGTGTAGACCCGATCGCTTTGGAAACAAAAGTAGTTATAGATTCGACCGGTCACGATGCCTGTGTTGTTAAAAAGATGGAGGAAAGAGGTCTCATCGAAACCAGAGGCTTCGGTGGTATGTGGGTCGAAGAATCAGAAGATCTAGTTGTTGAACATACCGGTAAAGTCCATGATGGTTTAGTGGTCACGGGCATGGCGGTTTCAACCACATATGGATTACCACGTATGGGACCTACATTTGGGTCAATGTTGATGTCCGGAAGGAAAGGAGCGAAAGTGGTCGATGAGATGCTCGGCTGAGTTTCCATTCGATGGAATCACGATCTATATATCAGATCGGATCGAGGAAGTCAATAGCCGCGAGTTGAAGGAATATTTACATAATATCACGGATAAACCAGTAACAATCAGAGACGGTTTTTTCAAGGAATTTGAAACAAAGGATCTGTACGAAAAAATAGCCTCAACTAGAGTAAGTGATATGAACTCCAGAAAAGAAAAAGATCCTTTACCATTGGAGATAAAGTTAGAAAAAAAGATAATCCAGGGTAAAGATATAAAGGGAGTTCTTTACGATGGCTGGAAATTATCGAAGCTGATGTTCGGATTACTTCCAAAAAAAGAATATGAACAGCATGTGATCGCGGTAACAGATAGGTTGATCGGTACACTTGAAAAAGGTGATGCTCGTTATCACGTTAGGGCTGTGATCAACTCACACCCATCTATAATCTCAACAAGTGGGATAGTTGAAGGTCCTGCAAAGCCCAAGGAGTATTATCTCGATGCTGCAAAAGACTTTGATTTCAAACCTATGGAACACGGTGATAATAGGATGACTGAGGCCGTCAAATCTTACGCTCTTCAAACTATTTTCTGGAGATTAAACGGGGACCCGTTCTGTAGTAAAAAAGGGTGCCCTCTCTTCAATTCACATTGGCAGGAAGAAGTAATCAAAAATCAGATCAACGGTAGCCTTTGCGAGGAACATAAAAAAGTTCTATCAACCCTCTAATTCATCCTGATACTCTTGCATGTGTTTGAGGGTACTCTCATATTCTTCTCGTTTCTGGGCTTTTCTAGCCTGTTTTAGCAGATGAATACATCTAGATACGTCGATATCAGCACCAGATAATTTCGCGTTCTTTAACTCCTCTTTCGCCCCTTCAACTTTCTTATCCATGTATCCTTCAAGTTCTTTAAAGACCTCTTCCTGGATTCTTGAGATATCTACCTCTTCATCCTCTGACTTTTCGATCAATTTCAAAGCTGATCCAGTATCAAGTCCTATCCTTTCTGCCTTTTCTAAGAGTTCTTTAACTTCCTCTAGGGAATCCTCATCCTCTTCTTTTTCATCAACAAGCTCCAAGGTCCCTCCATCTAGAATGGTCCCCATATCTTTGATCGTGATCTTATACAACCTTTTTGATTCTTCATAATCCCCTTTATCTGCTAACTCTTTCCCCTCTCTTAGCTTCGATAAAAATGGTTTTACCTCTCCGCCCTTATTCCTGAGTTCTTTGATTTTAGATTTCCCTTCTTCTATAAATGAATATATCTCGTTGACCTCGTTAGATAGTTCCAAAGCTTTTTTTGCGG
>CAYNQI010000008.1:0-44575 GCA_964399335.1 uncultured Thermoplasmata archaeon | reverse complement strand
GTCGATAAGTATCTATTGTAAAAAGTCAGGTAAGGGAAAAGATTATAATTTGGTATTAGATGGGAGATACGGTTCTTATGAAACTCAAAGACATTTACGATTTAGCGGTCAAGAAAGGTATTGAAGCTGATCTAAGAGGGGAAGAAGAAGTGAAGAAACTGCTTGAAAAAGCAAAAGAAGAATACGAATCTTTGGAGGGGAAAGATAAAGAAGTTTTCGATACACAAAGATTGGAAAACCCGTATGGAGATTCTAGGATATTGAACGGTGATGAGGATACAGAAGTCAAAAGAGTTATGATGGGTGTGAACATAGATACTGGAGAAGTAGTTTTAGCTGATAGATTGAATGAAAAAGGGGAAAATATTGATCTGATCATCGGTCATCATCCAAGAGGAAAAGGGATCGCTGGATTACATGATGTGATGCATCTACAAAAGGACGTTTTGATCAACTGGGGTGTTCCCACGGTTGTCGCAGATTCCCTCATGGATAAGAGGATACAAGAAGTAAAAAGGAAGGCTAAAGGTAGTAACTACAATCAAAGTTTAGATGCTGCCAAATTGCTCGATATACCGATGATGAGCATCCACACTCCTACAGATAATTTAGTAGCGGATTATTTAACGAATAAAGTAAAAGATAAAGATTTTGAAAAAGTTGGAGATGTATTGGATTTATTGAAAGATATACCCGAATATCATGAATCTAGAAAATATGGGGATGGACCTTTTATACTTGTGGGTAACGAAGACCGAAGACCCGGAAAAGTCGTTATCGAGATGACAGGAGGCACTGAAGGCTCCCAAAAGTCTTATGAAAAATTAGCCGATGCGGGAGTAGGAACCATTATAGGTATGCATCTTAGTGATAAACACCGTAAAGAAGTGAAGGAAAACCATCTAAATTATATAATCGCTGGACACATGTCAAGTGATTCTATTGGAATGAATCTGTTAGCAGATGAATTAGAAAAATCCGGTGTCGAGATCGTTCCCTGCAGTGGGTTTATCAGACATTCAAGAAATTCATAAAATCACGTTAAATGATAGAAGTAAATAACCTTAAGAAATCGTTCGGGGAGTTTGAGGCTTTAAAGGGTGTTAGCTTCAGGGCTCCAAAAGGGGAAGTGTTTTCACTACTTGGTTCAAACGGTGCCGGTAAAACCACAATCATCAAGATAATAACCAGTTTATTGGAACCCACATCAGGAGAGGTATTCATAGATGGTTTGAAGGTGAACTCAGATCCTCAGGTTAAATGTCTTTTTGGTTATATGCCGGAACATCCACATCTCTACGATAGATTGACCGGCAGAGAATTTTTGGAGATGAATGCTAATCTACGAGGTATGAAAGAGAACGTAATTAAAAGAAAAATTCAGAATTTTTCAGAAGATCTAGGCATATCAGGGGTCCTAGATTCTGAGATAGGCTCTTACTCTAAAGGAATGAAACAGAAGATACTTTTTATTAATGCAGTAATACATGACCCCCCTAACCTCATTTTAGATGAACCCACCAGTGGGTTGGATCCAAGATATACTAGATATATAAAAGATAAAATTCAGAATCTAGCTAGAGACGGTAAAACCATATTGATGAGTACCCATATAACTTCTGTAGCAGCAGAGATCTCAGATAATATAGCCGTTATCAATGGTGGTCAAATAATAGCTGAAGGACAACCTCAAGAACTCATGGAAAACACTAATAAAAGTACCTTAGAAGAAGTGTTTATAGAAGTGGTGAAAGATGGATAAAACCGTTTTTGAGTTGTTCTCTTATGAAATCATACAGTCTTACAGGGCTACAAAACAAAAAATATTTGATCATCCTTTCATGACGATGTGGTTTCTCCTACTGTTATTCACAGGGTTTGGACTGGTACTTTTCTTAATGGAATATGCTTCTACTCTTGACGAACTCTTTATAGAACCTACTAGAGGTGACGTTTTGTTCTCAATATTTTTCTTCCTTTTCGCAAAAACTTCAGCGGAAACAGTGGATGATACCTTTAGAAATAAAAGATTAAAATATCTGATAACGTCTCCCACTACTTCTAAGAAAATTGTTTTTTCAAGACTTCTGAAAGAAGTTTGGTATAATATTTTACTGGTGGCAGTATCCCTTGTAATCGTTACATTATTGGTTTATTTATTCAATATCAATCTACCTCTAGACACTTATTTCATACCTCATCTCTACATTTTAATCCTTTTAGCTCCTATATCAGGTTTCTTTATAGCGATGCTGTCTCAGCTGAGAGATTTGAAAAAGAAATTACTCGGTCTGTTTCTTTATGGACAGGTGATACCTATCGTGTTTTACATAACAAAGAATTTCAAAGGTTTATTTGAACTAATTTTCTTCATTTCGATGATAATTATTATCACTATTCTTCTAATTTTTATTAAATCTGACATGATGATCGAATCGTGGAGACATGGAGTAACAACGAATTCGAACTCATCATTTAGATTCCATAAAGCTGGTGATTTTTTACCTAAATTTATCAAGAAACCTATAAGAAGGATTGCAGAAAAAGAGATCTTAGAAAGATGGAGGAGAAAGGAAAGTCCTGGATCCATCGGAGTTATCGGTATGATATGTATGGGCTTATTCGTGATGTATTTCAGATTCGGTAAATATCCCGATCTGGGTTTAGATATAGATGAACTTCTATATCCACTACTTATTGGGATGGCATTATATCTTGGAGTTGTGATTCAGATAGTGCTGCCTTCTTTGACATTATTCAGTAGAGAGGGAAGAAAGATGTGGGCAATAAAAGTTCTACCTTTAGATTCTGAAGATATAATATGGGGGAAAGTACTAGCTATGTTATTCTTTTCCTGGACTATCGTAATATTGATCGCACTTCCTTTACCACTAGTTTTGGGTTATAACCTTGGTTTGATTTTATTTTCAGTCATATCTGCGATAGTTATGGTAATATCTTTTAGTGGTATCGGGGTATGGGCCTCGGTGAAGTTTCCTAACTATGATGAGAGTAACCATGGGGCACCTGATATAATCACCATGTATTCCATATTGATGTTGTGTTTGATCGTATCAGTTCTACTTTTTAGTTTTCCAGTTACGATTTTCCAGGCTGATCAATTTCTGGGAATACTGGCATTAATCTTTACAGCAGATATGTCTCTATTATTCTTGTATATCCTTGTTAAAAGGACTTCAATATTATACGAAAAGATAGAATTAGATATGTAAAAAGTGAAGGATTTAAATATTATATTGATTATTGTTTTTATATGAAAATATTATTGGCGATAACCGGGGCCTCTGGTGTAATTTACGGAGAAAGAGTTTTAAGAGCTTTAAGTGAAATGGATGATGTTCGTACAGAACTCGTTATATCTAATTCTGGGAAAGAACTGATAGATCAAGAATTAGGAACGGATAGGATCGATTTAGAATCTATAGCTGATAACACTTATGAACCAAATAATATGTCTGCACCTCCAGCTTCTGGAAGCTCATTGTACGATGCAGTTGTGGTAGTCCCATGTTCCATGTCAACTCTCTCTAAGATATCTACTGGTATAGCTGATAATCTTATAACGCGAAGTGCCTCCGTAGCTTTGAAAGAAAGTAAAAAATTAATTATTGTACCCCGAGAAACTCCACTCTCTTCCATTTCCTTGAAATGCATGCATGATCTTTCATTAGCTGGGGCAGTAATATTACCGGCATCACCAGGTTTCTATTCTGGAAATGATTCTTTAGAAGATCTAGTGAATTTTATCGCTGGGAAGATACTGGATAACCTCGATCTCGAAAATCAGATGTATAATCGATGGGAATAAAAGATCAAAAGACCTTTTTCTGATTATTATCTTTTTTATCTCTTAAATCTTCACTATTATCAAAGCTCTTTTTCAAAGTGTTTATTTGATTGATCGGGAATGCCTCAGGATTTACATGTACCAAAAGTGTGATGGCGTTCATAGATGTTATATCTGTCACCTTTTTTATGAATTTACTTAACTTTTCAAAATCATTTTCTACTACTAGATATTCCAGCCCTTCGATTAGTAAGATACCTCTATCGTTATCCTTTGAAAAATTGGAAATAGTCCTAGTTATCTCGAAGTCCATACGTTTTGGGTCTAAAACTACATAGTCGTTAGAATCGGATTCTGAAATCCATTTTATTTCTTGATCGTACAATCCATACTTATCTTCGACTTTCGATGGTATGGTAGTAGTGATTATCATACCTTTAAGACCCTCTTTGATGAAATCATTGTAAATCGAATAGGTATTATCACTGTCTTCATCCATCAATAAGTAATTATATCCTTCTTTGAGTTGTCTTTGTCTTTTTCCACATACAGGACATCTAACGTTTAAAAGATTCCTTTCTTTAGGGGTTGTGAATACTTCACCACATCTCTTACACTTACCTTTCTTTACATCACTCTTTGCTTTACTCTCAGATTTTTTTGAGATGGGTTTCCTTTTTTTAGGGGGATTTTTAATTTTGTCCGGTATCGCACCTTTCTTCTTACTATAGACCATTTTAGATAAGATAATGCTACCCAACATAAGTCCTGGGGATAATATAATCAAATATAATCCATGTACGAACAAAGGACCTATAACTGGTATGAAATAAAGTATCAAAAGAGCCACGATCGATAATTTAGTAACTAGATGAACGAACATAGATTTTTCAGCACGTCCTCTATATTTGGAAGGATATTCTGATTTATAATCTTTAAAGTATTTTTTTGGCATAACGGCTGTAAAATAAGAAAATACTGCCACAATCACAAATAGTATCTGGGGATTCATAAGGATATCAAATTCAACCCATCTTATACTCTCTTCAGGTGGGTTGCCTGCTGGGAAGCTATTTGAATAGTAGATAACTTCTCCTGCGGGGGTTCTGAAATGGTAAAGAGAACCTTCGTAATTTGGGTCATAAAAATTGTTAGTACCTACCACGTAAGACCAATGTCTAGTCTCTGAATCTCCTTCCCATATTGGAGAATAAGCATAAACTAATGAGATATTATCGTTCTCGTATATACTACCCTCATCGATAGTTACAGTGCCTTGATCTGGATCTATGGTGTAGTTGTCACGGCTTAATTGTGTACCATTTCGTAGAACGACTCCATAATTTCCATCTTCATCGCTTAAAAGGTTTTCATGCTCTATCTCAAATTCAGTTTCTGGTGAATCTCCAGCTTCGCTGATCAACTCACTCCTAACAGGTATGATCAAAGATTCCCAAACACCCCTTAAAACATCGGTATTGGACATATCCAACTCATGAGGTCCACCCTTACCTGTCTCTCCAGGGAAACGTATAGTGAAATGTATTTCAATGGGCCCGGTGTCATCAGCTGTAGATCCTAATAGGCCATATGTATCATCCGCTATATTATCTGTAGTTAAAGAAGAGCGAGTTATCTCCGCTCCAAAATAATTGATATGATCATCAGGATCGATATCACGGATTGGCTCGAATCCATAGAAGTCATGTGTCCCTCTAAAACTGTTCAAAGCTCCTCCTCTTTGAATATATGATTCTAACATACCGTTCGTGTCTAGGAAGATCTTAAGTTCATCCTCGTCTAGAGTGTCATCCCCATTGGCTTCATCGAAGAATTCGTCGTTACCTATACTATCAAGTAACAACGCTCTCATCTGTTGAGCAGCTTCTCCATCTATTCTCCATGTTATACGCCCTCCTCCGATCTCATCGGCTTGTGGTATCAACTGTAAATTGGTAGAACACCTGATAGAACCACCATCTTCACCGAAGGATTCACCGTGTATTGTAGTTGTAAATAAAGGTGCAACCAGTATAAGCAGAAATACGATAGCCATCATTTTAAAAGCTATCTTCTTCATTTTAATCAATATTTGAACTACTTTCTATTATATATGTTTGGCGATTACTTGATATATGTTGTCCATCATTGTATTTATATATCTATAACTTATTCCAAGTTCTAAAAAGTGTGAGAATAATATGAATAAAAGCCCCCTTAGTCATAATCTAAAAAAAGAGCTTACCGTATTAAAAAGAACTATCAAAATATATTGTTTTATAGAGAAAGAGCAACCGATAGGTATTTCGAAACTAAGCGAAAAACTAGGAATACCAGAACATAAAGTAAGGTACTCTTTGAGGATGTTAGAAAAGGAAAAGATGATCGAACCTTCACCTGTTGGTGCAAAATTGACTGACAAGCATCCAGAATTCAAAGACGAATTAAAAGGATTATTAAAGGATATAAATTATCTTACAAAATCATTATATGAAGATCTATGTGATTGAAATAGTAGTTAGGACAATATTATAATTTTTATATTTATAAAAAACTATTATCAATGGTTTGAGAAAAGATTTTTAATATAACCTCTCTTTACTCATGACTAGAATATGCAGTTTTAATGATTGGATATGCATATTAGATTTGCCGTCGTAGCTCAGTGGCAGAGCACTCGGCTGTTAACCGAGCGGTCGCCGGTTCGAATCCGGTCGACGGCGTCTTATTTTTTTACGTTTGAATTTTGGAATTTGATGAAAACCTTTAAAACACCTAGTGTAATTACAGGAATAACATGCCTATTATCAGTACTGAAACCAATGAAAATGTAGATTTAAAGTTCGTCAATAGAGTCAGTGAACTTAATAAATTAAATCAATTTAAAGAAGAGGTAATAAAAGGGAATGGTAAATTTGTTTTACTCAAAGGAGAAGCTGGTGTTGGTAAAACTGAACTGGGTGAAACCCTTAGAGATCGATGTGAACAAGAAGGTTTTCAGACATTCCAAGGTAGATGTCTTTATCATGAAGGTGCTGAGCCATATCTCCCATTTCTAGATGCTTTGGGAGATTATATTGAAAAAGATAAGAAAGAAGAAACTAAAAAAGAGACATTCATAGGTATGGGAGCTAGTACAGCTACTAGAACATCAAGCAGTTCTTCTTATGGAGGGCCAATGAGCTTAATAGAAGTTGGAACTAGAGATAGATCCGATACTAACGAAATATCTCTCTCTGATAAGAGAGAAGCTATGTTTACAGAATTTTTAGGACTAATCAAAGACTTATCAAAAAAAGAACCATTATTTTTATTCATAGATGACCTACAATGGATAGATGTATCTTCTTCTCAACTTTTACATTTTTTAGCCCGTAAAATATATGATAGCAAGGTTTTCATCGTGGGGGCTTATAGACCGGAGGAGTTGAAGACACGTGATGAAGAACTTCCACTTGAAACGATTTTGAATAGGATCAAGGAAGAACAGTTGGTGGAAATCCTTGATCTGGATAGGTTAGGTTTTCAACCAGTGGCTGATTTGATCAAGAACCGCTTGCAAACAAAGGACTTGCCTGAGTCTTTTTTACTGATGGTTTATAGGGAGAGTGAGGGTAACCCTTACTACGTAATAGAAATATTGAATTCGATGATGGATGAGGGTGTTATTGATCCATATTCATACACTTGGGATCCTGAAGAAGAACTTTCTGAGATATCTATACCTACTTCGATAAAAGATATCACGAGTAGAAGAATCGACCGATTAAGTAAAAACGAAAAAAATATTCTTATGTATGCTTCTGTTATCGGAACTGAATTCGATTTTGAAATACTTGAGAGGTCCATGGATATAGATGTTATAGAATTACTAGATATAATAGAAGGATTACAATCAAAAGGATTGATCAAAGAGAAAGAAGATGCTGATGAAGAAATATACAGATTCAACCATCTTCAGATTAGAACTACATTGTACGGTAACATGGGTAAAAGTAGGAAACGAGTCTTGAATAAAAAAATCGGTGAGGCGATAGAGGACTTTTATCAGGATAATCTTGAAGAATATTATTATTCACTTGGCAGACATTTTTATGAAGGAAAAGTTTACGATAAATCATATGCATATTCTATAAAAGCAGCTGAACAAGCAATAAATAGGTACGCTATAGAGACCGCTCTTGAACACTATGATAAGGCGATCCAGTCCTTAGAAGTGTCCACTGATATCGAGGATGCTGATGAGAAACGTCTAGAACATCTCAATGAAATAGGTAAGTTGAGTTTTGATATAAACAAATGGGATGAGGGAGAAAAAGCTTACAGGTCTCTTGTAGAATTGTCAAAGGATATCGGCGATAAGAAATCCGAAGCAGATGCACTTAGAGGGATCGCACACATCAAAAAGGAAACTCAAAAATTCGATGAAGCAAATAAATATTATCAGGAATCCCTTGACATTTATGAGGGTCTAGGTGATTTAGTTGGGATCGCTGATTGCCAGAGAGGTCTTGGATATCTAAGGTGGAGGGAAGGTAAATTTGATGAGGCCGTTGAATGTTATGAAATTTCCATAGAAAATGGAAAGAAGGCAAAGGAAAATAACGTACTCGCTTTGACATATATTGAGATGGGCAACACTTATGCCCAGAAGGGTGAAAACGATCTAGCTATACGTTATTATACAAGAAGTTTGCCTCCTCTTAAAAGTCAAAATGCCTTTAGAGATCTTGCTAGAGCAAACAACAATATTGGAGATCAGTATATGAAAAAAGAGGAGTGGGATAAGGCGATTGAGTATTTCAAAAAGAGTATGGATAATGCTAAAAAGATTGGGAACAAACGTTTATTCGGCTGGGGTTATTTCAATCAAGCCGAAGCTTTAGCTAAAAAAGGTGATTTAGAAAAGGCCGAAGTTTATGCAAATAGGGCTGAAAAAGTAATGGAGAATATGGATGATGTTGTTGGGCTATCCTCCATTTATCGTGTTAAAGGCATCATAGATAGGATGGAAGAAAATTATGAGGATGGTATCCAATGGATCAATAAATCTAATGAAATGTTGGATGGATATGACATACCATTCAGTATAGGTGAGAATTATTTCGAATTAGGCAGAATATATGAGGAAATGAGTTCGACAGAAAAAGCCCTAGAATACTATAAAAAGTCTAAAGACACATTTCCATCAGATGCTATGCAATATATTGAAAAAATTAATTCCCATCTAAAACGGTTGGAGATGTAGTCTCTAATATACCTAGTTTTTAACGTTTGATGAAAAATTTATCGAACTTACCAGTAGGTTCTTTAGTTTCTACTTTTACATTATCGACTCGTGCATGTGGCTGGTTGTTCTTGCACCATTTGATCAACTTGTTTACATTCTCCTCTTCACCTTCGAAAACAGCTTCGACCCTGCCGTCGATCAAATTTTTAACCCAACCTTTAACGCCGAATTCTTGAGCCTTTTCTTTGGTATTTGCCCTAAAGAATACACCCTGAACTTTCCCACTGAAATAGACATGCTTTCTTATCATGATATCACAATATATTAAAGAGGTTATAAAGGATAAATCTTTTGCATTTAAACGGATGTCATCATCAATTTACCGTGCTTCACACCTTTAGTACTTATCAGCTTGTCAGCGATCCTCTTGATATGATGTGGTTTCCCTCTAATAGCCATGGTCTCCATGCAGTTGTGTTTGTCTAGATGAATGTGCATGGTTGAAACTATGTGCGCATGATCTTGATGCTGAAGTTCAGTTAATTTGTCCGATATCCCCCTTTTTTCGTGATCGAAGATCAGAGTCAAAGATCCATATACTTCTTCATCGGATTCTTTCCATTTCTCTTCGACTAAAAAATCCCTGATAAGATCTCTGATAGCTTCAGACCTATTTGAGTACATCTTTTCTTCTATCTTTTTGTCAAATTTTTCCAGCAATCCCTTCGGAACGGATACTCCAAACCTCGTCGTGTTATCTTCCATGCATATCGGCGTGTTATTGTTGTCACGACTATATGTTATTTGTGACACCTTTACCGAAATACTTAACATTAACACCTATTTAGTATTCGTGTTACAGGAGTAGTTATATAAAATGAAAACGAGAAAAGAAATTTGGGAGATCATTGATAATGGAGATGTAGAAAGTTTACTTCACAGAGCTGCTGTTCTTCATGGTCATTATTGTCCCGGATTAGCATTGGGTGTCAAGGGAAGTTACGAGCTCGTAAAAAGGATGGGTCTAAGATCAGACGGTATGGAAGATATTTTAGTTATCGTTGAAACCAATAATTGTTCTTCAGATGGAGTCCAGTTCGTCACAGGATGTACTTTTGGAAACAATTCACTCATCTTCAAAGATATTGGTAAAACCGCCTTCACTTTAACAGATAGGGATGGAAACGGACTTCGGGCTAGAGTCAAGAACGATGCTTCGGAGCACTGGAACGATAAAGTAGAGGATTTCTCCGAGCTGTTCGAAAAGGTCGTTACAAAAAGAGAAGGAGACGAGGACGATAAAGAGAAACTACTGACCCTTTCTGAGAAGGCTTCCATAGCTGTGGTACATACAGATCCAGACAAGATATTCGAATTTGAAGAAGTGGAGGTAGATATACCGGAATATGCACCTATCCACGAGAGTTATGTCTGCAGTGGGTGCGGAGAGAAAGTGATGGCTAGTAGGACAGTTGAAAGAGATGGTAACATCTTTTGTTTAAGTTGTTTAGGTGAGGGTCATTTAGAATTGACTGGTTTTGGAATCCATAAGGCAGGTGATAACTGATGCACAAAATAGCAGGTTTAGGTGTGATAATAATTTTATTATTATCTCTTACATTTACTGGATGTATTGAAAACGAAGAAAAAGATATCGAAACTGTGACCGTCACCGATATGGCCGATAGAGATGTTGAAATTCCAAAAAATGTAGAAAGCATCGTTGCAGTAGGATCTGGATGTTTGAGGCTGATAGCATACATGGAGGCAACGGATCTACTTGCAGGTGTGGAAGAGTATGAGATCACAGGAGGTTCTACTGGACGACCTTATGCTTTAGCAGATCCTCAGTTATCAGAACTCCCGTCGATAGGCCCAATACACGGAGGGGATATGGAACTGATCGTTGATCGGGAACCGGATTTAATTTTCAGAGCTTCTAGTGCCGATGAAGCTGATGATTATCAGCAACAGACGGGAATTCCAACGATAGATCTAGCCATAGGCGATCTAGGTGAAAATAGAGATGAGTTCTATGGCAGCTTACGGTTGTTAGGAGAGATTTTGGACAAAGAGGATAGAGCTGATGAGATAATAGACTTTATCGATTCGACTATACAAGACCTTAGAGATAGAACGTATGATATATCATCTGAAGAGAAGCCTGAAGTTTACGTTGGAGGAGTGCTGCATCGTGGGGCTCATGATCTGAGAAGTACATACGGAAATTACGCCCCTTTCGAATTTGTAGGTGCAGATAATGTCGCTGGAGATCTGGAGATAGATCATGCGATGGTCGATGAGGAGCAGATATTAGAATGGGATCCGGACATAATCTTTGTAGATATGGGAAGTTACACTAGAGGTACCATCGATTTAGATAATTCTAATTATGAAGAGTTGAAAGCCTTCCAGAACGGAGATCTGTATGGTGTTTTACCATATAATTGGCACCACATAAACTATTGTACTGTGCTAGCTAGTTCTTTTTACGTGGGTTCAGTTATTTATCCTGAACGATTCATCGATGTAGATCATGAGGAAAAAGCCGATGAGATATATGAGATGTTGGTAGGCGAACCTGTATACGAATATATGGAAAGAGACCTAGGTGGATTCACTGAACTAGATGATCGATGAAGAGAGGTTATCATAAATGGCAGTCGAAGAACAGGATATCAATGATGAAATATTGGGTGAATACAAAGAATACTCTAAAAAGAGGGTGTTCTTCTTCTTGTTGTCATTTATTCTACTTGTTTCCCTAGCTCTATTTTCGCTGACTCTAGGTCCAGCCGATGTTTCAATTCGTGAAGCTGTATCAACACTATTAGGAACCAATACCAGTAGCCGGTTGAACACGATAATTTGGAACATGCGTGTCCCAAGAGTCCTTGCTGCTATCGCTGCTGGGGCTGGACTGGCTGTCGTTGGTGCAGCCATGCAGAGTATATTGAGAAACCCACTGGGTTCTCCTTTCACATTGGGGATATCTCATGCTGCAGCTTTTGGAGCTGCATTTTCCATCATCGTTTTGGGAGCTGGTACAACTCATAGTCAGGCTGCCGATGCAGTCATACTTAATAACCCTTATCTGGTCACGATATCAGCATTTGCCTGGTCACTCGTTGCTACATTCGTTATACTTCTTCTTTCAAGATATAAAAACGCTTCACCGGCAACTATGATACTCACCGGTGTGGCACTAGGATCATTGTTTACAGCCGGTTACACAGCTTTACAGTACTTCGCAGATGATGTAGAACTCGCCTCTATAGTCTTTTGGACCTTCGGAGATGTAGCTCGGGCGGGCTGGACAGATCTAGGTTTGATGTTGATAGCAGTTGTTCCGGCAACGTTATATTTTCTTTGGAAGAGTTGGGATTACGAAGTTTTAGATTCTGGTGATGAGTCTGCCAAAGCTTTGGGTATCGATGTCGAAAAACTGAGGCTTTGGGGTATGCTGATTTCTTGTTTCGTAACTGCACTTATAATCTCTTTTGTGGGGATAATCGGTTTCGTTGGATTGGTCGTTCCTCATATGGTAAGAAGGGTCATCGGCGGGAACGAAAGATATCTTATACCGTTTTCTTGTGTCGTAGGTGCCATGTTGTTGTTGGCTTCTGATACAGTTGCAAGAACTATAATATCTCCCATAGTGTTACCTGTTGGTATATTGACTTCATTCTTGGGTGCGCCGTTGTTTATTTATCTGGTCATAAAAGGGAGGGAATACTGGTGAAGCTGAGAATAGCCGGACTCAAGTTTTCCTACAACAGTCATCCGGTCTTGGAGGATGTTGATTTTAAAGTCGAAAAGGGCGATATGCTTACTATCATCGGTCCTAACGCTTCTGGGAAAACTACCCTACTAAAGTGTATAAATAATATATTGAGACCACAAAGAGGGGCTATATACATCGATGATAGGTCGTTAGATGGCTTGAGTATGAGGGAGATAGCTAGGAAGATAGGTCATGTGCCTCAATCCGGAGCTGAGAGTTTTCCAACGACGGTCTTCGACACTGTGCTGATGGGTAGAAAACCACATGGTGGTTGGAAACCGAGCGATAAAGATTTAGATATTGTATCACACACCATTGAAAGATTAAATCTTGAAGAGATCGCCATGCGGAACATAGGTGAGATAAGTGGTGGGCAGAAACAGAAAGTGTTGATCGCTAGAGCAGTAGCCCAGAATCCAGAGATATTACTTTTAGACGAGCCAACTAGCAACCTTGACCTTAAACATCAGCTGGAAGTGTTAGATGTTGTAAAAAAACAAACAGAAGATGGGATCTCAGTAGTCATGACCATGCATGACCTGAATCTAGCGGCAAGGTACAGCAGTAAGGTATTGATGCTTAGTGATGGTAGAATATTTGCCGCCGGGGATGTTGATGTCTTAAATTCAAATAATATAGAATCAGTCTTTGGTGTGAAAGTAGATATAATCGATAGATCTGGACGTCCAATGATAATCCCAGAGGAAGCTGTTATAGAATAAAATTGATTCAATGGAGAGCAGACCCACCGTTCACCCCTAAGATATCTCCGTTGACATAAGAACCCATATCCGAAGCTAAAAAGACTGCTGCCTCTGCGATATCCTCTGGTTTTCCGATCCTCTTTACGGGTATTTTCTCAGCTCGTTGTTTTCTTTTCTCTTCTGAGTAATCTCCTATTATATCCGTGTCTATAGTGCCAGGTGCAATTCCATTTACAGTGATACCTTCTGGCCCTAATTCCAAGGCTAAAGCTCTTGTCAATCCCACTAGTGCTGCTTTGCTTGTTACATAGGCTGTACCGTGAGTTGACCCTCTAAAGGCCAACTGAGATGACAGGTTGATGATCCTGCCTGCCTGAGAATCTTTTAGGTATGAGAGGCATAGTTTACTCAATATGAACGGACCTCTGACGTTCACATCCATGGTCTTATCATAATCCTCTATCTCTGACTCTTCTAGGTCTTTACGGTAGTAGATACCAGCGTTGTTGACCAGTATATCGATGGATTGGAACTTTTCTAGAAATCTATCAATCATATTTTCGCAGTCTTTCTCATCACTGACATCTCCCTGCAGTAGTATTCCATCGGACTTACTAGTCACATATTCAAGTACTTCATGTGCTTCTCCTTCACTTTTATAATAATTGATCCCTACTATAGCACCTTCCTCGGCAAATTTCTCGGCTATACCTCTTCCTATACCTCTCGAAGCTCCGGTTACGATAGCTTTTTTCCCTTCCAACTTTCCTTTCATAGTTACTAAATCACGTATATGATATTAGTCTTTTTTCAAGGAAATTATTATATATGAAAAATAGGTGTAAGGGAATGTTGGAATAGTATCTGTTCAGGTCTGGTTTTTCAACAACTCGCTCCCGTAGTGTAGTCCGGCCAATCATTTTGGCCTCTCGAGCCAAACACTCGGGTTCAAATCCCGACGGGAGCATTTTTTGTTTTTTTGCGACCAGAGGGATTTGTTTCACGAGTTAAAAATTTACTTTTTAACGAGCGTAAGCAATAATGAGTTTTACGAAGTATTGCTCACAGAATCCCGACGGGAACACTATATTAATCCCTATTATAGTAAAAGAAACAACTTTTAGTGTCTTTGAATAGCAGTGGATGACAAAATCGAATTACAAAGATGATTTGTCTCGAGCGTTTTCAAAAGAAAACAGAGAGACACAAGTATATTAATCCTGGATGACTTCCACTATAATTCTCTCAATTAACGATAGTATCATTGTTTATTAGTTGTTTTGAGAACCTATTAAGAACTCTTTCTATTCTCTCTAAGTTTTAAACCAATTACTACGACTACAGCCGTGAGTATAGGAATAATTAACCACCAGTGGGCTGATAAAAATGTGTGATCATCATCTTCCTCAATATTCAACATGAATTCATCTTGTTCTCCGTCGTATTCAGTATGTACTTCAAGTTTAAATTCTCCGGTTTCTATTGTTTGCAATGTGAACTCCCCACTGTAACTTTCTTCAACATCAAGGATCAATTCATTAAAAATAATCTTTTCTAGATCGTCATTCACTGTTAACAATATGTCCCGTGTACCTTCAACTCCACCTGTGTTTTCCACGTGGTATTTCACGGTAACTTCTTCCCCTTCTTTTATTGTACTTTCATAGTCTATAACTTCTATATCGAAGAAGGGTCTTTCTATATATCTTTGCCATTTTAAAGCGGGATAACCTGTGTTTCCTTCTTTATCTTTCACTATTTCGTGGTAACCATCTCTCCATATCTCCTGAAAATTCCATTCTAGGTATGTGTCCTCATATTCCCAGGTCATATCATTAGTTGTTCTACCTGAAGCTTCTCCTGCCGTCTCTGATTGCCCACTAGTTTCGGTATTCCAATAATTGCCCGACATTTCTTCGTTCTCTGTAGAACTTCCAGCGAAGCCCTTATCTGTTGGATTGTTTTCTCCTTCATAGATGACTCTTGCAGTTGAGTAACTATTTGTAACCTTTGCAGTATTCCTCCCTACAAAACCTCCAAAGTTTGTTCCTACTCCTGAGTCCCGGATCACATTCCCTGTTGTAAAAGAGTTATCTATTGTACCTTCAAAGTTTTCTCCAGCAAATCCACCCACGAAATCTTTTCCAGTAATATTTCCTGTTGAATATGATCGTAATACTGAGCCTTCAGAATTTCTTCCAACGATCCCTCCGATACGACTATTATCACCTATTACATCACTATATGTGTAAGAATCTATAATAGCAGCTTTATAATTTAATCCTACTAATCCACCTACCCAATCCTTCCCATAAACATCACCAGTTGAATATGATTCAGATATTCCACCGAAATAGTTTTCACCTACTAGTCCACCGATTGAATTGTCCCCGTTCACTGTTGCTTTCGAATGAGATTCTGAAATAAATCCCTCATAATTTTCACCAATAAGTCCCCCAACCAGACCGTATCCGTTTACGTTTCCTGTGGAATTTGACTCTGATACCACCCCTTCTTTAACTCTTCCAATGAGTCCCCCTACGAATCCAGACCCGCTCACATATATTTCTGCAGACGAATCGGTTACAGAACTTTCTCGGTTATAACCAACAATCCCACCCACATGTTGATCTCCTTTGACCTCTGCGTTTTTAATCAATAAATCAGTCAAATTAGAATTTTGAACTTCGCCGAAAAGACCTACGTAATCCTCATCAGGCCGATTGATGTATAGGTCACTAATTATATGTCCATTACCGTCAAATCTACCTGTAAATGGATCCCTATCATATCCTATAGGTTTCCAACCATCATTTGTATCAACATATTCATCATACCCATCTGTATCCTTATTTAGATCATCCATCAGAGTAAAATTACCTTCTAGATCAAGTCTCACAAGATACAATTCTTCCCAGTTGCGGATTTCATAAGGTATGTTCTTAAAATGGGCCGTTATAGATTTATCTTCATCCATTGTTACTGAAGTATAATTATCTTTAGATTCAACATCTCCGGTCCACCTGAAGAAATAGTGTTCTTCTTCAGGTATTGCTTCTAGGCGTATCTTTCCATTCTCATAGTACGAATGGGTTCCTTCAAGAGGGTAAGTGGTCCCGATCCCATCTATTGTTATGGTTAAATCATAACTTACATTGCTCTCTTTAATTAACCATATTGGGTTTTCTTCATTACTTTTATTTGAAAGGAATGGATAGTCCCTTTCCGTTTCAACCATCTGTATATTCCATCCAGCTGATTCGAATGTGCTAATAGAATTGAACTCATCATCATTTAATGGCCAACTACCTTCTCTGTGATGATGACATTCAGGCATATCCTCGTGGTAATATGAGTTCTCGACGCTACCGCCATATGCAAATCCTAAAAGTCCTCCAATACGGTCATCTGCATTCACATTACCTATAGCATAAGAGTTCTCTATTTTCCCTATATTGTTCAGACCTACGAGACCGCCAACATGACTCTCTCCATTTACTTCTCCGATTGCAAACGTATTTTTGATCGTTCCACTATTTTCTCCGGCGAGCATACCCACTCGAGTATCACCAGTCACATCTGCATCTTTGATTCCTAAATTGAAAATTTTTCCCTCCTGATTAATTCTACCGAATAAGCCTACACGATCAGTAATTGTTCGATTTATGAAGAGATCTCTTATCTCATACCCATTGCCATCGAAGACACCTTTGAAAGAATTAGCGAAATCCTCACCTATAGGATTCCATCCGGTCCAATAGTCGACTAATTCATCGTAACCCTCTGAACCTTCATCTAAATCATTCATCAAGATGTAATTTCCATCTAAACCGTTCTTTACTTCATGTAAATCATACCAATCGGAAATTTCCACTGCATTCTCGTAATCATCTAGATTCTCATTCACCCTGACTTCTTCAATTGTTGAACTATATCCTATCCCGATAGTCGTGCCAGTATTTATAAGTAGAAAAATAGCCAAGATAACTGCTTTATTATTCATCAATATTCCCCTTATTATACATGAATACAATCAATTTATCCTTATAAATAGCTTAGGAACACTATAGATTCTGATATCTAAAAATATTCTTAAAAATGAATTTTGAATGGGATCATAGGTCTTTTCAAGATTCATCTTTACCGTTACAGATCACATCCAACAACTGTGCTGTAGATATTATATCTTCTTTATTGTGTTCTATTATCGGAATCAAAGGACCCGGATTACTTTTTTTAAGATAGATCTTGTAAAACTGTGGTACCATTGCACTTGATACGTCGTTTTCTCTCTCTTTGTTCAAAACATGCTTTTCTAAAGTTCCCAACTTGTGATTTGGAACACCTTTTTTCCATACTCCTCTAGAAAAATGTAGAACATCGAAGTGAGGTTTATCAAGATCCCCTTCCAAACCATAATTTTTCATCCTCTCGGAAATGAATCTACTGTCGAAACTTCTACCGTTGAAGCTTACAAAACTGGTAAACCTCTCAGAGATGTTTAAGAATTCCTGGATGATCGCTTTTTCTTCCTTCAAATTCCTAGCTAGTAACTGCTTAATTTTAAGACAATCATCCGAATAAATTCCGATGCCTATGAGGAATACGGGACAATATCTCAATCCCATAGTTTCGATATCAAAAAAAAGTAGATCCTTTTTGTCAGAGAATTCAACAAGTTTTTGATTTAATGGATGATTCAATGGATAGCACTTTTCGACCCTTTTTTGTAATCTTTTTAAATCTCTACATTCTACCTCATCGATTATCTCTTCTACATGACTACAAAACCGTTCATTATTCTTTAAGTCGTGTTGATTCTGAACACCTTTTCTTTTTAGTTTCTCCTCGGTCTTTTTACCTATCCCAGGAACTAATTTCAAGTCGGAGAGTAATTCGTTTTCAACGAATTTACAGTCTTTTATATTGAAGTTCAAACTAAATTCATCTATTAATTCATAAAATTCCCCTTCTGTGTTCTCTTTTATATCACCGTCGATGAGTTCTTCCAGGCGATGGTCTTTGTGTTCGGATATGAGTTTCCATTTCAACCGTTCTGAACGATATATGTTTCTATCAGGTTCCATCTCTGATCAACCATTCCCTCTACTCACAAAAATAGTTATCGGATGGAACTTAGAATGATATAATAAATAATTTGATGAGGCGAAATGTCTCCTCATATTGCAATATGTGTGACCCTCATCCATATAAAGGAGGATGAGCCGATCTTCCATTCATATCTTTCTTCAATTTTTCGGTTTGCTGGACTAAGTCTTCAAATTCTTTCTCCAAATTATCAGCACTTTCTATGAGTGTTTCTGTTTCAATATTTAGACCTTTATAATCTGCTAATTTTCCTAACAATGCTGCAGAGGCTCTTGGATCAGGTAATTTGTGTTCTCCCTCTGCAAACATACCTAGTGCTTTGATATCATGTTCTACAGCTTCGAGAAGTAAAGAACTAGATATACCTGATATCGCCCCTCTCTCTATAATTTCAATATCGAGTGCTTCGAATTCTTCCATATCTTCACGCGTACTTAGTACACCCCATATTTTCGTTTCATCCGTATCTTCTTTTTTCGGTATGCCATCAAGTGTTATTATTTCGCTTATACCTTTATCCATGCTCCATTCTACTATTTCTGTAGCCAATCTTGTAGTTAATTTAGTAGGTATGACCATATCAGATTTTACTAACATCAATTCATCACTGATAAAAAATCTCAGAGGCCTTCTTGGTATTCCATCGAATATGACAGAAGTTGGTGGAAATTCGTCACATTTTAAGGAAGCTACTTGGACCATATTTAAACTGTTAATTAATTGTTCGCTAGCGATCCCTCCTATCAACCCCATTGCTGGAAAACCTGCTACTAGACATTCGATTTCAGGAATTTCTTCATTTTCTATTATTTCATAACACGGACACATTCTTTCACACCCTTTAATACAATGTTATATGTATTACTTTTAACTTTTCATCAAATATCAATCTAAAATAACCAAAAGAATTATAGATATCTTGTTTTTTTTTAAATTGAACATACCCTTGAATGAAAAGACGTGATATTATAATGGCTGAAAAATCTAGGAAAGAAAAACTGAAAGACGTTTTTATAAAATATAAAGAGATATGGACGGAACTTTATTATGTATTCATTATAGGTTTTGCCGTCTTTATATTAGGCATTGTTTTCGGTTCAAACTATATATCATTCCTTGGTATAGCTTTATTGATCGGTAGTTTTATAGGTATTTTCTTTGGTATATATTTGGGTATGAATCTAGGATGGATGGTACCATTTGTAATAAATTTGTTTTTAGGTGTATATTTAGCTTTACTTTTTTTTAGCGTGAGCGAAGTTGTATTCGCCTCTTATGTTTTCCCGGCTATCGGTGGGATAATAGGTTATATCGCTTCTAAAAAAAGAATATTTTTGGATCAAGGTATTGAAGCAGAGTACTATAAGAATAAACGTTCTTACTTATCCATAGACAAATAAATTTTTATCTTATCATTCAATATAGGATACGTATAAGATGGGAAAAACTTTGAGATTCGGAGCAGAGAAAAACAGGGATCGACCAGAGACTAAGGTATTTGGAATAGGTGGTGCAGGTAGGAATATATTGTCTTCTCTCATGGATGATAACTCTGTTACAAATATGTCCTTCTTAGAAGTGGGTTTTAAAAGACGATTTGATCAATGTGAATTTATAAACATTGACAAAAAGGAAATAAGAGAGTCTTATGACACAATTAAAAATATTGGTAATTTACGATCAAATCATTCTGAGGAAAAACTTAAAAGGTCCAGTAAATCAGGTGATCTTTTTTATGTCTTATCTGGCCTGGGGGGGGAGACCGGAAGTTGGACCACACCAGTATGTTCTAGGATCACTTCTGATCAGGGATTCACCATGGTTTTTGTGGCAATGCCTTTCCGTAACGAAGGAGGATCAAGGGCTCGTTTTGCTAAGGAAGCCAAGGATGAGATAAGTAAAAACTGTGACGTTTTAGCGGTTTTCGAAAACAGTAGATTGTTGAAGATGAGTCCACATCTACCTATGACAAAAGCGTTCAACGTGATGAATTCAATAATAATGCTCCCGATTATTGATTTTAACTCGGTTATGACTAGAGGAGATATATCCCCGTTAAGGGACTTTTGTTATGGTGTGGACGAATTCAGGATCGGTGCAGGTTATGGGAAAGGCAGAAGAAGAGGTAAAAGAGCATCCAAAGAAGCTTACAGATCACCTTGGTTAGATGATCCAAAGGACTATGAAACTATTTTAACAGTAGTTACCAGCGGTAAGGGTACTGCAGAGTTAGAAGCAGAAGATGCACTTGACGTGATCCGTAAAAAATCACCTGATGCAAATATCATGTGGGGTTTGAAAAAAGACCCAAGTATAGGTGATAGGACAAGAGTCACACTTTTAGCAGGAATTTAAAAAAATAGAAAAAAAGGTTTTTTTAGCGTTTTTACTCTTTTTTCTTGAAGTAATAGTATGCTACTGGAACAGCTCCTGCCATCAACATCAGTGGAATACCGATGAATGGTATGGATTCCTCAGCTGACATCTCAATATATTGTGTGCTAAAGTGTTCTATGTGGAAGACATACATCGCTCCTCCACCTGCACTGGCGTTCGATTCGTCTAGACCCTCATAATTAACTGCATCACTTGTTTCTATTTCTAAGTCTCCTTCGGCATCAGCTAGATGTTCATCTGCGAAAGCCTTGTTAATCAGAATGGTCACATGGTTCGGCTCTTCTTTTTCATCAGTTGCCTCTATAGTCAGTGTTTCTCCATCGAAGTCCACTGTAACTTCGTCAATACCATCCGAATGTCCAGCATTTATCACCAATGCAGCCCAAGGTTCATAACCTTCTACTTTGAGGAAGGTCGCTACTCCCTGTGCTGCTGCATCTTCTGCTCTATTCCGTTCTTTTTGACCATCTACAGGTGTATCAAAATCAAATGATTGTGACATCTCTATCGTCTGTGTACTGAATTCCTCCACTTGGAAGACATACATCGCTCCTCCACCGGCACTTGCATTCGAGTTATCCATCCCTTCGTAGTTCACAGCATCGCTTGTTTCTATTTCTAAGTCACTTTCAGCGTCCGCTAGATATTCATCGGCGAATTCTTTGTTTATCAGTATTGTTACGTGATTTGTCGAGTTACTATCCTGTGCTTCTATCCTTAGGGTTCCGTCTTCGAAACTTGCTGAAACAGCGTCAACACCTCTTGGATCACCGGCGTTTATAACTAACGCAGCCCATGGTTCATAGTCTTCAACTTTCAAAAATGTTGCTGCACCATGTGAGGCAGCGTTCTCAGCTCTGTTCCTAAACATTTCCCCACCATCCACAGGGGGGTCAAAATCATCTATCGGTCCGCTTTCTTCGGCAATCGATGTAGTCGCTAGTGATACTGGGATTAAAGCTATCAGTATTACGCTCAATATTACTCCTAATTTTTTGTATATCGCTTTCATGTTTATCACTACTAATAAATCCCCCCATGTTTTAAAAAAGGGTTTTGGTACAACACTAGAACAATAGATTAGAAAAAAAGATCGTAAAGGAGTTAAAAAAGTGTTTAACCGAAGACAGTTCCCATTCCATGGGCTGCAGCTTCATCTTCTTTTTCTATAGCTTTTTTAACTTCTTCAGCATCCTCAGCCTTTTCGACTCCTTCTTCTTTGAACAATTCTACAGCTCTTTCAATAGCTTCTTCGCTACCTTCAATCATGAAATAATTATAGTTCTCTTTCATACCCAAGCTCTTACCATCTCTGATACTGGTGGTTTGACGGCTGATCAGCTCATCAGACAAAGCATCTTGAATCAGATCGAATTTTTCGGATTCTACCTCAAATACTGCATACATGATATCATAACTGCCAATCGCTTATGTAATAAAAATATTACTATCTACACCTAAGCAAAGGGATGGGAAAAATATTAGGTCTTTTCTTCTGATTTTAAAAAAAACAATAACGATATCTGTTCTCTACTTAAAGGACTGACTTTATTAAGTTGTTCTCTATCCTCCTCTTTTAATAAATGGAGTAATAGGGGGGACCCCTTTGTCATCAACATCAATCTATCAAGTGCTTCATCTTTCAACTGGGTGCCTAAAAGTTTTTGAGCATCATCTTTATCGAATGGAGAGATATCGATCTCTCTTACATTATTATTGTTAACATCTTTAATCTTATAGAATCTCTCGTAAACAGGTATACCTTTTCTAGATGTTACCAAGATCTTACTTTTCATTTTATTCCTATTCAACTCCAAATAATCGCTAAGAAAATCAACAAGATCATCATCTACTTTGTAATAATCATCAAAAACAAGGAACACTTTTTCCTGTAATATCCTTTCTAAGATGTTAATATTTTCCTTATTATTCTTATCTAATTTATCTAAAAATGATTTGATCTGGTCTTTAATTGTTCTCCATGATTTATTTGTTGTTTTAATCCATAAAGTGTGTCTATTTTTTCTCTTGATAAAAGAAGATGCTAGTGTTGAACTACCGTATCCTCTTCTACCAAGTATTATAGCTACAGGTATATCACTCTTAAACCACCTTTCTAATTCCTCTAATTCTCTTTTTCTATCGATAAATTCAAAAAATTCAGGGGATTCTTTTACCTCTGAAATAGTTTTTTCAGTACCGTTTATATCAATTGGTATGTTCTTAGTTTTTAACATATTTAATAATTCAAATAAGGTCGGATTTTTATTATGCCTTTTCAAGACTTTAGAGATAGCCATGTCTCTTTCATTTTGATCATGAACAACTCTTATTTCTAGATCGATCAACGTGTCATAAAGCTTCTTTGATTCTTCGAAACCCTTAGATGTTAGTCTATATGTTTTTAGTTTTCGTTCATGACCTTCAACACTTGATAATTTTTCCTCGATCAAACCCTCTTCTTTCAAACCTTTAAGTATTCTAGAAGCATGTGTCCTCGACATACCAGTTTTTTCTGATATGCCTTTTTGAGTTATATCTTCGGGTAGTTCATTTCTGTTATCTAATTCGATATAATCTCTAAGAAATAGTAAGACTTTATCTTTGTAGGTCAGTGACAATTCTGATTTCATTCTGATATTTGAAAAAGAGTTTATCTTACTTTAATTTTTAGATAAAGATCACCTAAATCAGCCGGAATGCTACCGTATCTGTAATGTCAGTGAGGATCAAGGGATAAAATCTTGAATATTTAGGCGGAGGATGAATGGTGATAGTATATCAACTTTGACCAACCTCTGTAGGAATTGCTATGCAATTCCACCGACCTTTGGATTTTCATCCGAAATTCCGAAACGCACCCTATCGGATTTTAAAGGTGTGGAGCTAGTTATATCTATTGGTATAGGCGTTACTGTATCCGTCATAATTGGTTGGAACGCATTAACAGGCTGATGACACGGCCATCGGTAGTCTTGCAAGTTGGGACTCCTCTCGTGAGATATTCCAATTGAGCGGATATTTGAACAACCAACCGTCGTAGACTTATGAGACGTTATTCCGTTAAACCTAAAAACTTGCTAATAAATGACCTCTTCTGGTAAGTTAAGCTTTGAGAAAGAAGCATCCCCCTCTTATTGTGGAGATGGATTGTCCTTCATTCAGGATGGAGTGGAGTTCAAGTTATTCTCTTGCATAGAAATTAATTCCACAGTATTTTTTAAGATATGAAACTTTATTTTCCAAATATTCATGTAAGTATTCATCTCTTTTTTCCATATATTCTTCTTTTAGTAAATCAAAAAATACCCAATCTATCCTTTTACCAAACATATATCCACTTTTTCTAGCGATACCTGTTTTTTTAAAACCAAATTTTTTTAGAACATTATGAGCCCTTTTGTTTATTGAGCTACTCCATGCACTTATCCTATCATAATTTTTGTGAAAAAACAACATTTCGCAAATACCAAGAGTTACATTGCTGCCCAATCCTTTATTCCAGAACTTCTTTTCACCGATATAAGTACCGATGTCAGCACTTTTTACTTTACCTGAACGTTTTTTTACAGTTGCAATACCTATCGCTTTATCATCTCTTATCTGCTCTATTATCATAACTAGTTTATCATCATTTTTAAGATTCTCTTCGTACTCATTTTCAATATCGTCTCGATTCTTAAAAACTAATGGTTCACCTCTTGAAAAAAGGGTTACCTGATGTTCACTCTCCCAGTTTTCTAACAAAGGGATATCATCTCTATTCATAGCACGGAATCTAATTTTCCCAATTTCGAACATTTATGACACCTTAATATCTTTAATATTCTCGCCAAGTGTGCCGGCATTCGGTGCATCGATAAATCCTGGTTTCGGGTTCATCTGCTGCTCTAGTCTGCTCTAATCTCCAATATGCTTTGTTATTATCACATTCAGGACATCTTACTTTGGTTGTTGGTAAAGTATCGACTTCCTCTTCGATTATTATCGTGTCTTTACTTTGTTTTTTAGAAGTTATAGCTGTGTGATCCTCATCTTTCACTTTTCTAGTGTATTCACATTTTTTACAGAACCATTCTCCATCATTGGGCTTCATTAACGAATTACAGTTTGGACAGAACATCTTATTCAGTGGAATACTAATAGCGGTATAATATAAAGTTTACGTGCTAAATTACCCGAGTAAGTCTTTGGCTTTTTCTCTATCTATATCCAAGGCTTCTAACATATAGTTCAGAGATTTTCTCAAAATTATATCTTCACCCTGACCTGTCTGCTGGATAAGTTTTTCCATCATGACAGGAGCTTTAAATCTGTATCCCACAGCCAACTCTGAAAGATAATGTTCTTTATTTTCTGGATCAAGTTTAGCCGCTTCCCTATAATGCTCCTCGGCTTTCTCGAATTTACCTACATCAATACAAAAAGAAGCAACAGCCTGATGATAAAATGGATTTTCTTCCAACTCTATAGCTTTTTCATAATCTGCTATGATATCCTCTGATTCGATCTCAGGTATACCTAATGCAGCCTCTGCTTTACCAAAATAGGCTCTCGCACTCTCCTCTTTATCGATTGCCTTTTTAAATTTCTTATAGGCCTTTTCGTAATCAAATTCATTTAGTAATCTTTCTCCCTGTTCAAGAAATTTCTGTACTTCTGCCATGCTATCTGTTATAATGAAATAAAAGGCCTCCAAATAAATCTTTCTAAAAAAGGTTTATAACTATGCAACTATCCCGGTAGCGATTCATCTAATTTCTGCAGGATTTCCGTAAACTAGAGAATTTTTTGGTACATCTTTTGTAACAACAGAACCTGACCCTATCATCGAATTTTTGCCGACTTCAACTCCGGCAATAATCGTAGAATTAGCTCCGATTTTAGCACCCTCCCCTATCACGACAGGTTGAATATTAGAATCCATATTTTTGTCATTTGTGATGCATACATTTGGTCCTATAAAGACATCATCTTCGATTTTAGTGCCTGTTGATAAGTATACTCCGCTCTGCAGAGATACGTTATCCCCTATATCACAATCATTTTCGATTATAGAGCCTGAACCTATCAAACAGTTATCTCCAATCGTACACCCCTCTCGGATCAGGACATGGTGTCCTGTTCTAATACTTTTACCGATTTTCACATCCGAATATATCACCGTAAAATCTCGAATGATAGATCCGGGTCCTATCAAGGTCTTTGGTAGGTCTGTATAATCTTTATCTTTTAAACAACATATATTTTCTCTACCCGGATAACCTAGTATTACATCTTCACCGATTATAACATCCTCCGGTAATTCCAACGGTCCGAGTTTCTTGACCATATTCATCACAGCTCAATTTTTTTTCTCTGCCTTAAGGATTTTAAAGCAGCCTCCGCCACCTTCATGCTTTTCAACCCGTCTTCACCATTCACCATAGGTTCTCTCCTATCTTTAATAGAATCTACGAAGTCTTGTAGTTCTCTTCTCAATGGTTCTTGTCTTTTAACTGAATATTTACGTATATTATGTTCTAAAGGTATATCGAATAGGTTGCTTACATCATATTCCAACAGTTGAGAGGAACTTATCACCATAGTCTGGTCGATATAATCAATCTCGATGTATTCCTTAGAGCATGTGATCCATAGATTTCTAACTTTATGAGGTGTTAACCAATTGACTTCAAGTAATCCATCGACACCGTTTTCGAACTGGATCAAAATATTAGCGTGGTCTTCGTGACCTGAACCGTTATTAGACGGTCCTCCAGAAGTGTAAACGGACGTGATCTCATCTTCGGATAAATATCTCATCACGTCGAGGTCATGTATAGCCAAATCCATGATCACACCCATATCTGAAACTCTAGCAGGGAAAGAACTCACCCTTTTGGAGCTCATAGTTATAACATCTCCAACATTACCATCATTTATCAAAGTTTTA
Source organism: uncultured Thermoplasmata archaeon (assembly GCA_964399335.1). GTDB lineage: Archaea > Thermoplasmatota > Thermoplasmata > Halarchaeoplasmatales > Halarchaeoplasmataceae > Saliniplasma. Next base: position 17,608 of record CAYNQI010000008.1, on the reverse strand, counting down.
GCTGTTGATATCACTGGATTATGTCTTTCAATCATCCCGACTGCCAGTATAAGCTCTTCTTTCGAGGCTTTTTCTACAAGTTCCCTTGCTTTGGAACTGTTCAAGGCTATCGGTTTTTCCACCAGAAGATCTAATCCATTTTCCATAACTTTGATAGCGATTTCATTATGTATGTTAGCAGGAGTCGCTATAGTTACACCATCTAGATCAAATTTTAAAAAATCATCGATATCAGTAAAACAAGGTACATTGAATTTTTCACCCACCTCTTCAGCAAGCTTTTCATTAGAATCTAGTACTGCTCCAAGTGAATCCATACCAGATAAAACTCTAGCATGATTCTGTCCCATCGAACCTACGCCGATTACTCCAATATTCATGTGAACAGTACCATATATCTAGAGAATTATTAAAAACTTGTTCAATCTAAACCATATTTTAGATATTCTTCCATGTGTCCCATAGCTTTCTCTTTTTTAGCTGGATAGCTTTCCACCCTAGCCCTGCATTTTATAGTGTTACTCCCTTCAGAGAGTACGAAATTCTCTTGGTAGGCTTCCTGTTTATCTAGTCTAAAAAAGAAGTTACATCTTTCGTCCATCCTTCTATTTAACGAATTTAATAAAGTTTGTATCAGCGTTGCTGGTAATTTTCTAAATACTTGATCCATCTCTCTATTCCTAGATATCTTCCCTTCAATTATCTCGATAGCATTACCGTAATACCCTTCGGCATCTTCTTTTTCCAACTCTATATTCTCCCCGGCGATGTTAACCATGGCTTGGATGACTTTATCAGGATCTTCAGTGGCCTGACAATAGGCTTTGAACTCTATATAGTGGAATGTCACCAGATCTCCTCCTTGACCGTGTCCCCACCCAAGTTCTCGACTAGGTAGATGACCTTACATATACTTTCTACAACCGTTATCCAGTTGTAAGCTTCTTCTAGTTTCTCACCGTGTGCGAAAGTCCCGTGACCCTTAACTATGGCAGCATTATAGTTCTGTAATATATCAGGAAGCTTTTCGGCTACTTCATCTGATCCAATCGATTCCTCTACATCAAGTATAGGAACTCTCTTAAGATGGTATCGTCCTTCGTCGTCTATAGGTATTAGGTCATCTCGGGTTATGGAAAGGGCGATAGCATAAGGCGTATGAGCGTGAACAATAGCCAGGGCTGATGTATTTTTGTAGATCGCTCGATGAACACCTATCTCCGTAGAAGCGATTATGACTCCAGAGTCGTCCTCTTCTAAACCGGTTTCTACGATATCTTCTTCATCAAGATCCCCCATCATAGCCCCTCTTCTTTTGATAAAGATTCGATCACCTCTTTTAACACTCATATTACCACTGTGGGACGATAGATTAAGTCCTCTGTTTTCCAGGAATTCACCATACTTTTTCATCTCTTCTAGGATTTTTCGGTCCATCTGATTACCTTTAGTAAAAACAGCCTCTCACGTATAAACCTTTTTTGAATAATAATGTAAAAAAAGAAAAGGAGTTTTAGATCGGTTCGAACGTTCCTGTTAACTTGGTTTTATCGATGATATGTCCCATCATGGCTTTCTCTAAGTCCTTTTTGGTCGAGCCGGATGGAATGTCAAGTGTCGTATCCAGTGCATACAACTTAAAATTGTAGGTATGTTTCGCATCTGGTGGATTCGGTCCTCCATAACCTCTTTCCCCATAATCATTTTTTCCCTGGGTCGCCTTTTTAGGGACCTGATCCTCTTCTATGATTCTAGTATCTGGATCTATATTCCAGATCACCCAATGATCCCAAACTTTACCGGCGGGTTTCATCGCATCTGGGTCATCCATGACCAAGGCTAGAGATTTTGCACTATCTGGAACACCTTGTATCTTTAAAGGTGGATTGACGTTTTCTCTCTTGTACCCGTACTTCTCAGGTATCGCTTCTCCATCTGGAAATTTAGGACTTGTCAATTTTAAATCTGCCATTTATATCACATCTCCTTTTTGCATCTTATTAACGTAATCTAATATTAAAAAAGTTTCGTTGTTCTATCCATTAAGCTTAAAGGTAAAGGCTTTATGACAGTGCAAGGATGTAATGAGGATGTCGAGAAATCAGAAGAAAAGCAAAGAACTAGTCATACACACCGACGGTGCCTGCAGTGGAAAGAACCCGGGAGGAGTAGCTGCATACGGTTACCTTATCGAAAGAGGAGGTAGAACCGTAAGAGAAGACTATGGAATCCTTAAGACCGGGAAAGGAGCTACTAACAATTTTGCAGAATATATGGCGCCTATAAAAGCGTTCCAATGGTTAAAAACATCCCAAGAGCTCTACGAAAATATCGACGAGATCACTTTGATGTCTGATTCTCAGTTACTGGTAAATCAGATAAACGGTGAATGGTCAGTTAAATCCAGTAATATTGTGAATCTTTACGAGCAGCTAAAGGATCTGATCAATGAATTTGAGAAAAGATCTATATCTGTAGAGTTCACACACATAACTAGGGATAAGAATGGACGGGCCGATGGTCTTGCACAAACCGCCATAAAAGATCATAGGACCATCCAAAAGATCAAAAAAAAGGACGAAAGGAAAATCTGTCCCGAATGTAGGAGTGAGATGGTCCTCCGAGAAGGAAAATACGGAAAGTTCTACGGATGTACAGATTATCCAGAGTGTAAACATACTGAAGACCATGATGAATGATTTTACGACCACAATACTTTTAATAAATTGTATGGTATTGATTTTTAAAAATAAACGGTGTAAGTATGGACGATCCGGATTATGAAGAAGATCTGAAAAAAGAGAAAAAACGAAGAAAACGTCAGATGTACGGGAAAATAACTGGTTTAATAGTTATGGGTATATTTATCGTTGTAGTTTCTTTATATGAAGATCGATTTTATCATCTGATGTTTTATTATATAGCTGGCTTTGGATATATCTTTTTTCTAGGTTACAAGCTGATGAAAGATATAGGACAGTTTCGGTCACTTATGGACGATATGTTGGTTGAAGGTGACCATATCTTAAAGTATAACTCTCGTATCGCCTCGGAGATAACTAGAATACACATCGACGATGTAGAAAAGGTGTATTACAACATCGAGGAACTCCCGAGAACTCTTTATATTATTCATAAGGAAAATGGTGATCTGAGAGCAGAACATTTTTACAAAACGAGAATCCAAGATAAAGAAAGATTCATGGAGTTAGTAAAAAATCGAGATCTATTCATCGAGGAACCTATTTCTTTTGAAACTTTGAAAGGGATGATCGAATCATAGATGAATTTAAACCATGAAAATTAAACCCAATTCCTCGAGTTTATTTCCAGTAGGTTTACCTTTTCTATCCCACCCCATAGCTTCGTAATAATCGTCAAGCATCTTTTCTATATCGAATAAATTCCCAGAGCTGGCTCCTTCGGTAAGCGGTTCGTTGAACCTTTCAGGTAAACGATCATCTTTCCTTGAAAAACCATTAGAAACGTTGAACATCCTTTCTAAATTGTATATCCTCTCGCCGATGGTATGCAGTTCACCGACTGTATACTCTACACCGGTCACAGCTTCTAAAAACCTAGAGTAATATTCTTCACCTAGAGCAAAGGAACTGAACTTACAGACTATGAGTGAATCCAGATAAGCGTTCCTTTCCTGAGATCGTTTTACAACTTCTGCCTTCCCACTGGTGTTGAACCTATCGAACAACTTTGGAACTCCGAAGATCTCCTCTCCTATCATGTATCCACGAAGATGACATCCACCTCTGTTAGAAGTGGCAAAGGATAAAGCCTGTCCAGCGGCACCACGTGGATCATAAGCTGGCAGTTCCATACCTTTAACAGACATGGAGTAATCACAGTTGTATCTTTCACACAACCTTTTAGATCCTTCTGCTAAATCCTCACCTATATCCTCACGGTAAGCGATCATCTTGATCAATTCGGTCACATCACTTCCAAAACCATCTGTTTCATCCCATACTCCCCTCTCGTACATCTCCATAGCACTGGCGATGGTACCACCTGTTGTAATGGTATCAAGCCCTAGTTCGTTACATAGATAATTAGCCTCGGTGGTCTTTTTCAGATCAAATACACCTAGATTAGCACCGAGCGCCCATACGCTTTCGTACTCTGGACCTTTTCCTTCCTGCTTGTCAGTTTTGGTTTTCAAACCACATCTTATAGGACATGCATGACAGCGGTAATGACCGTACACTATCTCATCTTTCATCGTTTCCCCGGATAGATTATCGACTCTATCATCCTTAACCCTTTGAAAGTTTTCTAGTGGGAACATCCCAAGCCAGTCTAAAAGGTTTACAAGTATCGGAGTGCCGAATTTTCTCAAACCTCTTGAAGTCACTGGAGACGATTCTATTTTAGAAACGGCTTTTTTCAGATAATTTTTTAATAGTTCCCTATCATCGATTCCTACTTTCTTATCTCCTTTGACCGATAACCCTTTCAAATTTTTAGAACCCATCACCGCACCTACACCACCTCTTCCGAAAACACGGTCATCATCAGTGACAACATTGGCAAAACGAACTAAATTTTCACCTGCTGGACCTATAACGGCACTAGCTCCATCTAGAGGATTTAAACTATCGCTTACGGTCTTACCCCAAAGATCAGTTTCTTCTACGGTAACTTGATCATTATCCATCTTCAATACAACTGGAACTTGAGATCTTCCTTTGATTACGAGAGCATCGATGCCTGCTGAAGAAAAATGTTTACCAAAGAACCCTCCTACGTTTGAATCTAAGATAGTACCTGTAAGAGGAGAGATCGTTGAAACTGAAAACCTACCACTAGTGGGAACCGTTGTTCCTGTTAAAGGTCCCCTAGCAAACACCAATACGTTTTCATCTAGTGGATCTTCAGTAGATTTTATCTCTTCGTAAAGTAATCGACCTCCCAATCCCCTTCCACCTATATAGTCAACGAGTATGTCTTTGTCGATCTCCTCAAACTCTACTTCACGATCACTTAGATCAACCTTGGCTACCTTTCTCCACCAGCCTTTCATGGGTGTAGATAGTTTTAATTACTTTAATCTTTATGGATGAACACGTTAGCCCAAAAGGAGTGGAAAAAGGTTTTTATATTATACCCTCTGTAAAGGGCTTACTCTATTGGTAATATACCGATGATTTGTGAGGACGATATGTCCGAAAGAGGTGTTAATAATGGCAAAAATGTATGTAAATTTCGAGATGTCTGAAGAATTGATCGATAAAAGTTATGAAATAGTCGAAATGGCTAGAGATACAGGAGATGTTAGGAAAGGGACTAATGAAGTGACAAAGGTCGTAGAACGTGGAGATGCAAAATTCGTCGTCATGGCCGAAGATGTAAATCCACCTGAGATTTTGGCACATATGCCTTTGTTATGTGAAGAAAGAGGAGTTCCCTATGCATATGTTCCAAGTAAACAAGAACTAGGAGCTGCTTCTGGTATCGATTCTTATTCCGCATCTGTTGCCGTAACCGATCCTGGCAAGGCAGAACAGATGATTGAAAATATTAAAAAATCGATTGAAGATTTGAAATAATGAAGTTTAATATCATAAAAGAGGAGTTTTAAATGGCTGAATATGAAGGCACGCCGGGTGAAGTTGTCGAGATCGTTGGTAGAACCGGGATGACCGGAGAGGCTACCCAAGTAAAAGTGAGAGTTCTTGAAGGAAGAGACGAAGGTAGGATCATCACTCGGAACGTAATGGGACCCGTTCAAAAAGGCGATAAAATCATGCTAAGAGAAACTGCTAGAGAAGCAAAAAGCATAGGAGTTAGGTAGCATGGTGGAAGCTAAAGAATGTACATTCTGTGGAAATAAAATCGAACCAGGGACTGGCAAATTATTTATTAAAACAGATGGTCAAACTTTCAATTTCTGCAATAATAAATGCGAAAAGAATATGTTGAAACTTGGAAGGAAGGAAAGGGAAACAAAGTGGACTAGAAAACACGCTCAAGAGAAAGCAGTTAAGACCTACCGTAAAAAAGAGAAAAAGAAGCCAAAAAAGAAAATCAAGAAAAAGTAGGAGTGGGTTATTATGGAAACTACCTTTTTGATGATCAAACCTGATGGGGTACAAAGAGGTTTGGCCGGTAAAGTCATATCTCGGTTAGAAGAAAAAGGTCTTAGGATCGTTGCCATGAAAATGATGTGGATCGATGTGGAAACAGCTTCCGAACACTATGCAGAACACGAGGGTAAGGATTTCTATGAACCGTTAATTGAATATATCACATCAGGTCCGGTAATCACAATGGCATTAAAAGGCCACTCAGCTATATCAATCGTCAGAAAAATCGTTGGAGAAACTGATCCAAAAGAAGCTAAACCGGGTACTATAAGAGGAGATTTTGGTATCGAAATCAGCAGAAATATAGTCCATGCAGCTGATTCACAGAAGAGTGCTGGCAGGGAATTGGATATATTTTTCGATGAAGAGGAATATCAGGATTATTCTAGAATCGAGGAAAAATGGATTTATGAATAGTTTAATTTTCTATTTTTTCAAGATGTCTTTTTGTTTTATCTAGATACTGTGATGCACCTAATCCAGTGAATATTTCCTTCGCCTTTTCAAGATGATCGGATGCCTTTGAATTTTCATCCATCTCGATATATATTCTACCTAGTTCGTACTCATTTTCTGCTCTAGCAAACGGTATATCTAGATCACCGAGGTATTCCCATGAGATATCTAACAAATTTAAAGCCTCTTCCCAATCCTTTTCCATTCTCTTGATAATGGCCTTCACTCTGTATATGGATGATAAGCCAACTACATCATCTAATGTTTTCATAATTTCTTCACTACGCTTTGTGTAATCTTTGGCTTTTTCTACAGCACCTTTTCTTGCAAGCGCTTCGGCTTGATTGAAATAGCCCCAACCGATGAACCTTTTATCTCCCAACCTTTTTGCAGAGTCAACTGTTCTTTTAAAATGTTCGATAGCTTTATCCCACTCCCCCATCTTCATATATTGGTCACCGATATTATTGAACGCTCTTGCTAAGTCTTTATAAGCATTTTGTTTTTGTAAAAGTGAGACACTTTTTTCATAATATTCTATTGCTTTCTTATTCTGTCCTTTTTGAGCTAGGGCATTCCCCATCTCGATATAAGTTAGTGATAAAATATTGTTTTCCTCTAACCCTTTTGCTTCTTTAATGACTTCTTCATATAATTCTACAGCCTTATCGAGTTGTCCTTCCCTCCATATCAGATAACCTATACCTCTTTTACAATCAGCTGCTCCACCTTTATCATCTAATTCCTCATACAACTCTAGAGCTTCTTCATAAAAAGAATAAGCTTCTTTAAATTTCTGATGCTCTTTATATGTATGTCCCATCCATCTCAAAGCAAATGCTTTATTATTCTGGTCGTCAATATCTTTAGATAACTCTAAAAGTTTTTTGAAAGCATCCTCTGAGGCATCATGATCGCTGATTTCATATGATAATTTACCGATATTCTTTAAGATAGAAATTTGTTTTTCATCTTTATCCTCTATCTCTTTAGATTTCTTTAGAGATTCTAACGCTTTTTTATAACGTTTTATTGCAGATTCGACTGCAAATGTACTGATCGCTTTTTCTGCAGCTTTTATGGAATATTTATAGGCTTTATCGTAAACTTTCCCTTCATAAAAATGTCTGCTCAGGGATAAGTAATGTTCATCTAAGGAATCATAGAAATCTTCTATAGCCTCCCCTACCTGCTTATTTAAAATTCTTTTTCTAGTTCTTCCCATATTTTCATACATCGTCAATCTCAATTGGAGGTGATTAAATCTGTATACTTCTTCACTAGTACTCGTTTTTTCACTGATAATACCATGATTCTCTAATTCTTCACAAATATCTAATAATTTAAGCACGTCCATATCGATAGCCTTTTCTAGTACCTGAAAATTAAATTCGGTGCCTATCACCGAGGCATACATCAGAACCTTCTTCTCTAAATTGTCTAATCTATCTATCCTTCTGTTGGTGATATCTTTTATTGATGCTGGTATTGAAATATCGGAAAGGTCTTCATCTGGATTCCATTTGTAAGAATAAGGATCTATTATACCTTCTTGAACCATAGAGTCTAAGATTTCTAAAACATAGTATGGATTTCCTTCAGTTCTTTTATAAATTGTTAATAAAAAAGATTCAGGTAGATCTGAAGTTTGGAGTTTATTTCTAATCATTTCTGAAACCGGTTGGAAACCCAATCTTTTAATCTCCATGATATTTACAAGTCCGTCCCTTTTTGTCCTTTCTAGAAATACTTCTAAAGGTTTGTTTTCTCCATGAGTTTTCAATTCCTCAGGTCGGTAGGCTCCGAGTATGAAAACACGATGATCCGTGAGATTTCTTATCAACAAGTGTAAAAGCTGGGAGGATGATTCGTCGATCCACTGAAGATCATCTAAAAATAATAAAAAAGGCCGTTCTTTTGACAAGTTTTTCAACAGATTGAGTATATTGGTGTACCTTAGTTCTCTTTCGTCCGAAATAGATATATCTACAGATTCATTAGAAGAGGAACCCAAACCAACCAAAGACATAGGTTTGTTTGAAGAGGACTGGCTTGTGATTTTAGCCCCCATCCCAAGATATCCAAGTTTATCTGAATTAGAGCTTTCATTTTCTTCTTTTTTAATATAATCCCCAAGAGCTTCTATAAAAGGTATATATGGATCAGTACTTTCGTGGTAAAGACATCGACCCCATAAAAACTCGAAATCGTGCTTTCGACAAATGTTACTAAATTTTTGTGCTATCCTTGTTTTACCAACTCCTGCCTCGCCTTTGAGTACAACAAATCTTCCATTACCCCTTAAAGTTTCCTTCATATCTTCTTTCAAATCTTCTAATTCACCATGTCTATTAACAAATTTACAATTAGATTTGTTACCCATCAGCGAATCTGATACACCCATGATTATAGATTATTATATCGAGTTAATATAACTTTCGATGATTTTCTAAAATATATCAATTCTTAATAATCTATCGAAACATCAGACATCTACCGAAAATTATATTAGTACTAAAAACTATTACTTCTTTGTCTGACGTATTATAAGAATATGTCGGACTAAAAACAATGTGGTGCCTACATGGTGTCGGACACACAAAGAATAACCGTCAGAATACCAAATGAAATGGCTGATGACCTTCAATCTCTTGTAGAGAAAGGCGAATATTCGACTATGTCAGCAGCTATAAGAACAGCTATAGATGAGTTTATAAAGAATAAAAATGCTCCAGACCATATCTCTAAGGTTACGGTGGATTTACCCAAAAAGAAGGTAAACGAAATAAAGAACCTAGTACAAGAAGGAGATTCTATATCTGTTGATGATGCTATCAGAAACGCTGTTCGAGATTACGTTAAGGAAAAGATAGATCAATACAAAAAACGGTTAGAAGAGTAAAAGGTACATAGGTAAAACCTATTGATTTCACATATATCTTGTTGAGAAATCAGATAGAAGGTATAGACATGAATCAATATAATAATTATGGAAACATTGATGATTCTTCAGGTTTAAATGTATCAGTTATTGGTGTAGGTGGAGGAGGTAACAACAGTATTAATCGTCTAAGTAGGATCGGTGTTTACGGTGCTAGAACAATAGCGGTCAATACTGATAAAGAACATCTTAAAAATATACAATCCGATACTAAAATGTTGATAGGTAAGGAATACAATCGAGGTCTTGGGACTGGTGGAGATCCAAACGTGGGGATGCGCTGTGCTGAAGCTGCTTATGGGGGATTTAAAAAGATAATCGGCGGTAGTGATCTAGTATTTATTACTGCTGGTATGGGTGGGGGTACTGGTACCGGTGCCGCACCAGTTATTGCAGAGATAGCAAGGCGAGAAAAGGCCATGGTTATCAGTATAGCGACTATGCCGTTCTCAGTTGAGGGCAATAGAAGGGAAACAGCTAAACATGGTGTAAGGCGTTTACGTGAATATTCGAACTCCATGATCCTTTTAGAAAATGATAAACTTTTAGAAGTCGTTCCAGATCTTCCCATGGATCAAGCCTTTGGAATTATGGATTCCCTTATCTCTGAATTGATCAAAAGTGTCACGGAGATAATCACATTACCATCTTTAATCAACCTGGACTACAATGATCTCAAATCCGTTCTTGGGGATGGAGGCGTTTCAACTTTGATGATCGGAGAATCATCTTATGATGAACCAAAAAAAGCCGTTCAAGAAGCAAGTGAAAATCCTTTCCTCAATATGGATTATACTGGAGCTAAAAAAGCTCTAATACATGTTACTGGAGGTCCAAATCTATCTATCAGTAAGATGAATGATGTAGTTAAGATGATGACTTCAAAACTTGATCCTAAAGCTGGCGTTATATTTGGAGCTCGAATAGATGAAGAATGCAAAAACAAGATCAAATTGATGTCGATAGTTACTGGGTTAAATAGAAAGAGAAAAAATAAAATAAAATCAATAACTTGATTTTATCATGCATAATCAAGAAACATTTTTATTAGAAAATGCCCTTTAATATATACATGAAAAAGAAAGACTTGGATTGCTTGGAGATAGGGAATGAAGGTATTTATTTAGATATAATAGTATCACCTAATTCCTCAGGAGATAGAATAAATGGTGTGGACAAATGGAGGGATAGGTTAAAAGTCCATGTGAAGGAGAAAACTGAAAATGGTAAAGCAAATAATTCAGTTGTGAATTTGTTATCTAGTACATTTCATGTCTCTTCAAAAAAAATTGGTATCGTACATGGAAAAAGGACTAGAAGAAAAAGAGTTTTTATAGATGTTGATGACAAAGAGATTGATGAGATAATTCAAAAGATTTTAGAGGTAAAATAGATCATGAGGATTAAAGAAAAATTAGAGGGGACTGAACGTGTATTGGATAAACTTAGGAAAAAGAATCTTACCGTGCCAATTATAGTTGAAGGTAAAAAAGATGTTAATGCCTTAAGGAGATTGGGTTTCAAAGGTAGGATCATCAAAATAAAAACGTCTAAAACAGTTTTTCGGATGATTGAAAGTCTTCGGGGTTCCCATGACGAAGTTATCATATTGACAGATTGGGATAGGGCTGGTTCACGCTTGTTTTATAGGATAAAAAGAGCCTGCAAGGCGAATACTTTATCATTCAATCCCGATCTCAGGAAGAGATTAATCAAGTATACCAAAACTGATATCAAAGATGTTGAGAGTTTACCTGTATTTTTAAGAAGATTAAGAAGAATTATAAAAAATCCCTATAAGGCTAGGCATAAAAGAAATAAGACATAGAAAAATATTAAATCAGTAAACCCTATAGGGGTTTTAGATAAAAGATGGCCCGAATAAAAGTAATCAAGGATGTTTCAGACTTTGTACCGGTACTTAGAGCAGTGAGTTCACAGATAAAAAAGGATGTTTTTACCGATCTTGCAGAGGGGTGGAAAACTGAAGATGAAATTGAAAAAGAATACGGTGAAGAAGGTGTTGAAGCTCTGAAACATTTCGAAAAAATGAAACTGGTGGAAACTAGATGGCAGCATACAGATACAGAAACAAAAAGAGCATATCACACTTATTATTCATCTGTCCATATAGATGCATCAGTCCCTGTACAGGAAATCAGTGAAGTCTTATATGCCGCTATGGTAAGTGATGATGAATTTGAGAAGATAGAGAACAAGATATTAGAATACGTACATCAAGGGGATAATTTCGCTAAAGATATCGCTGAGAAACTAGATTGCAGTTCCACATCTCTTAAAAGTTTAGTAAAACGTTCTTTAAAACTAGATTATAGGGGTCATAGGATAATGGAAATCGAAGAGTAAAGGGATGATAATATGGTGGATTTAGATGATATAAATATATTTGAAAAATATGACTCCGGGACTTTTGCTTTGATCTCTGGTATGTTTATGATTGCCACTGCAACTTATATAATATATTTTGTATCTCCAAAAGCAATTGATAACACTAGTGTATTTTATTATGCCATGATATCCTTAGTTTTAACCGTATTTACGCCTGTATTGTTTTATATGAGTACTCTAGTGGATTTTTCAGAGATAATTGGGAAATTTTTATCGGGTATAACATTGGCTGTTTTTGGTACATTGATATACCACGTTTCTCAGGAAATGGACATCGGGACATGGTTTTATCCTATCCCACGTATATTGCTAACTGGAATATTTGGTTTTATAACCTCATTTCTATTTATAAGAGGCGTGGCAGTCCAGAAAATAGAAGAAAATGAAGAATGGATCGAAATGGAAGAAGAGGAAGAGTTCGAAGAAGACATATTAGAAGAGGAAATTGAAAAAAACGATAAATTTCCGGAGGAAGAAGACGAACCCTGGTGAGATTATTGACAAGCATCCTGCGATTAGGTCATCGTCCAGAAAGAGATAAAAGGATGACCACCCATGTCGGTTTGACAGCTAGAGCCTTCGGAGCTAGTAGTATATACCTTCCGAAGCTGGACGTTAGGATCAAAAAGACACTTGAGGATGTTACAGAAAGGTTCGGAGGAGATTTCTCCGTCGAGGAGACCATAGATTGGAGAAAATTGATAGATAATTGGAAAGGTGATGTGATTCATCTCACGATGTATGGTGAAGATGTTGATAACTTCTTTAAAAATAAAAAAATCAGCGAACCGCTTATTATCGTAGGTGCTGAAAAAGTGCCAGCCGAAGTATACGATAAAGCGGATCACAACGTTTCTATCGGAACTCAACCCCATTCTGAAGTAGCGGCTTTAGCAGTATTTATGGATAGATTGAACGCTAGAAAATTGGATAAGAATTATGACGGTCAAATAGGGGTTGTTCCTCGTAAAAAAGGGAAAAAAATTGTTGATTATTCAAGGATTCCATCGGCTTCCCAATGTTTTGAATTGATGGATGAGAGGGGTATGGATAAAGGCCTTATGAAACACACCATTGAAGTTCTTGAAAGAATGCTTGAGATACATGAGCAGTTCGGCGGTAATCTTAAACTATTGATAGCCGGTGCACTTCTGCATGATATCGGCAGGACTGTCACACATGGTGTCGAACACGGTATAGAGGGTGGTAGGATAGTGAGGGAACAAGGATGGGAAGACGAACTAGCAAGGATAGTTGAACGGCATATAGGCGGGGGTATAACAAGAGAAGAGGCAGAGGAACAGGGATTACCAGCTAGAAGTTTTTTACCTGAGACAATTGAAGAAAAGATCATTTGTCATGCAGATAATACGGCAGGTGGAAAGGAAAGATTTAATGATCTAATAGATAGAACAGAAAAGGCAGGTTATCATGATAGTGTGAAAAGGATGAAAGAACTAGCAAAAGAATTCGATTTTAAAAAATAGAAATTAAAAAAAGATTTTAGGGAAGTGTTTTTTAAGTCTATAATTTCTCACCAGGTTCTATATCCATCATCATGAACCCAGAGTTCACTTTTGGATAGAAATCAGTGGATTTCTCGGGCATACGTTCTCCATTTTTAGCAACTTTTAAAACCTGTTCAGGCTTAGTAGCATTGACAAGGAATGCAACAGTTGCATCACCTTTTTTTACACGTTCAACTGCGTCATCAGACCATCTCTCGTAAGCTATAGTAACGTCGATGTCAAGGCCTGAGGCCTCCATGATACCTTCGAAGATCACATCCCTCAAGACCACAACATCTAGGTTCTTGTAGTCCTCCGAGTATTCATCGGAGAGGAACTTCTCGATAGAAGATTTATCTCGTAATCTAAGTCCTAATGTACAGTCTCCATCGTAAACAACGAATGAGATAGTGTCTTTGTTCTCCTCGAGGAATCCTTCTGCCTCATTTATCTCAATTTGATAGGTTTCAAAATACTCCTTGAGTTTTTCTATATGCTCATTTTTAAACTCGTGTTTTAGAAGTAATCTATGGCCTGGTAAAACAACCAGTCCAGGGTCCTCGACTGGAACCATGTATGTCATCCTCCAGTTAAATGCGTCATCTTCGTTCCAATCAGGGTTTTTTGCTCTTAATTCATCTCTGAAAGTAACAGCAGTTTCATACCTGTGATGCCCGTCTGCGATGACTATTTGTTCACCTTCTAGGACTTTCTCAATAGTCTTGATATGTTTCTCATCTTCCAATCTCCATACTCTACTGTGTACACCGTACTCGTCGGTAGCTTCGAATAAAGGCTTTTTATCAGCTATATCGTCGAATAAATCAATAGTCGCTTTTTCTTTATCGCTGTAAAGCATGAAACCTGCTTCTAGATTTTTTTCAGTGGATCTTAACATGTTAAGCCGGTCTATCTTCGGACCTTTGTGTGTTTCTTCGTGAGGAAGAACAATTTCCTCCTCGAACGGATGAAGTTTAACTGCCGATACGAATCCCTTACGAGTGTGTTTATTACCAAGCACTTCGAAGTCCTGCATGTAAACGTATATACCCGGTTTAGACCTTTTTCTAAGGATCTTTTCTCTCAACCAATTATTAAGTCTTTCTTTGGCTTTTTCGTACCTGTTCTCTTCTTTTGGTAAGATCAATCGGCAGTAATTGTATTCACTGTTTTCATAGTACTTATCTCGTAACTCATCGTTGATCTTATCGTATGGCTGAGTTATGATTTTTTCCAAATCTTCGACTTTATCTTTATTATACTCTATCCCCTTGAACGGTTTTATTTCCACCATTTTTAGCCCCTTTTCTCGAGTTCTTCAATTACTTGTTCCGCAGCTAGTGTACCAGCTCTAATCTGTCCCTCATAGGTTTGTGCACCTATGTGAGGTGTAGCATGGAAGTTCTCCAACTCAAATAATGGTATCTTTCCTGGCGGTTCCTCTTCGAAAACATCCTTACTTGCAAACCGGATGACGTCATTCTTTAATGCTTCATATAGTGCATCTTCATCGACTACTCCACCCCTCGATGGATCAACGAGTACCGCACTATCCTTCATCTTTTCAAATTCTTCAGTACTCAACATGTGATGTGTAGCCTCTATGTGAGGAACATGGATCGTGATTACATCACTCTTTTTAAGTAATGTATCCATATCCACCATCTCAGCAGGTTCGGGATCTTCAATATCTCTTACGTCGAAAGCGATAACATCCATACCGAAGGCTTTAGCCCTTTCAGCTACTGCTTGACCGATATTTCCATATCCGATTATACCAAGAGTTTTTTCGTACAATTCGTTGCTCTTGAGGTCTTTCTTGATCCATTTACCTTCTCTTAGACTGTTGGTACCTGCTACTATATCTCGATAAGCTGCAAGTATGTGGGTCATGGCCAATTCTGCTACAGAAACAGTAGTTGCAGTTGGTGTGTTGAAGACTGAGACTCCTTTTTCTTCAGCAAAATCAACATCGATGTTATCTAACCCGATCCCTGGCCGTCCGATAGCCTCGAGGTTCTCTGCAGCTTCAAGTGTTGGTTCCCTTACTTTTGTTGAACTTCTAACTATCAAAGCGTGGTAAGGTGGAACTTTTTCTGTGAGCTCTTCTTTCGACATCCCGAATTCCTGATCAACTTCTAAACCAGCTTCTTCAAGCATTTCGATAGCTTCTTCTGCTACTGGATTACATACTAGAACTTTCTTTGTCATTTTTATCACAGTCCTGCCACATCTTCTATAGCGTCAGTTAATTCTTTTATGCTTTCCACATCGTGTATGCCCATGTGTCCTATTCGGAATGTTTTCTCTTTCAATTTCGATCCGTATCCATTTGCAAATGCCATGTTGTACTTCTCATCGATCTTTTCTCTCAGTTCTGCGATGTTGATCCCTCTAGTATTCTTGATGGTACTGACAGTTTGAGACATGTATCCTTCTTCTGGGAACATATCGAAGTGTTCATAAGCCCATTCTCTGGTGAATTCTGCCATATCTTTGTGCCTCTTATCGATATTCTTGTATCCCTCTTCGAGCATGTATTTCATCTGTTTTCTATAAGCCAACATCAGTGAGATAGCCGGTGTAGAATGTGTCTGTCCCTTTCTGTTATAATAATCAATACATCTCTGGAAGCCACCATACCATGCAGAAGAATCAGAGTTTGCTTCTTTATCATAAGCATCTTCACTAACCACACATACAGCTAATCCTGGCGGCATAGCAAAAGCCTTTTGAACGGATGTGAATATCACATCAATATTGCTTCCTTCTATATCGATATAGTCACCTCCAAGTGCGGAGATAGCATCAACAATAAACATAGTATCTGGAAAATCCTCCATCACCTCGCCGATCTCTTCCAAAGGATTTCGAATACCGGTTGAAGTTTCGTTCATAACACAAGTTATAGCATCATAATCATCCTTTTCAAGGGCCTTCCTGACATCTTCTGGCTTTACAGCTTTCCCCCATTCATATTCTAATCTATCAACGTTTTTACCCAATCTTTCAGCTATGTTAGCATGTCTTTCACTGAAGCTCCCACATGTGGCGCTTAAAACTTTATCGTCTACTAAGTTTAGTATTGAACTCTCCATAAAAGCAGTGCCCGAAGCACTTAAAACAATAACATTATTGTCAGTTTCTAAGAATTTTTTAGTGTCTTCTACGATCGTGGTATAAAGGTCAGTCATTGTATCTGAACGATGGCCAAACAACCACTGGTTCATTTCCTCTATCACATCTTTTCTAACTTCCGTGGGTCCCGGAATATATAATTTTTTATGTTTCATATACACCACCTGGTTCGCCATTAAAGACTGTGTATATAATTATTGTGATTTTGTATGTTTATTCCTATTGAGATACACTTATCCTTTTGCAACATATTTTTATACTATTCTGTAATCAAACAATATGGTGAGAGTCCATCGCAGATATATCTAAAACCATCTCGGATACGGCCTACAAAGCATACGAAAAGAAATTGCTGAAGGAGATCAAAGAAGGAAAAGTTCCTACCCATATAGCTGTGATAATGGATGGTAACAGACGTTTTGCCCGACAATTGGGCTTGAATGAAGATGATGGTCATGTCATGGGTAAAGATAAACTTGAAGAGATGCTTAATTGGTGTACTGAAATTGGGATAAAGATACTCACCGTATATGCTTTCTCTAAAGAGAACCTGAATAGAGATAGCCAGGAAATTGAACATCTTATGGATTTATTCGAGGAAAATTTTAGGAAGGCGGCAGATGATAAAAGGGTTCACGAGAATCAGATCAGGATCCAGGCTATTGGAGCCTTAGATAAATTATCAGAGGGAGTAAAAGATTCTATTAGGTATGCTGAAGAAAAAACGAAAAATTACGATAATTACTATTTTAATATAGCTGTTGCTTATGGTGGTCGGGAAGAGATAATACAGGCCATTAAAAAGATAGCAAAGGATGTTGAAGAAGGTAAGATCAACGTTGATGATATAGACGAGGACTCCATAACTAAGAGACTTTATACCGCAGACTTCCCGGACCCAGATCTTATTTTAAGAACTAGTGGAGAAGAACGTATATCGAATTTCCTGATCTGGCAGTTGGCATATTCTGAACTTTATTTTACAGATGTTTACTGGCCCGGTTTTAGGAAAATAGATTTCTTGAGAGCTATTAGGTCTTATCAGGATAGGGAAA
>CAYNQI010000007.1:0-45469 GCA_964399335.1 uncultured Thermoplasmata archaeon | reverse complement strand
TTTTACGGGACACTGATTTCAGACAAGTGATAGTCGGATTCACCACTGTTACTTCCTTTTGGTGGGGTATAACCCTTTGGGCACCCACTTACTTGGAACAGGTTTACGATTTCCAGATCAGCGAGATGGCATATGTAGCGGCGATCCCCTACGCAGGTGCGATCTTTGGGCTACTTATCGGTTCTTATGTTAGTGATGTAAAAGGGAATCCGAATAAGATCATCATGTTCTCACTTTTTACCACTGGGATCATGATAATGATTCTAACATTATCGCAGATCTCTAACCCTGGAACAGCTATAACATTACTTTTCTTGATATTTCTGCTAGGACAGCTTGCTCCTCCATTATTTTTCACAAAGCTTCAAAATTCAATATCTAGGGACGAACTTGGTTCTGCTACAGGATTGATGAACGGTATAGCCAATACTTTTGGTATAATCGGTCCCGTCGGTGTGGGCTCAGTAGTCGCTTTGACTGGATCTTACGATCTCGGACTGCTGACATTGACTGTTATAGTTTTCACTGGGCTCATAGGGTTTTTCTATACTATCAGATCTAATACTTTATCCTACACCAATATGTAAGTACCACTGTAGATGATATTTAAGGATGTACACCTATCATGGTTCAAGGTTTGATGTAAGCCCATCCTTCTTCTTGCTTCCTGACTAACTCACTGACTCCAGCAGGAACTATATCAACTCCTTCAAGAAGTTCCTCTTCGTCGATGCGCAGACCTTTCAAGCTGTTTGAACATACCTTGACAAAGTTACCATCTTTTACCATGGTTTCCACTCTCCCCTCATAATTGCTGTCCTGTACAAAGTCACGGACTGCCATACCGTTGACTAAAAGTTCAATTTCTACACCCTCCATATCCTTTCTCAGGTTCCGGATATTGGCCAATACTTCGTTGGTCTTATCTTCCTCATTCAAGTGAAAGATCACTTTCATCTAAATCAACTCCTTTTTTATCAAAGCTAGAGCTTCTTCCAGGGCCTCTTTTTTACCCTCGGGTTTGCTGCCTCCTCCTTGAGCCGTTTTTGGACTTCCTCCACCACCGCCGTTCACCTTCTTGGCAGACCCTCTTAGTATCTGTGACATATCGATATCTAGATCATCACTTCTTGAAAACACCATCTGGACATCGCTGCCCTTTGATATCAGTAACACGATCCTTTTATCTTCGTTTGTTAAACGTTCAGCAGTTGATAACATCCCTTTTACGTCCATATCCACTATACCTTTTACAACTTCAACTCCGTCGATATCTTCACCGGGAAGTAGTTCCTCTGCCGCAGCGATAGCTCTATACTTCTTCAGTTCATCGAGCTGCTTACCTCTTTCCTTCCATTCGGAGAAGAACCTTCGTGCAGTATCAGGTAGTTCTGACATGCTCACGCTGAATGCATCACAGGTTTCCAACAATATATCTTCCTGCTTCTGCATCTCTTCAACAGCAGCCATGCCAGCTGTGAATACTATCCTTTCCACTCCGTCCTGGATCCTTTGTGTATTTTTGATCTTGATAGCTCCAACCTCGGAGGTGTTATCGCAGTGAGTCCCACCGCATGCTTGAGCGTCATAATCGACTTGGTCTGAAATGTAAACCACACGTATTACGTCACTTTCAGGCACTCCACCTTGATAAAGTTCAAAACCGAACCTTTCCTCTGCCTCATCTCTGGTAAGTTCTTCTTTGGTCACCTGGATACTATCTAAAACCAGCTGGTTAGCAAGTTTCTCGATCTCTTTGATCTCCTTCCTGCTGATCCTTTTATAATGAGATAGATCGATCCTTGCACTATCCACCCCTTTCTGTGCACCCCTCTGCCAGATATGTTTACCTAAAACTTTCCTAGCACTGCTTATCACAAGATGGGTAGCTGTATGATGTCTAGTCAAGTTCATCCTTCTTTCCCAGTTTATCCTTCCACTGACAACTTCTCCCTTGGGAATATTACCGTCGATCTCGTGTATTATAAGATCTCCTTCTCTTCGAACATGTTTTACCGGTAGGGTTGATTCATCGGTGCTGAGCGTCCCTTTGTCGGAAGGCTGACCGCCACCCTCGGGGTAAAACAAAGTTTGGTCCAGTATTACTTCCCCCTCTTTAGAATGTATTACCACTGCATCGAAGGATTTTTCATTCTCCTCTAAATAATAAAGGGGAGTAGTTTCGGGTAATTCAGGATATTCCGATGTTTCGGTTTTCTTTTCGACTTCTTTTCCTTCATGCCTTTGAGCTAATAACGAGTTGAAATTCTCAGGGATGTGAACATCTATATTTTGATCTTCAGCTAGTTCCTTAACTATAGTAGGATGGATCCCATGGGTATCGTAGAAATCTATCAAACTTTCAAGAGAAAGTTCCTCTTCACCTAGTTCTTTCAATTCTCTCTCAACCAATCCTTTACCCCTTTCTAAAGTTTCTTTGTACTTCTCGACTTCTATTTCAAGAATATCGAAGACAAGTTCCCTGTTGCTTTGGTCCAATATATCATCGAAAAGTTTGAGCTGTTTATCTACGAGTTCTTTGAGTTCGATCTGAACTCCGAGCTGGTCGATCTGCCTTAAAACCCTTCTGATCATCATCCTGACTAGGTAACCCTCTTCCACGTTAGAAGGTATCAGACCATCTGACAGCATAAGAGCGATGGTTTTTGAATGATCGGCTATTGTATATACATACCTCAGTGTTTCCAGTCTTTCGGATATATCTTCCTTATCTAGATCAATACCGATGTCCGATAGTCTTTCCTGGAGCTGTTCCAGCAGTTCTTCGTCATGGAAATATTTTTCAAGTCTTCCAGCAAGTTTGGTGTACTCTTCCAGCATCTTCCTGTACCATCCCTCGTCGATGGGATGGTCGATATCTCCTTCAGTGCAGATATGATCGATTATCTCTGGGAATAATGAATCGTAGATCGTAGGTGCACCGTCGGATATCCATGCCCATCTCTCGACACCGTAACCGGTATCAACGACGTTCAAGTCCAAAGGACTGTACATCTCACCTTCAAGTTCGATATCACCGTCGGGGTCTTTCTCCATGTTCATAAAAACTAAAGTTGCCACCTCTAGACCCCTCACGTTGACTTCCAGTGATGGACCGGCGTTACCTCCTCCGATCCAGGGATGTTCCTTGTAAACTATCTCTTTCTCCGGTACACCTATGTCTAAAAGCATCTCGTGACAGTACTTGACGGTCTCCTCTTTCCAGTAAACGAAATTGTTAGGAGAATTGAACGAATGATGCCCCATCATCTCGAAGGAAGTCAGATGTTTTCCCGTCTTACCGACTTCGTCCAAGTCCGGTAATCTGATGCAGGGCTGTGAAACTACCAGTGGGTTGGCTGGAGGTTTTACTTTCCCCGACGTAGCATGGGGTTGAAAATCATAGATACTTGCATGAACGAGGAAAACGTCGTCTCTCCACCTGGCAACTACCGGGTACCTTTCCAAAGGGGTGTGGCCTCTTTCAGAAAAAAAATCCATGAAGTATTCCCTCATCTCCCTTAGATCGAATTCACTATCTGTCACAGGTTCTCCGATGAAATCGAATTCCACGCATGGTGCGTCCTGGCAGGTTTCTTCGTCTTCATCCAAAGTCCAGAAGTATGCTCCACATTCTGTACACTGTCTCCGAAAGTATCCCTTCTCTTCAAAGAAATCCAGCTTGTACTCTTCCTCGAACATGGTAAATAAAAACTTGGAGGTATAAATAAATCATTCGCCTTCTAAGATGAGATGTAGAAGTTTATCAAAAGAGTTATTAACAAGAACAGTTATGTAAATAATATGCATAAACGAGTGTTTTATTCTACGATCATGATTCTAGCACTACTTCTGGCGTCTATGTTTTCGATTTCACTAGTTTCTGCAAACAGCATGGATTGGCACTCATATGATGAAGGACTTTCTGTCTCAGAACAGAGAGAACAGCCCATCATGGTCTATTTTTATACTGAAAACTGCGGGGCCTGTGTGATGATGGAAGAAGAAACTTTCACAGAACATAAAGTCCAAGAAAGAGGTGACGATATAGTTTTTGTAAAAGTTGATGCAAACGCAGAGAGAGGGTTAGCTTCCCAATACGGAATTACAGGAGTGCCTGCTTCAATATTCACCGACTCTGAAGGGGCTGTGATCCAAAGGGAAGTAGGATTCTTAGATGCGGACCAACTAGTTACCGTCATCGACGAAGTCATTGAAAATTATGACAGTGAAGACACTATTTCAGAACCTGAGAACGATAACAATGAGGATACCACTGATACAGGAATTACGACACAAGAGGAGATTATCGGTGAAGATAACTTTTTTAGAAATATGCTGGTCATAACCGTTTCTTCGCTTGTAGTCGCCATAGCTATCATATTCCACCTAAATAAAATGAAGGGTAAAGATAACCAAAACTGAATATTCATCTCTTCAATATTTTTGAAATCACTGTTACTATGATGAACACTATCCCAGCCATTATCACGATAGTAGGGCCAGCTGCGGTATCGAGAGTATGAGAGATCCAAAGTCCGGACATTATGAACACCAGGGAAAGTAAAGATGAAGAGGCCATGATCTTTCTCATATCGTGGGTAAAATGATTCGATATAGACGCAGGTATAGTCAAAAGAGCTATCACAAGTATGATACCAACGAACTTTATCAGTAAGACTATGGAGAATGCCACTAAAAGTAAAAGGAAGATGTTGATATAGAACGTATTTACCCCTACCACTTTTGAGAATTCCTCATCAAAACTTACTGCCTGGAATTTATGATAAAAGAAGACCACAGATATTAGCGTTATTGCTGTCAGGGCCAACAGTAATAAGATATCAAGATGCCTGATCATCACGATATTTCCAAAAAGAAAACTAGATGGACTAATAGTTCTGTACCCGGGAGTTATGGAATAGAAAAAAGCACCGAGTGCCATACCTACAGCCCAGATAACTCCGATAGCTGTATCCTCACGTTCGATCTTCCGCTCACCCAATATACCTACACCTAACGCTGAGATCACGGTGAAAATAGAAGCACCTACAAGTGGATCCAATCCCAAATAAAATGCCATACCAACTCCTCCAAAGGAGGCATGAGCTATCCCGCCGCTGATGAAAACTATCCTTTTAACTACAACCAATGTTCCGATTATACCGAATAAAAGCGAAGCAAATATCCCAGCGTATATGGCGTTCCTCATGAAAGTGTACTGAAGTATATCGAACATTTTATTCATCCTCCGATGGCATCCTATGTTCGTAAACTCTATGGGGATGACCGTGGGCTATCAGATCAACTGGACATCCATAGGATTCCTCGAGCATCTCAGGTGTGAGTTCGTCATCACCGTGGTAGATCAAGTATTTGTTCAAGCAGGCTACCTTCTCTACATGAGAAGAGATCACCCCGATATCGTGGGATACCAAAACTATGGTTATACCTTCTTCTCTGTTCAATTCTTCCAGAAGTTCATAGATATTGGTCCTGATCTGCTCGTCCACACTTGCCGTGGGTTCATCTAGCAATAATATCTTTGGTCTATCTGCTAGGGCCCTGGCGATCAATACACGCTGCTGTTGTCCTCCTGATAATTTCGAAAATTGTCTGTCTTTATACTCTAACATATCTACAAGTTCAAGACTGTGACTAGCGATCTTTTTATCTTTCTTAGAAAAGAAAGGTTTCAAACCAAGACTACCTACCCTCCCCATAAGGACTACTTCCCAGACGCTGATAGGGAATTGAATATCGAAGTTCATGCGCTGGGGGACATAACCAACGATATCCCCAGATTTATTGACGGTTTTACCGAATATTTTTACCGTGCCATTATCTGGTTTTACCAGCCCTAAAAGAACCTTCAACAAAGTCGTTTTACCTCCGCCATTCGGTCCGATTATACCTAAAAAATTTCCTTTTTCAAGCTCGAAGCTAACATCCTTCAAAACGGTCTGTCTACCATATTTTACACCTACATCGTTAACTTCGATAGCTTTTTGCATATGAATCACTCAGGTCCAAATGACTCTATGAGGTTCTGGGTAATATCCTCTAAGTTTTCTATATAATCCGAAGAAAGAGGGTCAAGTTCAATAACTTCTCCATCTATTTCATCGGCGATGGTCTGAGCTCGACTTTCATCGAACTGTGGAGATACAAATACTACTCGTATATCCTCTTCTTCAGCCTGCTCTATCACAGCCTGGATACCCTTCGAGCCCGGTTCTAACCCCTCACGTTCCACAGCGATCTGTTCAACTCCATATTCATGAGCATAATAAGCCATGGAGGGATGATATATCAAGAATTTACGTCCATGGTATGGTTCCAATTCTTCTTCTATCCAGTGATGAAGGTCATGCAAGTCGTGAAGGTATTCATCAGCATTTTCACGGAACCGGCTTGTACTGGTCAATGTGATCGAATGTTCGTGGCCGTGGTCATCATCATGGTCATGATCATGCTCATCACCATATTCCAACAGATGGATACCATCGCTTCCATCGATTACCAGCATATCTGTATTCTGTTCGATAAGACTATCCATCCATCTCTCTTCGAACTCCACACCTGAACCGATCTTAAAATAAACGTCTGCTTCAGATATATCCCTCATCTGAGATGTTGTGGGCTCGTATATATGCGGGTCCGCACCTTCCGGAACCATCACTGTGATCTGAACATCTTCACTGCAAACATTCTCCACCCATTCTTGCTGAGGAGGGATAGTAACCGCTACTCTATTGAGCTCTTCATAACCGATATCTGAATCCTCTAAACCCTCTACAAAATTATCTATCATCAATTCAACGTTCTTAGGCGACATCCAGATATGGGGATCCATATTTTCGTGCTCACCGTCATCATCTTCTAAACAACCAACAGCAAACGTAGAGACCAACATCACACTAACCATCAATATTATCAATTTTTTCTTCTTCATTTTCTTTCACCTCATTTACCGAACTCTCTTCTTATCCAATGACATTCCTCCAGATCATCTGGTTCGTATGGAGGATCTAAACAGAGACCGCACTCACATTCTAGATATTCACGATAATTCTTATCGATCCTATCCATCATCTTATCACTAACGATGGGCCCCAACCTACTGGACTCCCTGCAGGCTTCATCGAAGTCCATCCCCAAAGATTCTTGAAGGAACTTTTCAAGCAGGTGATGGCGTTTGATATCTTCTTCGACGATATCCACACCTTCCCCGTTCAGAATCAATCCTTCTTTAGACAAGTACTCTCCCAAACCTTGACTCTCTAACCGCCGCATCTTTTGAAGGGCGCCTACTCGACTCACATCCATATCTTCTGCTAACTCAGAAGGACCTACGGGTCTTTTGTAGCCTTCCTTCAAATAGATAGCTCTGATGTACTTACGATCTCTTTCAGTCACGGACTTCATTCCCATGTTGTTAAGTAGTGGTTAACGAACATAAAAAGTTTACTATTGCTACTTACCAAAGTATAAATATCAATAACCGGTTATGTAGAATAAATGAATATCCGATTTTCACCTAAATACAGATTACTCATCTCGTTATCCCTGATCATCTTACTATTAACATTACCAACATCTAGTGCAGTTCAACCCGCCCCTGATTTTACCGTTCCGACTACAGCGTATGAGGATTTCACTCTATCTGAACAGCAGAAACCCGTAGTCTTAGAATTCATGACTCCTCTATGCATCCAATGTAGAGAAGTGGAAGAAAATCTGAAAGAGTTACACCCGGGATATGGTGATGAGTTCATATTCCTTTCTATCGATATAGATGGCAATCCCATCGATTATTTAGATGATCTAAAACAAGATAGAAACATCCCTTGGGAATTAGCTAGCGGTGATTCTGAACTGTTCTCAATTTATCAGGGAACCTCGGTTCCTATGGTTACCATCATAGATCCCGAGGGTTATATCACGTATGAAAAAAGAGGTGTTCCGTCAAGAAATGAATTGTCAAGAGAGTTCGACAAAGTCTTAGAAGGGACGGCTGAAAGAATTGAACTCAGGGAATATGGTATCTACACGATTGCGATACTTGGAGGGTTCGCATCGTTCTTTTCACCATGTTCATTCCCATTGCTGCCATCCTACGTAGCATATTACATAAGACCAGACGGAAAAAATAAGGAACAGACCGGTCTTTCGATGGGGGTCAAAGCATCACTTGGGATAATCCTTGTATTCGGAATAATAGGGGCAATAGCAGTGAGTGGAGGAAGATGGTTAGCAGATTACATACCTTACCTTGAACTGATCGTCGGAATATCTATTTTGATACTCGGTATATTCATACTTTCCAACATCGATATCGGTGGTCATCTTTCGAAAAATCTTACAAAGTTAAAAGATAGATTCAATATGAGTTCTAAAAAAGGAAGTAACGATTCTTCACCTTTCTTTTATGGTCTCGGATACGGAGCTTCATCTGCAGGATGTACCGCCCCGGTCTTCATAGCGGTGATATTATCTTCGTGGTTATCGCAGGGTTTCCAGGGTGCGGTTATCGTACTTATTCTTTATCTGATAACCATGTCGATATTGATGATCGCATTCTCTCTGATCACCGTCCGCTTCAAAAGTGTTTTAGAAAGAAAACTCAGTGAAGCTTCATTATGGATAAACAAGATCTCAGGGATTGTACTTGTTATAGCGGGTTCATATCTAATCTACAGTTTTATCATGTTTTAAAGATCAATGAAGGTTCCACACCACGCTTTCATCCCCCGAATTGTGGATCCAGTACCCTTTTCCCCTTTCTAAGTTCGCTTCACTAGGATCTAGATATTCGATAAGGTATTCCCTAGAACCGTTATAAATTCCGACCATATCAACTTCACTCGGTAATTCACTACCAGAAACATCATCAATGGTTGATATGCCGACCATGTTCCAACCTGGTTCGATCTCCACCAAGGT
Source organism: uncultured Thermoplasmata archaeon (assembly GCA_964399335.1). Taxonomy (GTDB): domain Archaea; phylum Thermoplasmatota; class Thermoplasmata; order Halarchaeoplasmatales; family Halarchaeoplasmataceae; genus Saliniplasma. The sequence goes on along the minus strand of CAYNQI010000007.1, from coordinate 36,523 downwards.
TCTAACCGGGATAACACCTGTAAAATTCAACTCTTGCTGTTCTTCAACTCTTATCCAAAAACCCCTGCTGCGATCAAGTGTTATCAGGTCATTAAAATGATCTGCTCTGCTCGGAATGTAACTCATCCAACGATCATCTTCACCGGAATAATACATGACTTTTTCGTAATCTATTGAGCTAAACAATTCTTCTAACTCTACTTCTCCCATCTCGATACCGGATGAAACAAAATTCCACCCGTTTGAATCATTATTCAGTTCGATAACACTATCCGACTTCAAAACCTCTTCCATCAATGGTTCAGGATCTAAAGCATCATAACCGTATCCTTTATCAACGGATGGATGTGGTATCTCTGTATCACCTACTCCATCTTCTGATGTCCTACCTCCACTTCCATCATCATATCCGGAGTAATCGCTCCAGTGATTCCCGTTTCCCATCCCATCCGTCCATGAATTATATCCAGAAGATTCGTCAATAGAGTGAACCTGGAATGTGTTGTTCAAAAAATTATTATGATGAAACGTGTTATTCTCTGAATTGAAGATATCGACTCCTCGATGATTCTTTCTAAGATCATTGCCATACAATGAGTTATCGGATGAATAAGCAAGGGTAACACCGCTCTCAACTTCGGTAACGTCATTGTAACGGATAGATGAACCCGTGCAGTTCACCAATATCATCTGTCCTGACATAGATTCTATTTCGATAGCTGAATCATCGACATAGTAATTCAATTTCCCGCTACCCACATCGTTTCCATACATCTCATGTGAGTCCCACCCCTCTTTGATCTCGCTTTCGATGTTAAGACCTTTTTCCAGTGTATTGTTAACAAAACTACTCCTGAAAGATTCGAAGATATAAACTCCTCTTTCATTATCGTAAAAATGATTATCAAAGATGTTTACGTCATCCGACCTACTTAAGTAAAAAGAATGATATCCTGAGGATTTCACTACATTATTTATCAACGTAGTATCATCTGATCTTGATATTCTAATTCCCTGCTGTATCGAAGCGCTAACTGTACTATCACTAATAGTATTATTATTACCTTCAAAAAACAACATACCTGTGTTACAATCCTTAATATTAGAACCTTTCAAATGGTTATCTACAGATCTAAAAAATAAAATCCCTTTATCGTTTTTAGAGACTCTAATATCTTTCAAAAAGTTACCATCTCCAGCGATCTCGATGCCTATCTCAGATCCCTCAATTGAAAGGTTACGGATGTTGCAATCATCTGCTTCTATCTTCAATCCGTAATAGTCATCGACAATTACAACTCCCTTTTCACCCTCTATTGTCAAAGTTTTATCGACCAATACATCCTCTTCGTAAACACCTGATAAAATCTGTATCTCATCTCCGGCTTTGGCTTCATCTATGGCATCTTGTATGTACAGGTGATCTCCTCCGCCTTCCGAATCTACAATTATTACATCGCCAGTAGACCTCATGGGTATCAGCGTGAGGGTAGAGGTGACTAAAAGTACAATGAGCATAGCAGTCAATAGCATTCTTCCATTATCATTCATTCAAACACATCGATGGGCACGGGAACTAAGAAGGGTTTATAAAATTTTATAAGATCACTCTTAACTGGCATTACGAAACCTTTTTAATACCCCTGTTCTTCTAAACAATCGGTCTGATTTCAAATGGAGATGTCAAAACGTCAAGAATACGATTTCAAGAAGGCCTTGGATAAGATCAAAGAAGAAAAAGGTAGAGGGACGGAACTGATCTCTCTATATGTACCTCCAGATAAACAGATATCAGATGTAGCTGGTTATCTCAAAGAGGAGATGTCAGAGAGTTCGAACATAAAATCCAAATCTACGAGAAAGCACGTTCAGAGCGCTTTAAAATCGATTCTATCGAAATTGAAATATTTCAAAGAACCGCCTAAGAACGGGGTCGTTTTCTTCGTTGGACATGTCTCAGCCACCGGTGATCAAACCGAGATGATCTCAGAAGTCGTAGAACCACCTAGACCTATAGAGACCTTTAGATATCGATGTGATTCCGAATTCTACGTAGAACCCCTGAAAAAGATGATGGGAGAGAAAAAGAAGTATGGTTTAATAGTTGTAGATAGGAGTGAGGCTACCATAGGTATGCTCCACGGGAAAAAGGTTGATACTTTAAAAAATATACAATCTCTGATCCCCAGCAAGCACTCTAAGGGTGGTCAGTCAGCTCAAAGGTTTGAAAGACTCATAGAAGGGGCTGCTCACAACTACTTTAAGAAACTAGGAGACTTGGCGAATAAGTTGCTTTTGACCGAGGATCTCGAGGGCCTTATCGTTGGAGGGCCTGGTAGAACCAAAGAGGAATTCGTGGAGGGGGATTATCTACATCACGAATTAAAAAACAACGTTATCGATACGTTCAACACTGGTTACACCGACGAGTACGGCCTAAAAGAGTTGATGCAGAAGGCACAGGATACTCTTTCAGAACTCGTCGTGATGGAAGAAAAGAAATTGATCAATCAGCTCATGGAAGAGATCAAAAAACCTAACGGGGGTCTAGCAGCCTATGGAGAAGAAGAAGTTGAACGTGCTTTACAACTTGGTGCTGTTGACACCTTACTGATCTCTGAAGGTCTGAACAAAGAACATATCATAGTTGACTGTCCTGAATGTGACTACGATAACGATCATATCGTAAAATCCAATGAAAAAAAAGAGAGGGATTGTCCTGAATGCGGCGCCTCTTTAGAGATCTCCGAAAGAAGAGATATTGTGGATGAACTCTACGAAAGAGCGGATCAGACCGGTTCGGATGTTGAACTTATATCTGACGAATCCGAAGAAGGTAAACTTCTTCTTGATGCCTTTGGGGGATTAGCAGCAATACTAAGATTTAGAATATCGTGAGGATAGGAATATGGGTTATATACTCGATGACTTTGAGAATGAAATAATTCGTGAGATCAAAAATACTTTAGATTTAGATGAAGAATTAGATATTCCTCTTGAGATCCCAGATGAGGAAAGAGGGGATTTCGCGGTACCATGCTTCATATTTTCAAAACACTTAAAAAGATCACCCGATCAAATTGCAGAATATCTTTCAGACAAGATCAAATTAGATCTAGGAACTGCTGAGCAGACCGGTCCCTATGTAAACTTTAAAATCGATCATCATCGACTAGTTAAAGAAACCATCAAAAAATGTCTAGAATGCAAGGACCATTTTGGAACATACCCTGACAAGGATGAAAAGATTACGCTTGAACATACAAGCGCTAATCCCAATGGACCACTACACGTGGGAAGAGCTAGGAATCCGATAATCGGTGATACACTCGCAAGGGTGTATGATAAGATGGGGTTCGATGTCGAAAGACAATATTTTGTAAATGACATAGGTAGGCAGATGGCTATCTTTACATGGGGAAGTTTGAACATAGAAGATGAAGAACTCTTAGAACCTGAACGAAACAAGATCGACTATCATATGGTTAAGTATTATCAGAAAGCTAATTCTCTGCTTGAAGAAAACTCTGATATAGAAGACGAGGTTCGTAGTATAATCCACGAAATGGAGCAGGGAGATGAAGAGATCTTAAAAGTATTTAGGAGGAACGCAGAGAAAGTTCTAGAGGGAGTTACTGAGTCCTTGGAACGACTTAATATCTACTTAGACAGTTTTAAAAACGAGTCTGATTTTATAGTCGATGGTTCTGTCGATGAATTGATCAGCAAGATAGAAAGGTTAGTTTGCTGTGAAAGAGAGGATGGTGCACTTTTCTTTGAAAAAGAAGGAAGAAGAACTTTTCTTACCCGAGATGATGGTACCAATCTTTATCCTGCAAGAGATTTGGCATACCACGTATGGAAAGCAGAAAGGGCAGATTCCCTTCTCAATGTTTTAGGGGAGGACCATAAATCACATGGGAAGTTTTTGAAAGAATCTTTAAAAGCCCTTGATATAGAACCTATCCCTGAATTAGTTTTCTATTCATTCGTGAGCTTTGAAGGGCAGGAGATGTCTACACGTAAGGGTATTTACGTGACATTAGATGATCTCATGGATACGGCCCAAGAAAAGGCTAAAGATGAAATATTGAAAAGAAGAGATGATCTCAAGAAAACACAAATAGAAGATATCTCTGAGAAAGTGGGAATGGGTGCGGTCAGATTCAATATAATTAAAGTTCAACCTGAAAAGCCTATAGATTTTAAGTGGGATGAAGCACTTAACTTCCAAGGCGATACAGGACCTTTCATACAATACACCTATGCTAGAAGCTGTGGAATCCTCAATAAATCGGATAAGAAAATAGATCTAGAAAAAACGGATCTCAGTAAACTGAATGAGGAAGGAGAGGTCAAACTTATCAAAACCATGGCTAAGTTACCAAGAATATTGAGTGAAGTTCAGAAGAATAATTCACCCCATAAATTAGCAAAGTATGGTCTAGAACTTGCATCAGAATTCAACCAATTTTACAGAGACCATCATGTGTTAAAATCTACTAATAAAAAGAAAGAGAGACTTATACTGGTAACTGCTTACAGATATGCTTTAAAAAGTCTACTAGATACATTAGGCATCGATACTCCTGTATCGATGTGAAAAAAGAATTAAAAAAAAGGGTTTTATTGGTTTTTTACTGGTACTTTTCTTTGTAGAAGTATAATCCTACAGTTACACCGATTATGACTATCGGTACCAATGCGTACACTATGTACCTGCGCCATGCTGGTGGTTCTATGTTTATATCAAGTTCTAAAGTGTTATCAACACGTAATTCCTCAGGTTCTTCACCGTCATAGATCGTTACACTTAGAGTCATATCACCGTCTTCTTCAGGTGTCCATTTGAAAGATATTGTTTTCATTTCATTTGGATCGATAGTTTCATTCGTTTCTTCGCCGTCTTTCTCAAATGTCATGTCTGCAATAGGTACATCTTCACCATCGACAGAGAATTCTAAGCGGATATCCTCAGCTACACGTTCTCCCCAGTTCGTCACGTTGACGGATACTGTAAGTTCCTCGTTGACACTTTTTTCACCAGATACTCTTAGATTGCTCAACTCAAGATCAGGTGTAGGTCCAAGTGCTATCCTTACAGTCCTAGTGATGTTTTCGTAGTTTCCGTGTTCATCGGTTACGTTCAAACTGATTGTATATTCTCCAATATCATCGAATTCATAATCTTCTAGCACCACATCTTCGTGTTTGAAACCATCTTCTTCTATCCACCAAGTAAAAGATTCTACTTCACCTACTTCTTCGTCGAACCCTGCAGGATCGTAGGATTCCGATGCATCTAATGTGATCGGATACCTTCGTTCTATCCTATCTCCAGCAAGATCATCACTGTGGATGGTAATATTTTCTTCGTCTTCTGTCTGATAAGTAAGGTTGAACAACGGAACAGGAGGTGTAACATCGTGAACAACTATTTCCCGTTCGTATATCTCCCAGTTTCCAACAACATCAGTGATGTTTAGTTTTACGTTATAAGTACCATATAAATCAAATGCGTGTGTCACATTGTACATATCCGGACCTTCTACTGGATCAGATCCATCTGTGAAGTTCCATTGATAATAACCGATCTCACCTGAGTCATCTGTGAATCCATAAGCACTGAAAGTTAATTCTTCGCTTTCATTGCCCTCGAAGTCACCATCAATTACACCTTGAGGTGCTCTTCCATCTACAAAAACGGTTACCTCATCTGTAGTTATGTGGCCACCAGTTTCAAAAACTTCTACTTTAAGCGTTCTCTCACCAGTATTAGTGAAAACATGATTTATCTCCTCCCCAGTACCTATTTCATCTTCATCACCGTCAAGATAAAGATACCAAGTGTATTCTGCATCTTCTTCACTTCCTACTGGATCAACGAAATCCGCTATACATGTAACGTTAGTATCCTGTCTGACGATATACTCTGTTATAAGTTCATCGTTTTCCTCGATCTCTTTCAAGTAAACTCTTGGACCTTCTTCTAGTATGATATTCACTTCGCCCTGCTCAGTCTGTTGAATATCTAAACCAACGTGGGTCCTACCAACACCCTCGTAGGTATCTATAGATACAGTTGTGAAACCACTTATATCTACATTGGTTGGGAAATTAGTTCTCTCGTATCCATTAGGTAGATCTAGCTCATAAGAATAATCCCTGAAGTTGCCTACTATGTGGTCTTGTTCTAGATATAAGTCGATATCATGACTATCTTCTACATCGATATCTTCTACCGGTTCATAAGTTGCTGTGGAAGTAGATGTCATCTCATCGAATAGATTGAAAACGCTTATCGATTCTCCATTCAATTCTGGCAATTCTAGATCGAATTTTTCTATATCGACTAGCTCATAAGACACGCCATCTACTTGGATCAATCGATGAGAGGAAGGTATGTTCGATTCTATATATTGTAATTCATCTTGGAAATTCTGAAGCTCATTACTATCTAATTCCAGATTTCCGTCGCCATAGGCTAAGTCGATCTGAAGAGCTAAAAGTCCCAAATTCGAATAAGGTAAACTCTGAATCATAGTATCTGGTTGATAAGTCCTTTCTCGGGTTATGGTCAATTCATCCCAGTTCTCATCAAATTCCATCTTAGTTTCGATGATTTCATCTCGACTTCGTTCTACCGCACTTGTTCTGCCTATATTCACAATATTCTCCACATTTAATTCCTGATGATGAGGTAGATAACCGTCCGAATCTATTAGAAGATGATAATTCCCAGCTCTAGGAGCAGCGATCTCAAAATAAGGACCCTCTTCTATTTGTTTGTTGAAGATTCCTAATTCCTCATGAATCAGCGTAACTCTCAATTGTGTATTAACAGCTCCATCTTCGGACCATAAATACCCGGTTACGAGATGGGTGTCGGTAACATCAGTAAGAGTTATGTTGAAGTCAGTGATATCTTCTTCAACATCCACTTCATGCATGATATCTGAATAATCCGGTGCTGTTGCGGTTATTGTGAAATTACCTTCATAGATTTTTACGTTGTATTCCCCAGTAGTTTCGTTATGAAGACCTACTGTTTTAGAGTAATCACTGTTCAAATCGCTGACCGTTATCTCAGTTCCTTCAACAGGATCTTCTGCAGCATCACGAACATATCCTTCGACGCTGTATTCTAACGGTTTTCTTTCTACGGTTAAATCAAATTCTGTCGTGGTCTCCGTTTTTACTTCATCGATCCCACTTCTTTCCATGAAATAAACATTCTGTTCCTTATGTGATTGTGAAGGGAACTCCACCCGATAATAACCCGCATCTACACCTTTAAACTGGTAATATCCCCCTCTACGAGTCTCAGTGGAAGATACTATACTTTCTGAAAGGTCTATGAGATTTACTTCTAAACCGCGAGGAATTATTCCGTCATCTGTAGAGATTATTCCTTCTACTCTACCTTCATGTCGTTCATCTGCTCGCGCACTAAATTGCAGTACCATCAGCCCAGATAATACTAAGCTAAGTATTACCAGAGCGGTAGCGATTTTGCCTACTGTTTTCTTTCTCATGTATGGTTCCTCCATAATGACCATTATGTCATCTAATGGTTGAATTACCGCACTCATGATAAAGGGAGGTATAAATAATTTTTTAAACAAAACAGTGCAAATTTCAGAAAATTGTCAAATCTAGAGATGGGAAAAACATAATATATCCATTTTAAACTTATCAAACTATGAAACACGAGAGAAAGAGTAAAAGGAAAGGCAAGACATGCGATGTCGAAGGATGTAACAAGAAAAAGAAGGCCTCGGTTCCAGGTGGAAAAGTAACAAAAAAGACTGATCTAAAAGTGAAACCATCCAGTGCAGCTGGTAACGCATACCTCTGTAAAAAGCACTACAAAATGTATAAGAAAGCGACAAAAGAAGAGAGGGAGATGCGCCAGCTAGGTTGGGATTGATTTAATTCAATAATTCAAGATATCTGTGTACTAAAATACCGCATAAGGGTGAACATCTGATATAAATGGTGAGGATATATGGACAAGATCCAGGTGATGAAGGAGAGCCTTCCATTTCTTTTCCTCTGTGCCGCAGGTGGTGCGGCTGCAGGTTTAGTATTGGGTTCCATGGAATATATATTCGATTTGGTCCCTGGCCTTATAGTATTGGTACCTGCTATGATCGATATGAGAGGAAATATATCTTCAACTATGGGATCAAGGCTGGGCTCTGCACATCACCTTGGACTGATGGAAAGAGGACTCGGCTCATCCCTGGTTAAAGAAAATATCAAAAGTACCGTGGCTTTGAGTGTACTATTAGCTTCCATCTTGCCTATTCTATTTTGGCTTACAAGTTTTGCTCTTTCGATTACCATCGAATTAAGAGCTCTTATCGCGATATATATTATATCCATATCCACGGGCCTTACAACCGGTGTCCTACTTTCTTTCATATCATACTTTGCTGTCATAATGTCGATCAAGTACGATCTAGACCCTGATAATCTAAGTGGTCCAGCCCTAACAACAGTTGGAGATGTATTGACTTTGCTAGTACTTTTCTTCTTTGCATATTTTATTGGGGGGGCGATACTCTGAGATATGAATGGAAAAAGATCGTCAAAGAGAGTTTTCCATTGTTGGTCTTGATGGCTTTCATAGGGATAATAGGGGGTCAAGTACTACATTCTATAGAGGAATATCTGCTAACATTCCCTGTTTTTCTTTTTTTAGTACCTTTGATGAATGACCTAGGAGGAAATCTCGGATGTGTATTAGCCTCTAGAGTTAGTTCAGGATTCCACTCAGGTTATATTGAGGCCCATATCAAAGATAGAGAACTGACCGAAAACATGTTCATCACTATTCTAATGGGTCTGATCACTTTTTCAACAGTTGCGCTAGGTGTTGCTGCTTCCAGTACGGTTATAAATCTAGGTACAACTGCATTGAACCTAATATTGGTAATTTTGGGGTCGGGGATTATTATTACCGTTGGAACCATGATGATCACTATTACGGTGGCCTTGATCTCCTATAAGAAGCAATTGGATCCAGATAATATGGTAATCCCTGTGTTAACTACTTTAGCGGACCTTTTAAGTATAATTTCCATATTCTTTATGGTATGGTTGGTGGTGATAATTTGAAAAAAATTCCGAAAAATGAAGATCTCGAGCATGAAATTTTAAGATATGAAGATAAGAACGTTAGAGAGCTACTAACTGAAATGAAAGATTACTCAGAACTGATCGCTGATCTTGCTTATGCCGCAGTTGTATACACCAACAAAGATCTTGCTGATGAAGTCGGTCACATCGAATCCGAGATGGATAAGATGATGTATCTTATCCGATTAAAAACCATGCTAAGTGCTAGGAATATCGAAGATGCTAAACAGTTGAGTGGTATACTTCAGATAGCTTCTTCAGCGGAGAAAATATCCGATGCTGCAGAAGATATGGTAGAACTTTTAAACGTTGAGGATGGACTTGATACTCTTCTTCCACATATATTTGAGAAGGCCGACGAGATAATCAATACGGTTCGAGTTGCAGATTCATCGAGTATGGTCAACAAGAAAATAGGTGAGTTAGCTATTGAATCAGTAACAGGTGTTAGAGTGATAGCTATCCGAAGGAGAGGGCATTGGATATATGGTCCTAATGGAGAGAATTCCATCCAAGGCGGGGACCTGTTAGTCGTTAGCGGGATAATTGAGGGATATGAAAATCTAAACGATCTAGCCCTTGGAAAGAAACCATGGAAGGAGCTGAAAAAATGAAAAAAGTTGAAGAGGATCTTATCGAAATGAAAAACATATCTGAACTCATGTTAGACCTGGCTTATTCTTCAGTTCTGTTCCAAAATAAAGACATAGCTGAAGAGGTGATCGAGCTTGAAGACCGCATCGATAGATTATACGAGGAGATCATCGATAAAATATTAGTTAGATGTATTGAAGATAAAGACATTAAAAGAGATAAGATAGCTCTTAAAGTAGCTGATTCCATCGAAAGGTTCGCCGATGCTGCTCTAGATATAGCTGATGTAGTCCTCAGAGACATCGATCTTCATCCAGTGGTTAAGAAAAGTATGCGTGAATCCGATGAAATAATGGTGCGCCGTATAATAGGGGAAGGTTCATATCTCGATGGTAAAACATTGAATGAAACTCACATGGGAACTAAGATCGGAATGAAAGTAATCGCTGTCAGGAGAAAAAATAGTTGGGCATATGATCCAAGTAAAGATCTTCGTTTAAAACGTGGCGATGTTATTTTCGCGAGAGGGCCTGAGGAGAGTGAAAATGTTTTAGATGATTGGACATCGTAAAGAAATCCTGAAAAACAAGGTTTAGTAACTAATCAACAGGTTTAAATACCGATTTCATGCTAATTTTCATTCCAATATACATAAGCATGCGCGTGAGAATTAGAATACCTTTTTGTAAATGAGGGAAAAGTTCTTTTACAATCGTATGTTTATTGAGGTGCGTGGTCTTGATGGCCGATACAGGAAAAAGCAAAAACCAAAAAAATAAAGTCAACCCATTATATAAAATTTCAAATCTTTTCAATATGGCTTTGGGAAAAGAGAAGAAGCCTAGAAAGATAATGCTGCCTAAATCCCAAGAAAAAATAGAGGAAGGCATATTATCTGGAGAGGGTGAATGGATATCTGAATATACTAAGATTCCAGAAGTTGAAAAAGAGACCATAAAGGTTGAAGAGATCATACCTATCCGAGAACCTTTTGCTTATGCGAGGATAATCTATGATGACGAAAGAAAAGAGCATATTTACGAGGGGATCGAACCTACTCTAACCGATAAGGAAAGACAATACTTAGAATTAATAAAAGATACTTTAGATAGAACTCTTACTTTTGATTGGGAAAGTATGGAAAGTAAAGATAAGGAAGAGTTCCTTAAGGAAAGTGTTGAAAGTTTCATAAGGAGTAGATCATTAAATATCCCTGAGAAATCTGAAAAGAGATTGATATATTATATTTTAAGAGATTATGTTAGATATGGTCCATTGGATATATTGATGAGCGATGAAAGTGTGGAGGATATCTCTTGCGATGGCATCGACATACCTATTTTCATCTACCACGCAAAGTATGAATCGATAAGAACAACTGTGCGATTCAAAGAAGAACAAAGGCTCAATAATTATATAATTCAGCTAGGTCAAAGATGTGGAAAACAGGTATCAGTTTCAACTCCTATACTTGATGGAACTACTGGAGAAGGACATAGAGTTCAAGCAACCTATGCAAAGGAAGTTTCTACCAGGGGTTCTTCTATAACTATTAGACGTTTCAAAGAAGAACCTTTTACGCCTATCAAATTAATACAATATAATACTGCATCTGCTGAGATGGTCGCTTATATGTGGTTGATGGTCGAAAATGGTATGTCTATGATAGTTGCTGGTGGAACTGCTTCAGGTAAAACTTCAACCCTTAATTGTGCAACTCTTTTCATACCTCCAAGCCTAAAAATTGTTTCACTAGAAGATACGAGAGAGATCAATCTACCTCATGAAAATTGGATACCTAGTACTACAAGAACGGGTTCTGGAGAAAGTAAAGGGGGTAGGAGCCAAGGCGAGGTTACTATGTATGATCTGGTTCGTAACGCTCTCAGACAAAGACCTGATTACATAATAGTTGGAGAAGTTAGAGGTCGAGAAGCTCATACTATGTTCCAGGCCATGGCAACAGGCCATACTACTTATTCAACCATGCATGCAGATTCGGTGGAGTCCATGGTCCATAGGCTAGAGAACCCTCCTATAAATTGTCCTAGGGTTCTTCTTACAGCTCTGTCCTTTGTGATAATCCAAACGTTTGCAAGAATCAAAGGTGAGGAAGTTAGACGAATTCAGGAAGTTACTGAATTAGTCATGTTCGAAGCAGAGAGCGATGAACTAGTGACAAATACGGTATTCGAATGGGATAGAAAAACAGACAGTTACAATTATAAAGGCCATAGTTTTAATTTCGACACTATCTGTGAAATGCAGAACCTAACTCAAGAAGAGATGAATGAAGAATTCAATAACCGTATAGAAGTGATCGAGTATATGGATGATAAAGATATGGTAGATTATCGAGAGATATCAAAGATAGTAACAGCTTATTATAAAGAACCTGAAGAAACATTAGCTCGTATCAGAGGTGAAAGCTGATGGTAGAAATAGAAAACGCTTTCGATAAACTGAAGGTGAGTAAAGATAGTTTTCTAAAAACTAAAAGGACCAAACCAAGTGATAAAATCGAAAAGTACGGTCCGCATATGATAAAACTTCCAAAATCAGCCGTTCCCGAATATTTAGACCTCTCACCATATCAAAAATTTTGTTGGAAATTTCTAGGACCTATAGTTAAGAAGAAGGGTATAGAAAATCAAAACCTTGAAGATGACTTGCTAGCTGCTCAGATGAAGATTAGGGTCGAAGAATACATAGCTTTTGTTTGGATGAGCACCATATTAGCACTTGTCGGTGGGGGTATTGCAGGTATCTTTATAGGCCCTATTCTAGACGCTTTCTTGAACTTAGGATGGTTGCTTTTCGGAGCTGGTGCTCTAGTTGCTGTTATAGCACCTGTAGGCACTTATTTTGGTTTGATGGCGTCCCCTGGTATGAAGGCAAACAGTAGAGGTAAAAAGATCGATAAGAAACTACCTGACGCTATGAGTTTTATCGCATCTATGGCTTCAGCTAACATCAACATAGACCTTATTTTTAAAGAGTTATCAAAACAACCTCTTTATGGAGAAGTACAGAAAGAAGCCGATTGGATCACAAGAGATACTGAACTCCTTGGAATAGATATACTTACAGCCCTTCAAAGGGCAGCAGATAGAACGCCATCCGAGAAATTCCGTGACTTTATACAAGGTGTTATCACAACTTCAAGTTCGGGTGGTAAACTAAAACCTTACTTTACAAATAAATTACAAGAGTACCAAGAAGAAAGAAAATTGGTAGTTCAACAAAACATGGAAACGCTAGGTATGATGGCTGAAAGTTTCGTAACTGTTGTTGTGGCATTTCCACTCTTCCTTGTCGTCATAATGGCAATAATGGCTTTGATGGGGGGCATGGGTGGAGGTGATCCTATACCACTACTTTATGGAGTAGTTGGAATCATGATACCCGGGGCTCAGCTCGGTTTCATAATGATAATTTGGTTGATAAACCAGGATTGATGATAAAATGGCAAAACATGAACAAGAAACAGCATTCGAAAAAATGATGAAACTCGGTAAAACGAGAGAGATACTCATCATCTCAGGTGTTTTAGCTGGAGTGATGGTATTCATCATGATCCTGAACTTGATCGATGCCGCTCCCATACCCCTTGAACCTATAGATTGGGCTATGATAGCAAGTATGGGTTTCTTTGGTCCTTTCGGTTTCTACGTTAGTTATAAACAGAATGAGATAAAGCAGATAGAAAGAAGACTTCCTGATTTCCTTAGAGATGTCGCAGAAGCAGGAAGGTTCGGTATGACCCTAGCTGATGCAATCGTTGTATCGGCTTCAGGTAGATATGGTAAGTTAACTCCCGAAATAGAGAAGATGGCAGCACAAATTGAATGGGGTATACCTGCATCACAAGCCCTAGAGCTTTTTTCAGATAGAGTTGACACCCCTCTCGTTAATAGGGTCGTTGCAATAATCATTAAAGCAAACGATGCAGGAGGTAATGTTGCAGATGTTTTAGGTATGGTCTCTAGAGATACTAAACAAGTCCATCTTTCAGAGGACGAACAGAGGATCGCTATGACATCTTACCTTGCTGTTATCTATATATCATTTGCAGTTTTCATCGTCGTGATTATTATCTTAAATACCCAATTCCTTGCCCAGATGGCGGAAGCCGGTGCCCAAATGGAAGGAGATGCAGTAGAAGACGTTGATGATATGGCCGGTGGAGGTATGGGAGGAGCTGAGATCAGAGTAGATATTATTCCGACGATCCGATTTATATTTACGTTAGCTGTTTTCGCACACAGTATTGGAGATGGCATTGTAGCAGGTGTTTTACAGACTGGTAGGATCGCTGAAGGTATGAAACACACATTTATACTCACTTTGATAGGTTTCGTAGCATTGAGAATAATGTTCGGTGGTATAGAATTGATGGCGTGAGATGATAAATATGTCAGTAATAGGAGATAAAATACAAAGAAAATTGAGTTCGCTCACCTTAAATAAAAAACCAAAAAAGGTGTACATGCCTCGTTCTATGGACCAAGAAGACTCAGAACTAGATGAGGAAATAACAAAAATTCCAAAATTAGCCGACGAGGATATGAAAGAGATCGAAATAAATCCTGTAGACGACCCATATTCTTATGTTAGAATAAAATATGACAATACTTCTAATGAATACATATATGAAGTCATTGAGCCATCTTTAGATGAAGACGAAGAGGCTGTTCTTGAAACGATTAAAGACAAGCTCATAGAAGAATTCGAGATGGTAGATTTAGAAACTAAAGAAGAGAAAGAGGAACATCTTAAAGATAAAGTAAGAGATATCTTGAAAAAATTGGATATAAATCTAAGAGAGGTCTCTGAAAAAAGGATAATGTATTATGTAAGTAGAGATTTCTTAGGTTTCGGTCCCATGGATGTGGTGATGAATGATGTTGACCCTGAAGATATTTCATGTGATGGAACTAATATACCGATATACGTTTTTCACCGGAAATATGGTTCCATGAAGTCCAATATTGTTTTTGAATCTGCAGCAGAATTGGATAATTTTGTTGTTTGGCTTGCGCAAAGAAGTGGGAAACATATCTCAGTTTCTGATCCGATGCTGGATGCTACCATGCCAGACGGTTCAAGGTTACAAGAAACACTCGGTACCCATGTAACACAAAAAGGTTCATCTTTTACTATACGTCGATTCGAAGAAGATCCTTTTACCCCTATCGACCTCACCCATTTTAAAACATTCAACCCAGAGATGATGGCCTATGCCTGGATAGCTATAGAAAATGGTCAATCCATGTTGATATGTGGAGGCACAGCATCGGGTAAAACTACCACGCTTAACGCTATCCTTTTATTCATCCCCCCACAGATGAAGATCGTTAGTATTGAAGATACGAGAGAACTGAATTTACCTCACGATAATTGGGTCCCACTTCTCACAAGGAGCGGATTTGGAGAGACTGACGAATCCGGGCAAAGGGCCGGGGAGGTAGACATGTTCCAACTTCTTCAAGCAGCCCTCAGACAGAGACCCCAATATATGATGGTCGGTGAGGTAAGAGGTGAGGAAGCTTATGTTGTTTTCCAGGCCATGGCCACAGGTAAAAGTGCATACACGACCTTCCACGCAGACGATGTCCAGACTATGGTGAATAGGATGGAAAACGATCCGATCAACCTACCGAGAAATCTTGTAGGAGCTTTGGATGTCGTATTATTACAGGCCAAAGTCAAAGTAGGGACTAAGATGGTTCGACGTATCAAAGCCATAACAGAGATCGTAGGTGTGGATCCTGATACCAATGAACTGATCACAAACAAGGCTTATACTTGGAACCCCGCCGATGATTCGTTCAATTATAGTGGACATAGTTACGTTTATAGTAAAGTGGGTGAATCTAAGAATTGGACTTCGAGGGAGATGGAAAGAGAGGTAAAACGAAGAAAGATGGTCCTTGAATACATGGATAAAAATGAAATCAATAATTACCAAGAATTTGCCCATATAATATCCTCTTATTACAAGGATAAAGACGGAGTTATGGAAATGGTAAAAAAGGGTTTAGAAGAAGATTAAAGGTGTTGTTTATGGAAAATATGAATAAAAGAAGGTGTCGCAGACGTGAAATATCGGATTCGGACGATGGTGTAGCAACTACTGTAGGCACGATTATGGCATTATTAGTTTTTCTCAGTCTATTATCTCTTATTACTCAGCAATATATTCCGATATGGATGGAAGACAAGGAAGCTTATCATGTAGATCATGCTATGGGGCAGTTCACTCAGATAAAAAGTACGGTAGATACACTTGTAATGAATCAACAGGAAGATTATTCAATGTATAATACTGTAACACTTGGTGCTGAAGGGGTTCCTTTATTCGCAAGCCGTACTATGGGGGTGATCCGTTTACTGCCAGAAGATGGAGGTATGACTCTCAATTTCAATGAAGCGAATGGTGGGCGTTCCCGTGAATTTGAAGGTAGTGGCACTCTATCTTTAGAAGCAAGAAATAGGTATTTCGAACAACAAACTATCGTTTATGAAAATGGTGCCATACTCCTACAACAAGAAGAGGACTCGATCGTGAGGGCACCTCCTCAGATCTCGATAGAAGAAGAGGATGGGAATTATACTATCAATATCCATATAATCGATATACAGGGAGAGGAAACCAGACTAGGTGGTTCTAGAAATATCGGAGTGATCACAGAGTTATGGGGTACTAGTAGGATATCATATAGTAATCCTGAAAACGTGGTTATAGAGATAGCTACTGAGAACACAGGTGGATGGGAACGGTGGTTAGACCTAACACCTAACACAGATGAAGATGTTATAACACTTGACTTTGAAGATAATAATGTCATCAACTTGTCCGTCACGTACTCAACAATAAATATGAAAGTATCAACTTAGGAATAAACAATTGTATACCATCTGAGTTTGTAAGATTCATAATCGTTGTATCTTATTGTGTAATACGAGGTTTAGGTGTAGAATCCAAGTTAGTTTACCACACAGTTAGGTCTCGACGTAGGCGAGGAACGCTTTTAGATGGATATTCTCTGAATGGCAGTGTTGACACTGGAGAATGGGAAATATAGGGTGGTAACGAGTGTAAGCGATTCCGCAGGGAGTGGCATACTGTGAAGAATAGATTTCGATCACGGTGACTACAGCAGGTATGAACGAAGGACTACATTCATGTGCTTTCAGAAAGTTGCAAGGGAAGATAGGATACAAGGCCGCTGAAGAAAGGGTACCTGTGATATATGTAAAATTTGAGAACATCTCTAAGAAATGGTCATCACTGTGTACGAAAAAGAGTCAGTTAAGGCAACCTGTTCCGATGCACGAACGATGACAGTCCCGTGACTGAATATTATCCTGATCTATCAGCTTTGATCTCTATAGCAAAGCGTAGTCTATAGGGGTTTCTTAAGAAAACGGAAGGCGATTACTTGACTATCTGTGGGACTCGATGGACCGTGCCACAAGACAACACTTAGAAGGTCCAACTATCTCTATCGTTTCTACAGAATAAACTAAAAAAATAGATATTAAAAAATAAAGGGGTTTAGAAAAGAAGATTATTCATCCTCTTTTTTCTTGGCTTTCTTTTTGACCTTCTTCTTCACTACTTTCTTTGGTTTTTTCTTGACTTTCTTCGCAACTACTTTCTTCTTTTGTTTATCCTGTGATTCCTCTTCTTCAGGTTCCTCTTCTTCAGGATCCTCTTCTTCGAACTCATCGTCAGGTTCATCTGATAAATCTTCGTCGAATTCTTCGTCTGTTTCTACTTCGAGATCTAATGAAGCTTCAGTTTCTTCAAGATCGACATCGATGTCCTCTTCATCCATATCCTCATCCAAAGTGATCAAAGTGCTACCACATTTCTGACAGATAGCATCATCAACACTATTCAATGCACCGCACTCGGGACACTCTATTCCACCTTCTTTTCTTCTAGCTTCTTCTCTCTCAAGCCATTCATCGAAGGTTATGTAAGATGGTTGTTCCTGCCACCAGTCCATGAATTCTTCCTCTGTAAACTCTTCTCCAAGCTCTACTTTTGCTTTAGACTTATATTTCTCCACATAATTTTCATATTGTTGTTTCATAGTTTCCTCGTAATCTTGTACCTCTTCACCTGTTTTTATGAATTGAGAACCACAATTTGGACATTCATCTGAGTCATATGGTATCCATTCTCCACATTCACTGCATTTCACTTTTTCAGTTTCAAATTCTACACCACATTCCGGACATTCTTGAACATCCGACGGTATGGTAGTACCACAGTTACCACATTCTACCCATTCTCCAGGTCCTTTGATCTTCATGTATGCAAATATACCTCCGACGCTTCCGCCGGCGATAGCACCTATTACCGCTATTATCATCCATAGTGGAATACCTGTTTCAACAGGCTCTCCGACCTCGATACTCTGGCCTGTGGGTATTCTCTCAGCATCCGGGTAATCAGCTTCGAGACTTAGGCTGTATCTGCCTTCTCTAGCAGGTTCCGGTATCTCCATGATAAAGTCTCCACCATCACCAGATGTGATCGTAGCATCTTGAGCGATCTGACCATCTTCGTCTATCAAATAAGCGTGTATATCTATGCCTGATATGCCTGTACCATCTCCTCTAACTAAAGTCCCTTGTATTACCTTATCTGCACCCGGTTCAGTTTCAAGTAAAGAAACACCAGTAAATTCGAGATCCATATTTGCTATGTTTATGGTTCTATTGGTATATGAACTAGAAGCTGGATCTATAGCTGATGAATTATACCATACCTGAATGTTCTGTTGACCGCGCATCCTGACGTTCCATTCGTATGTATAATTTAGAACGTCACCGCTTTCTATGCTAACATTATCTTTGATAAGTTCATCGCCGGATATTGAAATGTTCAAAGTCCCATCCACCAGGTCTGAACCGCCTATGTTTGTAAGTCTTATATTGATTATTAGATCGTCCCTTTCTACTATTTGGTCCTCCTCGGTAAGCTGAGTTCCGTCTCTCCATAGTATTATATCTGAGTCAAACTCAGTAATCGGAGGAGATCTAACTGTTAATGTAGTCACAGCTTCATTGTTAGCCAAATTCGGATCCTGTATAGGTTCAACATCAGGATCTATCCAAACTCTGATATCGATATCCTCGGTAGCCATGGTTTCATCGGTCATCTCAGCAGTCCAAGTCACACTCGCAGTAGAGTAACCTTCAGTAGGAACTGAATCTAAATTATCGACACCTATTAACTCATCTGTTTGATCGATATAAAAGTATACATCAACTCCTTCTGCTTCCGTTTCACCAACATTCTCAATATCTGCAAATATCCAAACCTCTTCATTTATACTGATTTCATCTCTATCAGCATAGATATCTTCTTGACTTATACTTAGATCAGGTATAGCAAGGTCTTCTAAGTGCATATCTAATTCGATAATATATTCTTGACTGTTATAACGTGGTAAACTCTCCTGGAATTCAACTTCATATTCGTCATCTGTACCTTCAGGAACATAGCTAGCACTAAATCGATAGGAGTTTCTGATCGAGGCTCCATCCTTTGTAATTATATCAGTAAGCACTCTTAAAGTAGCAACTCCATCGCTGTCGGTTATACCAGTAACCGTATAATCCGTTTGTAGATTCTCAGCAGTCACTTCAGCTCCTTGGATTGTTAATCTGGTACGACTGAGTGCTGTAGCTTTAACCCATCTATATAACTGGATCTCAGAATCACCAGTCGCTTGGATCGCTCCAGTTTCGACCCATGTCAAACTGCCTTCGGTATCATGGAAATGAACTAAATCGACTTCGAACGTGCTGTTAGTCATATCAACATACGATGGATTTAACATTACATCTTGAGAGGTGAACTCACTTCCTTCACTGTAGAAAACATCAGAGGTGATATCCATAGACCCGTGGAATGTAGTATGAGATATACTTACTTGGGAGTTATCTCTAGCATTTAGATTCACTGTATCAGAGACAACACTATTATCTCCTAAAACTAACTCGGATTCATCTTCTAGATTAAGATTGAAATTATGGTCTGAACTTAATTGCCCATTCTCGATCTTCAATGACCCTTGATCTTGTACAATAACATTGTATCTATTGTCTTGATTCATCACCAGTTCGATACCCGCGTTTGGACCGACTATCTCAAGAACTCCTGAATCCTGAACTAAAACAAAACCACCTATATCCCGTCCCACTGATATCTGTTCATACTCCGGAAATCCTTCACCACCTATAATCAGATCTTCACTATAATCTACGCTGAAGATAGGTTTAGTAACTACGGCTTGGATGATCTCGTCTCCATGTTCTACGATCACATGAATATCACGATTTCCTCTGGTTTCAGGGGTCCATTCTACTTCCACAATCACATGTGAATCAGGGTCTATCTCCAAATCAGCTTCGGCGTCTATCAAACTATCTTCTCCGGGGAAACCATCGTAGAACGATACATCTACAGTGGCTTCAGCACCACCCGAATTCCATACCTCTGCGCTTATGTTAAGCATCTTTCCTATTTCCGATAATTCATCATCGAATGATATATCATCTTCAACTAAAGAGATATGAGCAGGTTTCATGAGATCTATGGGTACATCCTTTCTAGGTTCTTCGATCTGTCCTTCATCTTCGGGTTCTATGATCATAGAAATAGTGCGGGTTTCACTCAATTCACCACTGACCATCTCAGCAGTCCATTGGTAATCAAAGGTGACGGTGTCACCTCCCTCAATACCTGGAACGAATTCTGAATGTATAAGATCCTCATATTCTGTGCCTTCATCTAAATAAAAATATACATCTATATCCGATGAAATTGTTTCTCCAGTATTATTGATTGTACCCGTGATATCTACTGTTTCATCTTCGTATAAATCATCAGGTTCTACCCGAAGATCGATAAATAATTCAGCCGTGCTCAGTATCGTAAAGGTTCCCCATAATTCATTATTGGTAGTGTCGACTTCGTCTATATCGTTATCAGGATCAACGACTACAGTTACATTATATTCACCCGGACCTGGATAGTCCTCCCAAAGTACCAATTCAGTGTATCGGATAGAATCATTCCCGGGTATCTCCTCTATAGTATCGCTGCCGATAAGGGTCTCTCCGTCTTCATAATAAAAAGATACGGTTACATCATGTGCATCAGTACCACCGATGTTCTCTATTCCTGCATAGAATGATATATCTTCACCGTCTGTTATCGTATCTGCAGGATCAGCAGCTAATTCAAATGGCTGTAGATTTGCTTTATCAGAGAGTGTTATCTCTTTATCTGCAAAATTGTTATCTGTGTTCAATTCATCATAATCATCGTATGGATCAACATGAGCGCCAATTAAATAATCTCCCAAATCCATCTCGGTAGTATCCAAGAACACAGACCTTGTTTTACTTTCATTCGCTTCAAGCCCATCAAGATCTTCGGTTTCTACGATTACAGATTCAGGTTCATCTTCAAAATAAGAATAAAATACCAATTCTATGTTGCCTACTGCATCCTTTCTTCCGGTATTACTCACAGTAGCTTCCAATTCTAATTCAGTGCCTCTTGTAACAAAACTAACTTCTATTCCGTCTTTAAGAATTCTAAAATCATCTTCTGTAATGTTGAAGTCCGGTAGAGGGATCTCCTCATCAAATATTAGATCATAATCGTGGAAAGTAGCAGTTTCATTCATGTTAGGGAAGTTTTCAAGGTTGATCTCCCCATCAGCTGTTTCTACTTCCTCATGTTTCCCCTCGATGAAATAGTCTCCCACGCTTCTTGTATTTGGCCAGTCCTGTGGATGATTTACTCTGTCACTTATCAAAAATAAAGTGACTTGTCCGTCCTCACCTGTAATGAATGTGTTATTTTCGTGATCATAATAACCTTTTCCAGTTCTATTAAAATAATCCCATGCTTTTAAATTATCAGTTAGATCATTTCGTTCATCTACATTATCGTAAAGTGCCTCTGATAAGTCTTTTAAACTTTCATCTAAAGTGATGTTTATATTTGTTTCCGGAAGAGGAGTACCAGCACTATCAAGGGCTGTTACGGTCACCCATCGATAGTACCATGTTCTGTTTTCAGAATTTTCATCAGCGATCAAGAATGGATCTCCGTCAGGGGACCATTCATCTTGAGGGTAAACCCCATAGGATCTAAAATCTGAATCGATCAACCGTATAGCCCTGCGTTCAAGGTTGGCATCCTGCATCCAAGTTTCATCAGTTGTGATTGAGTCGTCATCGGTTGGATCAGGTTGGGCTGCATTATAATCTACGTCTATATGACTGTTGATCACAGTCATCTCAGAATCCCTTATATAGATGTCATTATTGTATTCCGAAACTAAATTTATTTCACTTATGATAATGCTCTTATTATTATTATCAGAGATCTCCTGATTTGTAAGATTGATACTTAGATCTTTGAGATAATTTTCTTCGCCCCTATAGAAGCTATCTAAATCAAGTTCCCAAATATCACTAGAAAAGGTTTCTTCAGTACCCTGGGGTCCAATGATCAAAGCCTCTTTCCATTCATCGTTTACAGAATAATTCAAAGGACTTGATACTGTATAGTTATCTTCAGTAGAATATGTTATCTCTATTGCTAATGCGCTGATCCGGTTATAAGGATCGATATAATCATGAACTCCAAACGGGAAATCGGCGTCGTCTAGATACCATTCATCAATTTCGAGTGTTTTATTAGGTCCTAACACGTATTCTCCTTCTTCAGTTTCTAAATTATCTTCAAAGGTCCTCCAAACCATTTTATCATCACCATCTCTACTAAAACTATAGTAATCATTTATCTCGGAATCTTCTATCAGTATAGATGAACCATTCAGTGCTGTAAATCTAGGACAGTCATCATTATTTTTCTCCTCTATCCCATCATAATCTGGAACTTCATCTAAACTCTCAAAAGATGATTTCCTCATGGTAAAATCAGAATTTTCTATGAATACCCAACCGGGGAATTTAAATTCTGAGTTTTCTTCCATCAAAATTTCAGATCCGTTTTGAGCTGATATATTGGTTTTAAGATATGGTCTTAATACATCACCATCGTTCCTTAATTTAGTGGTTATTACGCTGTTCCATAATTCAAGTCTTCCACCATCCAGTATCTCAATTTTCCAAGGATGATATTCATCTATCAATAAAGTCAAGGTAGAATCGTTTATAATTAATTCACCTTCACCTGTTATAGTTATATGACTATCGATCTGTCTAGAACTGTTCACATACACAGTTTCTGTAATTAGCCATTCGTCATCTGAAAAAGGTTCAATATCATCGGTAGCTTCCTCTGCGTCAATTTCAGGATGTGAACCGTATCCTTTTGTTTCACTCATAACCGGAACAAGTATACCAGTCACAAGCAAAAATAATATCGTCAAGCTCAAAATTTTCGAAAGTTGCTTTTCGCTCTTATACATGTTTTTCACCATGGGGAAACAATTTGGTATATATCCCATGTAGATTTACTAAGATATAAAAGAGTTTGCCCGATATTTGAGTTTTGATTAGTTCATGAGTAAAAGATATAAAAGAATGATTTTATTTGAAGTTGGTAAGATGGACACATATTTAACTATAAAAGAGAGGAGAAGTATTCGAAAGTTCAAAGACAAATCGATTCCCAGCACTGTATTGGAAAAATGTGTAAATGCCGGCAGATTGTCGCCCTCAGCTGCTAATAAACAACCTTTGAAATTTATAACTATTACGAAGAAACTAGAAGAGGTTTTTTCATGTACTAAGTGGGCCGGATACCTTGATTGGGAACCGGATGAAACAGAAATGCCAAGGGCCTATATCGGGATATTAAAAAAGGAAGATTACGGATGGGATATAGACGCCGGGATAGCAGCTCAAAGCATATGTTTAACAGCTTGGAACGAAGGGGTCGGTTCCTGCATATTGGGCAGTATTGACAGAGAAAAACTACAAGAACTGTTACCAATCCCTAGCGATCATAAAATAGTATATCTGGTTGCACTAGGTTATCCCGACGAGGAACCAGAGGTCGTACAGAGTGACGAGAAAGTTGAGTATTATCACGAAGGCGGTGTACTTAAAGTTCCTAAAAGACCTATAGAAGGTATATGGATCGAGTTTTAGTTAATGAAATTAAACAGATCTCAAAAAATATTGTTATTTTCATAATGATAACACAGATTTAAAAAGACTTATCTATCATATCTTAGATGTGTGTTAATGATCGGGATGCACGAGAAAATACTCCGGAAAGTCGCAGAAAAAAATACATTGATCTCCCCCTGTGCATGGAAGTATCTTGAAGGGCAGGAGGATCCTAGTTCTATCGTAGATAATATTTTAGAGGAAAAAAAGAATCTTCCCTTTCCGATATGTAGAGACACTATTGAATCTTTTGTTGAAAAAGGAAGCGGACTAGAAAAATCTCCTGAAACGTGCAGCGAAGTAAGAAATGAGATAAATGATATTACATCTCTCTGTGAAAATATCGAAGTGATAAGAGATATAACAGGGAACTCCACTTGTACAGGAGTTATAGATGATTTTGCTAAGTATTTTAACAACAGATATGAAAAAATTAGGTCGATTCTGTCTACAAGAAGGGAAGGTAAAGGGGTGATAGATGTTGCCTCCGCCAAAAAAAGAACTGGTGATGCTAAAATTATCGCGATGGTTGGGGATATCTATGAAACAAATAACGGTAACAAAATACTAAAATTGGAAGATCCAACTGGGACTATGCGTGGTTTCATTTCTTCTGATAATCCAGCTTATAAAAAAAATCTACTTGAAGATGAGGTCATCCTAGCTGTTGGAAGTGTGTGGGAGAAGAGAAAAGATTTTGACGTCACTTTTTCCATCGAAGAAATCATCAGACCAGGGGTACCTAAAATTAGACCAAAAACCCATAACGACTTCAGTGGAAAGATCGCATTTATCGGAGATGTGCACGTTGGCAGTAACACGTTCCTAAAAGATAAATGGGAAAAATTTGCCGGATGGCTGAACTCTGATAACGATAAAGCTAGGGGTATCCAATACGTTATAGTTTCGGGAGATCTGATAGACGGTATCGGTATCTTTCCTAATCAAGAAGATGAACTTGAGATCCTAGATATCTACGAACAGTACAGAGAATTTGCAAAGATGATAAAGAAGTTACCAGAGGATATAGTTATTATAACTATACCGGGAAATCACGATATCTCTAGGAACCCCGAACCGCAACCCTGCTTACCTGAAAAAGTTCAAAATATGTTCCCTGAAAACGTTAGGTTCTATGGAAATCCAGCGTTTATAACTATAGAGGGATTGAAGATACTGATGTACCACGGGAGGAGTATAAACGATCTTTCTGATAAGCTCAATCATGTTGATACCGATCATCCGGCTACCGCTATGATTGAGATGTTGGAAAGAAGGCATCTAGTACCAGTTTATGGTGAAAAAACACCGATCGCACCAGAAAAAGAAGATCTACTGGTTATCGATGATCTTCCCGATATATTTGTTACAGGTCATATCCATAAAACACAGGTGGAAGAATATCACGGTACTATAATGATAAACTCATCTACTTGGCAGGATCAAACCGAGTATCAGAAAATGCGTGACATTCAACCGGATCCTGCTAAAGTTGTCATTTACGATCCTACATCGAATCAAATCACTGTTAAACAATTTAATTGAAGTTGGAATTTAGTTCATTTAAAATTACAGCGTTATAAAATCAATTATTTGCTATATCTTCTTTTATAGATGATGTAGATGACAATCGCTGTAATTGCACCGAGTAATGCGAGAACTGCTAATAAGCCCGATATGCCATCTCTTTCTTCATCCTCATCAAAGTTAGCCCTGATCTCCTTATCTCCATCGATAAGTAAGCTCATAGTTTCTTCGCCATTTGTTTCACTACTAGTCCAATTAACGAATTTATAACCATCATCCGCTAAAGCCTCTAAATTTACCACTGTCCCATATTCATACTCAAATTTCCCCTCACCAGGTTCTACAACAGTTCCTCCAGTAGTCGACGATATCTCTAATGTGTAAGTATTAATTTTGAACTGGACTTCTATACTGTAATTATCTAGAATCTTTATAGTAGTCTGGTTAATTGCCACATCATCTATGGTAGTATTATCGCCACTCCATCTTAGAAAATGATACCCGTCATCCGCTTTTGCCTTAAGGTCGACAACGGTCCCATACTCAAATTCTGACGTACCTTCATCTGGTTCTATAGCATAACCTCCAGTTGTAGACTCAATAGTCAAACTAAATGGGGTCACGGTAATCCTAGCAACAGTTGAACTTACATTTTCATACGTAGCTTTTACGTGATAATCTCCTTTTGATTTTTCATAAAAAACCGCTGCATTTCTATGGTTATCTAACTCTGAGATGTTACTCCAGGTAAAATCTTTCACATCGTTTGTTATCAGATTATTATATTCGTCATAAGCTTTGGCAGTAAAATTCAATTCGGTTCCTGATAAAACTGTTTTATCCTCAACAGGGTTTATTTCGACAATATCAACCGACCCCGGTTCTACAAATATAGTTGTTACGTTTGAAGTAACCCCATTGTAAACTGCGCTTACATTGTATTCACCTATGATGGTTTTGTAAAAAAAACCGTTTTCTGCATTAATCCAATCAAAATCTTCCTGCCTTTTTGTTATCAGATTATCATACTCGTCATAGGCTTTCGCCTGGAACATTATTTCTTCTCCCGCTTTTGTAAAAAAATCCTCGCCAGGAAATACCTCCACATAATTTACATCATTATGCTCGACTATCAACTCCACAGCATCAGTCAAAATTTTTCCAGTTAAATTTTCATATTCACCTGTAACATCCCATTTACCAGCCACCTCGACCGCGATGATATTTTTTTCCCATTGAGAACCCTCTGAAGGTTCAACATCATCGGACCAAACTATATTCTCAGTTACATCAAATTCGTTACCCCACTTATCAAATGCAGTTGCGATATATTCCTGTGAATCTCCTGCAATTATATTAGTTGGGTCTGGTGATATATCTATCCCTACAGCTTCAGATGGTTCTACCGTAACATATATAGTATTTGACTTTACACCATCATAAGTTGCACTCACATCATACCCACCAGTAGCAACTTCATAGAAAACACCTGAATCGGCATTCTGCCATTGAAAATCGTCTAGATCATCGGTGATCATATTGCCGTATTGATCATAGGCCTCTGCTCCGAACTCTAACTCTTCTCCCGCTTCTAGGGTTTGATTATCGTCTGGATGAATAAAAACTTCGGAGACCTCGATAGCTTCGAATTCAGCCTTTATAGAATAATCGGAATTTATGGTGATATGTGTTTGATTGTCCTTAGTATCCTCTATAGTTTCATTGGCTCCAATCCATTCTAAAAATAGATAGTCATTTTCGGGCACCGCTTCAAGGTAAACCACCTCGCCAGAATTGTATTCGTAAATACTTTCTCCAGGTTCTGTAACTTGGCCTCCCTCAGATGAGTTTATAGTTAATGTAAAATTTTCTATCTCTGTAGTAAAACTCCAAGTATCTGAAATTGAAGTCTGAGAACCGTCATCTGCAACGGTGTACCATTGGTATGTATTATCATTATCTAAACCATCCCACGATGTATAAGCACGACTTCCACTTGTAACATCGCTATCTGTACCGATCAAACTGTCATCAGAAGCATCGTAGAAGTACACATCCATATCATCATCGACTTCATGTTCCGCATAAACACTTAGCTCTATTTCAGTTGGAATTCCTGTCGCTCCATCTGATGGATCAGGGTCAGTAGGTGGAAAGGGTTTATGTTCAGTAGGGGACTCCACTGCATTGTACATGACTAAAGAATAATCCTGATTAGGAAGACCATCATTATTTGCATCTGAGGGGATATTATGACCGATAACCCTTACAGTGTAGGTCCCGGTCTCCATAAGATCCGTATGAAGATTGATATTTTCAACATTGTTGACGTTGTCCCAACCATCACCGTTTGTATCAAAAGTGCTGTAGGTAGACTCACCTGGTTCGGACCAGCTTTCTACAAGATTGTTTCCTCTAAACACAAATCCACTAGGTGAAATCAGTTCGAGGTTGAGATCGTTCTTTAATGTTGGGTCATCACCCGCCATAGCATTATCATCGGTCCATGTAAGAGTGATATTAAGTGGAACGGAAGAGTCTTCGTATTCTATTTCATATTCATCTATTTGCCCGGTTTGAAGTAGTGATGTTTCGTCCTCTAACAACATATTCACTGGTGCGTCGACTATTGTGGGTAAATTCACCATACCCCAGCCTTGATCCTGGCTTGGTATATAGGGGCTATTTTCTCCAGTATCCGCCTGAGTATTTGCTAGATCATATGCATTATTTATCATCAGGGCTTTGACCATCGAAGGATTTGGCCTTGTTCCATAAGTACTTTCATACCAATCAACTACGACACTAGCTGCACCTGTAACAGCAGGAGTTGCCATAGAAGTCCCTGATTTAGTTAGATAATTGCCATCTGGGCCAGTTGAACGGATCCCCTCTCCAGGAGCCATCAAATCGGGTTTTACCCGATTATCATCGGTCCACCCCCTTGAGCTAAAAGAAGAAACGGCCTCAGGATCATAAACACCTACGTTTGGATTGTAGTTCTGAACTGAACCGACGGTGATAACATTCTTTGCATTACCAGGGCTAGATATCGAATTGTATCCCCCACCATCTGTCCCTGGCCCACTATTTCCTGCAGCAGTAGTTATGATTATAGGTTCATTTTCATCTGAATCACGATTACCATCTCTAACTGATCTATCGTAGTCCTCGTCAGAATAAGTATAAGCACCGTCTCCCTCGCCACCCCATGAGTTAGAATGAAAATATGTGTTGGTATTTTGCATAGCAACTTCAACGATATGGTGGTAATCAGTAGGACCTATCCAATTACCGCTATCGCTGAATACTTTAACAGCAAAAAATTTAGTAGACGGGGCAGAACCTTGTGAGGCATAATAGTCCTCATAATATAAGGTTCCAGTACCGTTGTAAGTATTACCTCCTATGGATCCAGCACAATGAGTACCGTGACCGTTACCATCGTTCCATTCACCTTCTTCAAATGATTCACTTTGATAATCATATCCACCAACAACTCTATCTTTAAAATCAGGATGACCCGCGTCAGGTGTTGTTCCATTACCAAGGCCAGAATCGGCGATAGTAGTGACATATTCAGAACCATGATATCCTATCTGATTAGCAAATGATCCATACTCACCATGTTTTCGATATGCGGTGTCTGGGTTATCGTCATCATCTAAAACCCATAACCCTCCACCGATTATTTGGGTAGCCATCTCGTCCAACAATTTAGGTTCGTGATACTGAGAAAGGTAGTATACATTGTTATCATTCGCAATCTCGACCAATTGTGACCTATCATCTACTTCCGTAACTAATCTACGGCCATCTACCATATTGACCATCACATATCCTGGTTCTATGTTTTGAGGAAGTTTGAAGCCAGGGTGATATATTCCAACCCAATCTACGAAGTCAAAATTTTCAACTCTTTCCGCTAATTCCGGAGTCATTCTCACTTCATAAGCATAATTTGGAACGTAATTTATTATATCTACGCTTTCGGATTCTAGAGATGTTCTCCATTCCGATGAAACGGGCCCTAACATGTGAACCAAGTATATTCCTTGTTCACCGGGTCTGTATCCATCTATAGTGAGTGATTCTGGAAAATTCGGCATATTTTCATTTATATCGAAGGTATGACCTTTAACGGAAAGTTCGGTCCTAGAAGGAAGTGTACTCGCAATAGTTATACCTGCAGATCTTAATTGATTTTCAGTCCTAGTTGGCATCCTAATAAGAGCCCTATCCGGGTATCTAGCTAGTACATCTCCCCCTAACGATTTTATATTCGACAAATCACTTTCCCTTTCGATCGATACCAATAAAATATCTGTCTGGGAATTAGTATGAAAACTAGAAACTGCTGGAGAAAACATTACAACAACTATAAACAAAGTCACAAGAACTACTGAATATCGTAATTTATTACCCATGGTTTTTCCTCGGAAAACATAACAAACAACAACATCTCAAATATTTATACGTTCGGATTTGACATTTTAGGTTGATCTTGACTATCTAGAAATAAAATAGTTAAAAAATGAAAAAATGTCGGGGACGGGGTTTGAACCCGCGACCTCTAGATTTCCCAGGAAGAATACCTGTTCATCTTTTTTAATAGGAACGCTTTTGTCATTCCCTATGAGTCTAGCGCTCCGCCAGGCTGAGCTACCCCGACTTTGCGATAAAAATATTATTACTCTTCTGGATGAAGGGCCTTGATGATCTTTTCAGAGAATGCAGGACCTACGCCTTCAACGTCGGTAAGTTCCTCTTGAGTAGCTTCTTTCAACTCTTTGACTGATTTGTATCCGCCATCGTACAGTTTTTCAGCCATGGTCGGACCTACTCCTTCTATCTCCTGGAACTCCTTTATGACCTCGGGCTTGGTCTTCTTTTTCTCCTCTTTTTTGCCCTCTTCCTCTTCTGGTTCCTTTTCTGGTTCCTCTTCAGCTTTTTCTTCGGCTTCTTTATCTAATTCTTCCTGACTTACGATTTTTTCATCAAGTTCTTCGTCGCTAGGAACTGAACGGACCTCTGATTTACGTATCTCGACCCTTTTTAGAGGATATATCGTTTTGGTCTCTTTCTTAATCTTTTTCGCTAAATTACTGAAGATCATCTTACTGACAAGTTCTGGTAATGTTGACTTTGGTACAACATCATCTAAAATTTCCTTCATTTTCTTTCTAAGGGATTGTTTGATCGATGAATTTATCCTTTTATCCGTAACAGATAAAATTTTAATCCTAACTGTATAGCCTTCTTTAGTTCTTGTGTCGAACACTGAGTCGATCTTCGACCTTCTTCTACGGGTTAATCTCCTGATGTAATCACTGGTCATATCATGACCAACGAATCTAGTTACACACTCTCCGCCTCTTACACCATTTACTTTAAATTCTGCTTTGATATGAACTTTAGAAAAATCGCCGGTCAGGTCTTGAAGACTTATTGAAGCAGTCCTTCCTAAAAGTTCCTCAGGTTCAGCAGCAGGTGTCTCTCCTACAACTGCCCCATCGAACATATCCGGAGCTACTATCCTGTACCAGCTTTTGGATTTCCATTTATCTTTGACACGTCTTCCTGCACGCCTGGATTTTTGTCTAGCCATGGTAATTCTCCTTGAATCTTGAGGATTTTAAATCATATAATACCGATCTACGTCGGTAAGGTAAATTGCAAGTAAATATAATTAATATAACTACTTTTTGGTTGGTTGTAAGTTTTTCGGACTAAAGTAATTCGATCCCTTTAGGCATATCTCCAAATCTTTTTAAAAATTCTTCCGGCCAATTTTCAGGATCTAAACCTTTCTGAGCCAGGAATGCTGATGCCCATCGTTCTAGACCGATACCAGTGCATCCAGAGTAAAGCTCTTCCGTTTGAGATTTGATGTTGAAAGATTCAGTATACTTCTTGAAAAGCGAAAGATTCTGAAATTCCAACCACTCACTTTTTTCCCTAGACCCTCGATATGGAAGATATGCTTCGAAATCGACGGTACCTAATTCTGTTTCCCCGTCCTCTTCTTCTTCTCCTGCTTGTTGAAGGTAGAATGGAGTTACATTAGCCATCCGCCATTCTAATTCCAATATCTCTTTGAATACGAACTTGTACCTTTCGATAAGTTTCTCTTTTAGGTCTATCAACTGATCCTTCGTACCTATATATACAGGTTCTATTCGATGAAATTCATCAACTCGTTCAATACCGTGGCGCCCCCCGGATTCATATCTAGCACTAGGTGAGGTTTTATCATAAATCAAAACTGGTAAACTGTTATCGGATATGGTGCAATTCTTGAGTGACCAATAGATCACGGGACACTGTGCATAACAGACCCCGGCTCTTGGGGATGTTGTCATATTATCCAGCTTTTTAATTGGAACCTCTTGAGATATCTTGATTTCATCAACTATCCCCTCCCATTCAGCAGGATCTCTTGTTTTAGGTTCTGATATGTAATAAGCTTCGTTGGGTATACCTTCCATGTGACCTGTATCGATCCAAACGTCAAAGGGCACCATCATACTCTCAATTATTTCTTCGAACCCTAGTGGTGAAAGGACTTCAGAAACTGCTATCTTTTCCATGGTTTTCAATATCTTTGCAGCCTGAGGTCGGTAAAACCATTTACCTTTGGTCGGACCTTTCTTTATCCAACCTTTCTCTTCCATAGCTTTTGTCGGGTCTTCGTTCCAAACGATATCTTTCTTCTTAGATTCCCAAACTAGTTCCCATTTCTCCTCTTTCCCTTCATAATATTGATGATGAACCTTCTCTTTTATTCGATTGATTATTCTATCTACAAAATTTCTTTGAAGTTGCTCTTCTGTAAGACTGCTCACCGAAATCGAACAGTTTTTACCAGCAAAATTTATACAATCAACGAAAGGCAACTTGATCGGGTTTTTTGGTTCATTCTCCAGCCTGAAGGAGATCTGATATTCTTTTATTTTAATATCTCTTACACCTACGTGATGTTTTTTACCCATCTCTTCACTCAGTTTTTTTCTCAAACGAACTACTGCATCATGTGCTCTCACGTATCTATCAGAAGATATCTTTACATGAAGGTCTTTGCCATCTGTGATATGTTCAACCACTGAGGCTCCGCTAGACTCTACATTTTTTGGTATTCCTCTTTTTAGAATATCTTCATTTGCTTCTGATATGATCTTAGATATATCATCTTTGATCTCGTCTATCTCTCCGCTGAAGGAGAGAACTGCTTCAAGCTCGAATTCCATGTTTACCTAAAAACTGTATATCGAAAAGCTATATAAGTATTTTAGATGAAATAGATTTGTTATCCCTCAATAATCGTTATATATTTCATTTACATAATTGATATAATGGTGTTATGTGATTCAATTAGAGGAGGAATTATCAACAGGAATCGAAGAAATAGATAAACAGCATACTGAGTTGATGGAACGTACTGAAAAGTTTACTGAGGCTATAGCCAAAAACAAAGAAAAGCAGCAACTTAGTTATCTTTTAAATTTCTTGGTTTCATATGCAGAATATCATTTCGAATCTGAAGAGCGGATTATGGAGGAATATGGTTACGATGATATCCACGAACACAGAAAAAGACATATGGAATTTTTTGATGTGGTAAATAAATTAAAAAACAAATTAAAGGAAGAAGGACCTTCTAATTCTTTTGCTCTAGATGTTCAACGATTCTTGATGGATTGGCTTATATTACATGTTAAAAATGTAGATAAAAAAATGGCAGAATTTTTGAAAGATAATAAAAAAGAGAATTGAGGTTCCTCTAATTTCAATGGATTATTTCTTCAAAACCAAATTTTTTCTTTCGAAAAATTTAAACAGTTATAACTTTATACCAAGTTGGGATAAAATGGAGACTTTAGAACACCCGGACGTTCAAATTCAAGATGTGATGTCGTTCACACCTATAATCATTAGAAAAAATGAGACAGTTAGAAAAGCTGCCCAGCTGATGAAAGATACAGGTGTAGGTAGTCTCATTGTATTGAATGAAAAAGAGGAGATAGAAGGTATAATAACTGAAAACGATATAGTTTTCGATACAGTCGCAGAAGGATTGAACCCCTCCGAAGTTACCGTTCAAGCGATAATGTCTACTCCCGTTCACACTATTGAAGGGGACAAAACAATCTTAGATTGTGCTAGGATAATGGCTGAAAAAGACATACGACGACTACCTGTTACTAGAGAAGGTGAGATGATAGGTATGATCACAGAGAATGATATCCTTGAATTATCTCCGGCTTTGATGGATATCACAAGAGAATATGCTAGAATTCACTACCCAGAGGATCTAGATATATACCATGAACCAAAGGAAAGAGAGATCTCAGGATATTGTGAAAGTTGCGGGATCTATTCAGATAAACTAGTCTCCCAAAACAGTTCATTGCTGTGCCCCGAATGTCGATGAAAGGTATTGACCTAACGCGAGATGACAAAAATGAAATTCGTTAAACTGTCTCAAGAGGAATTACAAAAAATAGCAGGCTTTTATAAAGAAGTGATGTCAACTGCATATGAGGGTTTATTCTTTAGGGAAGGAAAGGTCATTGGAGAAGGAATAATGCAGGTAGTACAAGAAAATGATGATTTCACAATCAAGGCTGCTAAAATTATTCAGGCAAGAGGTTGGGCTGAAGAGATAGAAATGGAAAAATCAAAGGCGATAGCAAAAGGTGGTATAGAAGTTAAAGAAGACACAGATCATCCTACGTGTCATAGGCTAAGAGGTATGTTGGCCATAGTCTATGAAGAAGGTACCGGTAATATAGTCGATGTTACTGAAGAAAAATGCCAAAGTATGGGTGACGAAGAATGTGTTTTTGATATCAGTGTTAAGTTTTAAGAGGTTGAAGGATGGTAAATAAAGAAGATATAGAAGATATTTTAGATGAATTAGCGAATAAAGGTGTTTACGGTTCGGCGGTAATCGATAGAGATGGAACACCTATTGTATCCGATCTACCTATAAAAGTTAACGAAAGTACTTATTCTATAATGTGTGCTACTATTTTAGGGGCCGCCAAAACCGCCAACTCGGAATTAGACAGAAAACCTTTAGAAAAGATAACCATTGATTCAAATGATAGAAAGATAATAATAGTTGTTGCTGGACGAAAGATGTTTTTATCCGCTATAGTTGATTCAGTAGAAGACATAGAAAAAACTGAAAGTATTATATTTGAAGCTGCAGAAAAGATAAGAGAGATCAAATAAGAAGTTCATTAAAAATATTCTATTACCCATCGAAGCGCCTTTTCAGATGTTTGTTCTTTCACTTCCCATCGATTACCTGAAAAATGATATTTTTTTGATTGCACTCCCTCTTTATCACTTAAAGCCATATAAACTGTACCTACTGGTTTTTCCTCAGTACCACCGCCGGGACCAGCGATACCTGAAGTAGCTAAGCTTATATCGGTGCCTATCTTTTTTCGAACACCTTCTGCCATCTGAGAGGCTACTTCTGCACTTACAGCACCTTTATCATGAAGAACACTTCTATCTACACCTAGATGTTCGATCTTCGCTTCATTACTGTAAGTAACTAGACCTGATAAGAAATACATTGAAGAGCCCGGTATATTTGTCAATCTATGTGCGATCAGACCTCCTGTACAGGATTCTGCGGTGGATATAGTGTAATTGTTTTTCGTCAATAAATGAGCAGCTTTTTTTTCAGTTTCAGAACTTATACCAATAGTTGGTTTTAACATTTCTTCCATATATATCACCTCTAAATATTCAGCAACCTCTTCTGGAACTAGATGTGTCCATTCTTCACCTTCTACGATCCTTCTTCTTATCTCCGTTCCGGAGTACTCATCTCGGTTGACTTCTTTGACTTGAATGGTCTCGATCCTAGTTTCTTCAAAAAGACGAATTACCACGGATGAATTAGCATAGACTCTATCAAATCTGGGAAGTATAGCTTTGATATAATGTACCCAAGCTGGGTAGCAATTTATGTCCGGAATCGGGTAGACCTCAAAAGGTATGGATGACCTGTTTTTTAATACCTTTCTTATGATCTCTATACGTTCTCCCCCAGACAAAGGATCGTTTATCTCCCTCTCCTTCTGAGCACTACCTACGCCTATGATGATGGAATCACATTCCTCTGTCATCTGCTCGACAACGGCCATATGGCCATTATGAAACGGTTGGAACCTTCCAATAAACAATCCTTTCATCAAATAAAAAATAGAATGGAAACAGATATAAAATTTTGCATATAACATTACCTGTGTTATAATATATTTAGTTTTGTCTGATATATATAATGCGACCGATAGCTATATATAATTGATAGCATTCCTCTAACTAATTCTTTCAGATATGAGATACACACCATAGAGGGAGGTATCTAACAACAAGGAAGAATCAACGATTAAAAAGGTGATCTAAATGAGTTTAACAAATACAAGAGCGATAACTTTCGCACAAAATGAAGAAAAGATAAATGAAGTCGAAATAGTTGAAAAAAGATTCTTCAGAGGACCCAATATCCACGCTATGTTTCCAGTGGTACAGGTTACAATAGATCTTGGTGAATTAGTAGATTTTCCTTCCAATGCTAAATTTGCAGAGAAGTTAGTTTCATTACTTCCAGAATTGAAAGAACATACCTGTTCAAAAAATCGAAAAGGAGGATTCGTTGAGAGATTGTACGAAGGAACATATCCAGCACATATAATCGAACACATGGCGATATCTATCCAGAATACCATAGGGTCTAAGGTTTATTTCGGAAAAGCTAGAAGAGAAAATGGTAGTTTGTACAACATAATCATGGAATATGAGGTTGAAGATCTAGCGATATTATCGATCTCGGAGGCAATATATTTATTCAATCAACTAATTCAAGAAGACTCCGATGTGGATGTATTAGAAGAAGAGGTTGAATTAATTCTTGATGAGGCTGAACACATATTCCAAGAAGGAAAACTTGGACCGAGCACTAAAACTATTTTAGAGGCTGCTAAAAGGAGAAATATTCCATTTAATAGGGTACATGACGACTACAGCCTTTTTTCGTTAGGTTGGGGAAAAA
>CAYNQI010000006.1:34004-50124 GCA_964399335.1 uncultured Thermoplasmata archaeon | reverse complement strand
CATGAAAATTGTTTTTTACCACTTCGGTATTCCTTCTTTAGATATCATGAAAGAAGAACTCCTTGAAGGTGTTGAAGTCGGAGATTTGATAAAAGTCACAAAAGACATTAAAATATATAAAGGGATTTTGATGCCACATCATCGCTTCAGTAAAGATGAGATCATAAATTTGAAGAGGGAAGATGGTTATAACATAGGTATTGAAATAGATGAGTATACCGATGTTGAATTGATAAAGAGAAAGAGAAAATCCACTGAAGATCGATTAGAAAAATTCAAACTCGATGAAAGCAAACCATCAGTGTCTATTCTGGGCACTGGTGGTACCATCGCAAGTTATGTTGATTATGATACCGGAGCGGTCCATCCAGCCCAGTCCGCTGAAGAGATGCTTTATTCTAATCCAGAGATAGGAGAAAGATGTTATCCAAAAGTCGAGGTCTTGTTCAGTAAGTTGAGCGAAGACATAGAACCCGATGATTGGGAGTTGATAGCTGACAAAGTATTGGAAGAGTTCGATTCTGGTGCTGAAGGTGTAGTTATAGCACATGGAACTGATACTATGGGTTACACATCGGCGGCTCTATCCTTCTTGTTGAAAGACATTCCAAAACCTGTTGTTCTTGTAGGTTCCCAGCGATCCAGCGATAGACCTTCAAGCGATGCACATCTGAATCTGTTAGCAGCTATCGAAGTGGCTAAGTCGGACCTCAGCGGTGTCTATGTCGTTATGCATGAATCTCTTTCCGAAGATAGATGTGCTATACATAAAGGCACAAAGGTAAGGAAGATGCACACCACTAGAAGAGATGCATTCCGATCGATAAATACGGAGCCAGTAGGTACCATAGATCCACATGATGGTGATATGAAGATCACTGAAGATATCACCAAAGTAGATGGAGAATATGGTAAATACGGTTCTATCGATCCAGAGGTATCTTTGATCTATTCAAGTCCATCTTTGACAGAAAAAGAGTTGATCCAAGCTGGTGAGGGAAATGGTATCGTCATAGCCGGTACAGGGCTGGGACATATCAAAACTAAACTTATACCAGTGATCAAAGAAATAATTGACAATGGGACAAAAGTCGCCATGACAAGTCAATGTTTATACGGTACCGTTAATGATAATATTTATTCCAGCGGTAGGAAACTGATAGAGGCTGGAGTTATACCGTGTGGTGATATGCTTCCAGAAACCGCCTTAACCAAACTGATGTGGGCGTTGACTTTAGATGAAGATGTGGATGAGATCATGAAACGTGATATCGCTGGTGAGATCACAGAAAGGAGGATCAGGTGATATCTATGGCACAAAGGGACTATGAAGAGCTGGGTTTAAAAGTTGGACTTGAGATCCACCAGCAGTTAGATACGAAGAAATTGTTCTGCGATTGTCCTTCAGAATTGGTGGACGATTTTGACATGGAGATAACTCGAGAATTGAGACCTACGGCAAGTGAGATGGGTGAGATCGACGCCGCCGCACTTCTTGAAGCACAGAAAGGGCTGCGTTTCAGATACCAAGCCCCTGAAAGTTCCTCCTGTTTAGTAGAGATGGACGAAGAACCGCCTGAAGGTCCCGACGAAGAAGCTTTGGATATAGCTTTGAAGATGGCACTTATGCTGAATAGTGATATCGTTGATGAAATACAGTTCATGAGAAAGATCGTTATCGATGGTTCCAACACCACTGGATTCCAAAGGACTTCTTTGATAGCTTTAAATGGGGAAGTGGAAATAGATGGTAAAAAGATCACTATTCCGAGTATATGTTTGGAGGAGGATGCCGCCCGAAACATAGGTAAAGAAGGGAAAGAGAAAGTTTACCGCCTAGATCGATTGGGTATCCCGCTCATAGAGATGGCTACCGGCCCCGATATGAATACACCTCGAGAAGCGAAAGAAGTGGCTCAGATGCTCGGTGGTCTTTTAAGAGCGACCAGACAGGTGAAGCGAGGGTTAGGAACAATACGTGAAGATCTGAACGTATCTATCAAGAAAGGAGCTAGAGTTGAGATGAAAGGTGTCCAAGATCTATCTATGCTTCCAGAGTACGTTGAAAACGAGATCGACCGTCAGCTCAGGCTGGTCGAAATAGCTGATAAGTTGAAAGGCAGAAAAGCCCAAGTCGATAAAGAAGTCCACGATGTTACAAACCTTTTCGAAGAAACCGGCAGCGGGATAATCAAAGGTAGTTTGAACAGTGGTAAGGGAGTATATGCTCTTAGATTGGAAGGATTCCATGGTACTCTCAGAGGTGAAGATGGTGAAGCACTATTGGGACCTGAGATGGCAGATTATGCTAAGAAGGCCGGAGTGAAGGGTATTTTCCACAGTGATGAACTTCCAAAATTTGGTATAACAGAGGAGGAAGTTGATTCTATAGAAAAAGAGTTGGAATTAAAGAAAAAAGATGCTTTCGCTTTGGTTGCTGCAAAAGAAGGAACTGCAAATGAAGCTCTAGAAAAAGTTGCTGAGCGAGCGGAGATGGCATTCGCAGGTGTACCTGAAGAGACAAGAAGGGCTGAAATAGATGGGAGTTCCACATTCTTGAGACCGTTATCAGGTGAAGCAAGGATGTATCCAGAGACTGATATTCCCCCTATATCGGTAAGTGAAGAACGGTTAAAAAGATTAAAGGATGACCTTCCAGAAAAACCATCTGAAAGGATAAAAAGATTCCAGAAGGAGTATGGTATCAATAGGCAGCAGAGTGAACAGCTATTCAAAAAGGGTTACGATATCCTGTTCGAAGATTTAGTTAAAGAGCATGGTAACCCATCTACGGTAGCCAACACATTCCTCCACACCTATCCAGAACTCGAAAGGGACGATCATGAACTCGAAAAGATATCCGATGACCAACTCTTCCAGATATTCGAGAAACTGGAAGCAGGTGAATTTGCCAAAGAGGGTATTTCTGACATCTTGAAGGAATTGACAACAGGTAAGAACATAGATGAAGCTATGGAATCTGCTGGTTTGGAGAAAGTGGATGATCAGGATGTCAGAGATGCGGTTGTAAAAGTTTTGGATGATCGTAAGGATTTCGTAGAAGAAAGGGGTATGTCGTCTTTAGGACCTCTCATGGGCGTGATCATGCAGGAATTGAGGGGTAAAGCTGATGGTGAAAAGGTTAGTAAGATATTGAAAGAAGAGCTTCAAAAGAGGATAAATTGACCATGCCTATGAAAAAGATTGTTGAGTTGAAAGAAGAGGAGGATATCGACGGTCTCGTTGAATTGTTGAAAGCTGGAGATACCAAAGAAAGGGCCGAGAGTGCTAAAGCACTGGGTATATTAGGCGATAAACTTGCATTAGGCCCCCTGTTAAGATCTTTAGATGATGAAGATGAAGAGACCGTTAGGTCCAACGTGATTTTGGCCGTCGGTCATATCGACTCCCAAAGAGGTGTAGAACCTCTGATAGAATGTTTAAAAGATGATTCCTGGGTGATAAGACACGATGCAGCCATAGCCCTGGGTCACATCGGGAACGAAGAAGCAGTGAAAGCTCTAGACGAGCTTTTGGAAAAAGAAGAAGATATCGAGATCAAACAGAAAGCTGTGGAAAGTTTGGGTGAGATAGGTGGAGAAAAAGCCCACGAGATATTGATGGGGCATATCGATGATATCTCCGTAGAGGAAGAAGTCATCAAAGCTCTCATAAAACTCGATGGTGATGAGATACTTCCACATTTGGCACAAAAAATAAAGGACGGGGAAAAAACTGTTAGAGAGGCTGCAGTCCAGGGATTGGCGTCTATCGGAGACGAAGATTCCTGCCAACTACTTATAGAGGCACTAAAGGATGAAAGCTGGAGGATAAGAGAGGAAGCTGCAAAGGCACTCGGTGAATTGAATTATAGAGATGCTGAACAAAAACTAGTAGAAACTTTAGATGATTCCAACGAGTATGTGGTTGAAGTGAGTCTGGAAAGTTTAGGTAGGATCGGTGATGACGACACAGTTGAATTTATTAAAAGGAAATTAGATTCTGAAAAGCCAGAAATCAGATCATCAGCAGTTAAGGCCTTAGGAGAAATAGGTACAGAACTATCTACAAAAGTTTTACTCGAAGGATTAGAATATGAAGAACATCCAAGGGTCCTATGGGCGATCTCAGATTCTTTATCAAAGGCACCAGATGAACACAAAAATATTGTTTACGATAAGATTGATGATGTTTATGGGGTTAAAGAAATTGTTTTGTCTGTAAGCCTAGCTAAGATGGGAGATACAAGATCAATACCTCAACTTCTAGAATTTGTAGATGATAATAGATGGAAGATACGCCAGAAAGTTGTAGAAGCTCTAAGATGTATCGATCTAAAAGAAGTTGGCGATAACAGAGCTAAATCTATAATAAGGAAATTGAGAGATGCGCTCTACGACAATGACAAGTGGGTTAAAGTTGAAGCTATCAAAGGTTTGGCAGAAAAGATAGAAGAAGTCGGTGATAGGATAGATACGACCAACGAGATTGAAGAATTTGATAAGATAGCGGAGACTGAAGTGGATGGGGACGTAAAGGAAGCTATCGAAGAGAGTATTAAGATTCTGAAATAATTTCCAAAAAAGTTATTATATCAATATGCTTTGATTTCGATAATGAGTATCCTTAATCAAGAGGTCTTATTAACAGCTGCAATACTTATCTGTGCCGCATTTATACCCTCCCTAGTCTATCTAAGATGGATACGAAATGCTGAACTTCACAGTAAACAGAAGTGGTCTACACTTTTCAAGCTTTTCATCTGGGGTGCGATATTTGCAGTCATCATGGCAGTTATATTATCTCTCGTTTTCTTAGGTGCTATTCAAAGTTCAGGACTTGTCAGGGAATACCAGTTCCTAGAAGACAGAACTATAATGACTTTAATAATAGTATGTGTTATCGCTCCAGTCGTCGAGGAATTTACCAAAGTTCTTGGTGTGTTTTCAGCTAAAAATTCAATATTCAGTTTAGAAGATGGTTTCGTTTTAGGTGCCGCTGCAGGTCTTGGATTTGCAGCCACTGAAAATCTATTGTACGAAAGTACGGCATTATTTCATGAAGGTGTTCAAGCCTTCGTGGTTGTGGTTATTTTAAGAAGTGTTGCAAGTACATTATTACATGGTAGTGCAAGTGCAGTTGCAGGTTATGGGATCTCAAAAGGACATTTAACGGGTAAACATTCTTTTATCCCATATTATCTTATAGCAGTGATCATGCACGGTAGTTTCAACTATTTAGCATCCGCTGGTTTGATCTATGGAGGCAGGATACCTATCCTTGCATTGATAGTAGCAGTTTTCTTCTCGGTAATATCGATCACAATTGTAAGAGGAAAGATCACAAAACTGAATAAAAGGAGCAGAGTTTTTAAAAGGTGAAATATATATGGCAATTTTTCCTGAAAAGGGTAGAAGTGAGGAAGAAATTTTAAAGGAGATAGTCGAAGCTGAAAAGTTAGATTTGAAATTCTCCTCTGATAAAATATTTGGGTCCATGTGTACCGAGTCTATTCAAATAGGTAAAGAGGTTCACCAGATGTTCCTTGAATCCAATCTTGGAAATCCTGGTCTCTACCAGGGAACTAAAGATTTAGAAAGGAGAGTTCACCAAACAGTTGGTTCACTTATCGACGGTGATTATGATGAAGTACTATCTGTTGGAGGTGCCACCGAAGGGAACATAATCGCCCTTTGGAGGGCAAGAAACGTATCTGAGAAAAGAAAAGTATTGCTCCCGGAGAGTGCACATTTTTCCTTCCAAAAGGCATGTAATCTATTGGATATGGACCCTGTTTATATTCCACTAGATGAAGAATATCGGGTTGATGTATCCGTGATAGAAGAAAAGATGGACGATGATACTGCGGCAGTCGTCGGTATCGCTGGAACCACTGAGTTAGGACAGATCGACCCCATCGATGAGATCGCCGAGTTATGCGATGATATATTCTTCCACGTAGATGCAGCTTTTGGAGGTTTTGTTATTCCATTCTTGAAAGAATTGGGATACCAAGAACCGTGTTATGAATTTCATTTTAAAAATATAGATACCTATGTATTGGACCCTCACAAGATGGGCATGTCTACTATACCCCTTGGATTGATGTTTTCAAAAGAGGGCTCTCCGTTATCCATCGAATCTCCGTATCTCACCGGTAAAGATCAAAAGACCATCAGGGGTACTAGAGCGAGTGCATCAATACCGGCTTTTTGGGCCACATTGAATTATCTGGGAAAAGAAGGGTATAGAGAGATAGTAACAAGATGTATGGAAAATACTAGATATCTTATCGATAAGATGGAAGATATTGGTTTTGAACCGATAATAGATCCAGTTATGAATATAGCTTCGTTTCATCATAAAAATCCTAAAAAGATAGTTGAAGGTATGGCTAAAGAAGGTTTTAATATATCTAGAACTGTCAATCCACCTGGTTTAAGGTTCGTGATCATGCCGCATGTAAGTAAGACAAGCATAGATGAGATGGTAAACCCGCTTGGAGAGTATATATGAGTATATTAAAATTGGACGAATTCGAGATCGATATTCAACCAGTTAAAAAGAAGATCAAGGAATCAAATGCTGAAAAGGTTTTACTGCAGCTTCCAGATGGTCTAAGAAGAAAATCTCACAAGATAATAAAAGAACTTGAAAGATACGGTGTCGATGTTACTTTATGGGGAGGGACCTGTTATGGTGCATGTGATCTACCATTAGATATCGGTGATGCTGATCTTTTGGTTCATATCGGACATTCTGAGATCCCAAATCTTGACACTGAATATCCCGTGGTATATCTAGAGGGTAGAAGCAGTAGATGGACTGATCCACCTAACAAATTATTCAAGAGATTGAAGGGTAAAGTTGCACTTTACGCATCTATTCAACATATGGATCATCTAAAGAAGATGAAGGAAATACTTGAAGAAGAAGGATTTGAGACTATAATTGGAAAGGGGGACCAACGAATAAAATATCCAGGTCAGGTATTGGGTTGTAATTACTCAACTAAAGTTACTGATGCAGATACTCACTTGTACATAGGAACCGGCAGATTTCACCCATTGGGACTTTCATTGTCTTTAAATAAAGAAGTCTTTGTGTTCAACCCCGTCACTGGTGAATTTACGTCGACTGAGAACGAAATGGATAGATTACTGCGTAAAAGATTTGCCACTATAAACGTATCTGAGGAAGCTGAGAAAGTAGGAGTCATCTTGTCTCAAAAACAAGGACAAAGGAGAGAAGGAGTTTTTGATGAGCTTAAAGAAGCTAAAAATGACCTTATAATAGCTGAATTCGATGAAG
Source organism: uncultured Thermoplasmata archaeon (assembly GCA_964399335.1). Classification (GTDB taxonomy): domain Archaea; phylum Thermoplasmatota; class Thermoplasmata; order Halarchaeoplasmatales; family Halarchaeoplasmataceae; genus Saliniplasma. The sequence goes on along the minus strand of CAYNQI010000006.1, from coordinate 42,813 downwards.
TTGAACCAGACCTAGTGGATGATTTTCAATGGGATTGTGCAGTAAACACAGCATGTCCAAGGATAGCTTTAGATGATAGCAGTAATTATACGACGAAGATATTGACACCTATCGAATTCTTGATATCAAAAAAAATTAAAAAATGGGAAGATTGGAAAATGGATGAAATCCATTAGTCTTCTAAAGATTCTTCCACAGCTATTACCTGATTCCTTTCTTTATACGTGGTGATTATCATCTGGCTGTGCAGATTATCAACACCTTCTAATTGAGAAACTTTTTTCAAAAGAAATTGTTTCATATGATCATAATCTTTGAACCTTGCTTTGACTATGATATCTACATCTCCAGTCACCAAAAAAACATCCTCAATATTGTCAAAACCTGATAGCATTTCAGCAATAGTATCAGCTTCCATAGTATCTACTTTTAATGATATTATGGAACTGACTCCACGCCCTTCGTAATAACTCGATATAGCTTCTTCGTATTCATTATTATCTTTTCCATTTGCCATGATGACCACTCTTTAAATTATTCGAATACACAAGGGTTATATATATTTTTCAAAAGAAGTAACAGAATTTACATTCAAAAGAGGTTTTATCCAATGTAACTTAAACAGAAAATTATAACGTTGTCTCTATTTCTTCTTGGATATCTTCATAAACCTGCTGAAGAAGGTTTTCAAAATCATCATTCCGGTATTCGACATATCTACCTAGACTTGTTTGAACCTTAGCTTTGTAACCTTCGCCATCTTTTACTATCTCTATGGAACAGAGGGTTTCTTCCAATCCAGCCACCTCTTTAATCGGAGTTATTCGTAGGTCATATATAAAACTTACCTGAGGCGAGGAGAACTATTTGAGTTTTGTAGTTGAAATCGAAGAAAAATTAGAAATATTTAATCACCACTTCCCGTTTAGTATCCCCCAAAGCTTTATAATAGAAGGATATAATCCTTCCAAAAGACACTAAATAAATACAATAATGGGTGTTACAAATGGTAGAATTCGAAGTTGTTATTTCAGATCCGAAAAATGGAAAGTCGTACCAAACGAATGTTGAAGGACATCATGCAAATTCATTGATTGGAAAGAGGATCAATGATGAGGTAGATGGTATATTTGTCAATCTTCCCGGTTATAAATTGAAGATCACAGGAGGAAGCGATTTTGATGGTTTTCCCATGAAAAAGAATATCCCTGGTCCAGGACGGAAGAAGATCCTTGGAAAAGGTGGAGCAGGTTTCAAGAACTTAAAAGGCGGTGTCAGGAAGAAGAAGACCGTCAGAGGAAACACTATATCCCCTGATATAAGCCAATTGAACATGAAAGTCATAGAACATGGTCCGAAATCCATAAAGGACATTTTTGAAGAAGAAAAAGAAGGAGAGTAATTGATGAAAGTACCAAAGCAACCTGAGGTTAACATAGGCTTAGTCGGTCACGTCGATCACGGTAAAACGACTTTAACAAAAGCCTTGAGTGGGGAATGGACGGATAGACATTCAGAGGAAACCAAACGTGGTATAAGCATAAAATTGGGTTATGCAGACACAGCCTTCTATAAGTGTAAAGATTGTAACGGTGTAGAAGCATATTCCGTTTCACCAGAATGTCCGAAATGCGAAGGTGAGGCTGAATTTCTAAGAGCTGTTTCTTTCGTTGACTCTCCTGGTCACGAAACTTTGATGGCTACAATGCTTTCGGGTGCATCAATGATGGATGGTGCGATACTCATAATAGCTGCAAACGAACCATGCCCACAACCCCAGACCCAAGAACACCTTATGGGCTTGGATATCACAGGAGTAAAAAATGTTATAATCGTTCAAAACAAGATAGATCTAGTAAGTTCAGAAAAAGCTAAAGAGAACTATGAACAGATCAAAGAATTTACCAAAGGTACAGTAGCTGAAGACGCACCGATCATTCCGGTATCGGCTCATCACGACGTTAACATAGACATATTGATCGAGGCCATACAAAAATACATACCAACACCGGAAGTAGAAACTGATGCATCACCTAGAATCACAGTTGCTAGATCATTTGATATAAATCAACCAGGTACAAGTATCAAGAACCTTAAAGGCGGAGTCATCGGAGGATCATTATCAAGAGGAGTACTTAAAATCGGTGACGAAATAGAGATATCGCCCGGGAATAAAATCGAGGAACATGGCGAAACTAAATGGCAAAAGATAGTCACACAAGTCGAATCTCTAAATTCAGGTGCCATCTCCCTAGAAAAGGCTAGACCTGGTGGATTGATCGGTATCGGGACCAAATTAGATCCGAATCTTACAAAATCGGATTCTTTAGTAGGGCACGTTGTAGGATATCCCGGTGAATTACCTCCTATTCAGGAAGATTTTGTCATGGAAGTTAATCTACTCGATAAAGTCGTAGGTATGGAAAAGGACAAAGAAGTCGAGAAGATAAAGACTAGAGAACCTCTGATGCTGACAGTTGGAACTGCAACGACTGTAGGAGTTGTTAGTTCTGCAAGAGGTACTGAAGCCGCTGTTACTTTGAAAAGAGCTGTATGTGCAGAAATTGGACAGAGGATAGCTATCAGTAGAAGGATCAAGGGAAAATGGCATCTTATAGGGTTTGGCGAGATCAAAGAATAAAAACTCTTCTTCTACTATTTTAGTTAATTCACATTCCTTTTTAACCGATATTGAATATTCTAATCTGCATCTATTTTAAACTTTTATTAAAAAAAGAATTATAAGTGAGCAACTGACAGCGGGCCAAGGGTCGAAAGTAGCCTTCAAACAGTTAGGTTTACCTTACTCCCCGAAGAGAGCCAGGCTCCTAACCTAAGCCATCGATCCAGGGGTCCGCGAAGGACCTAGGCTTCCCGTGGGCTCGCGCACCACAGTACAACAGAGAACGCGGGTGGGCTTAACTTCTGGGTTCGGGATGAGACCAGGTGTTACCCCACCGCTATGGCCGTCATGTTGCTCGTTAAAAGTGTTAATTGGATGTGATATATATATGTTTTCCAAACCGAACTTAGATTGCAAAAAGATAACACCCATATATTTATCTATAACCTTATTTAGTTATTTTAACAAAGACAAAGTAATAGGTGTGAAAAATTGATCATGTACTCTGAGATAATTTTATGGATCGGCATCTTCACTCTTCTCTTTGGGTTTATATCAGAGTATAAGAAACATCAATTTCGGATGCTAGGTTTTGCACTTCTAAGTGTTTTTTGGGTCACAGAAGCACCTTATTTTATATCGATATCTGATTATGTGAACGCCGCCTTATGTATAATCACACTCCCGCTTTTTCTTTATTTTGCTTATAACGAATACTTATCGAAAGAATGGGATGAAGACCCGGAAGTGATGCGTTTTTTAGCCGGTGGGATCTCAATAGGGATGTTGATCTATTTTGGTGTACAAAGAATACCTATCATTTCGGGGTACCTGATCAGGATAGTTTCCGATCATACAAATATGCTGCTTGATCTGATGGGATACGAATTCACCGTAGGTCCGATAATGTACGGAGAAACATCTCTCTTTTACAGGACCAGCTACGAGAATATACGAGTTGCTATCGTAGGTTCCAATATCAATATCATACTGGCATGCACCGGTCTTCAAGCTATCGCAGCTGGAGGCGCTTTGATATATTCTACCGATGCTGAAAGAAGAATAAAGATAAAAAGTCTGTTAGTGGTCGTCCCTACCATATACATCGCAAACGTTCTCAGGAACGTTATGATCATCTATCTGACCTATGAGAATATAACTTCATTCCATACGGCTCACAACCAAATAGCTAAAATCGGCTCAGTGATACTTTTGATCATTCTAATGTTGATAGTCTTCGAAATAATGCCTGAATTCTACGAAAACATCATTAGCGTTGTATCCCTTCCAAAAAGAGAACCTACCCGCCAGAAACAACAGAAACAACCTTGAGTTTCATGCCGTCTTCGAGCTTCTCATCTAGTGGCAAAGGTTCTCCATCCCTCAAAACTATAACTGAATCCTGATGATGGTCGAGTTTACTAACGAGGTCCGATATCAACTTTCCATTTTCCAACGTTATTTCTCCTTCACCTTCTACATCTACTTTCATAGTACCTGAAAATTTGATGTTATATATAAATCCAAAGGAAGATTTTTATTATTACTGATTCACTTTCACCATCCTCCCCTACGAGACTCTTCTTATACTTTGAAACAGAAATAGTATCTCCCATGAAACTTGATCCATTTATAGAGAAGGGAGAAATCAAGACATTCCAGACCCGCAACCACCGTTTCATAAGCACACTTGCTGTAGAGGTTGTGAGTGGTTCGGATAAGAGAGCCCTTATAATAGATGGAAGTGCCAAGATCGATCCATACTGGATGGTTAGGATCTGTAAAAAATTGGGTTTGGAAGAAGATGAGATATTGACAAAGATCTTACTCTGCAGAGGATTTACAGCCTATCAACTAAGAGATATGGTGGATAAGGCAGAGGAGATCGTTAACAATGATGATAGCATCATATTCCTGGGTTTGATCGATTTAAGCAGTAGATTTCTCGAAGATCTAGACGGTGAAGAAGGGACATGGCTTCGAGCTAGGTGTGTAAAGAAGTTGAGAAAATTGGTTTTGAACCGTGATATATACTGTGCAGTGGCCGATCCCTATGTAGAGATTTTTGAATCTAAATTAGGAGGTGAGATATATGGGAAAAAGTGTGCCAACTTACAGGGAGGAACTCGATAAAATAATCTCAGAGTGGTCGAAGTTCAAAAGGGCTCTTAGAAAAGAGGAAAGGAAGTATTTCGAAGAACTCATGCTCAACGCAAAGAAACACGGTTCCGCCGCCCAATATCAAGCCAATCCAGATCCTATGGAATCATTATTTATCTCGATATTACTCGAACATCAAAAGACCTTAGCTAGACTTGAAAGGAAGGTGGAAGATGAAAGGATGGATATTGGATATTTATCCGGACCTGAAAAGGAAAAAGATGGTTCTCTGGATGAAGACTATTGATAGAACCTACAAGGTCTTCGAAGATTATAACCCACTTTTTTACGTCGAAGCTTCGGACGGAAACTACGGAGAGATCGAAGAATTCTATCAAGATATGGACTTCGAAACGAGTTACGTTTCTAAAAAAACCACCATATATGATAAAGTAGAAAAGGAAGTTTTAGAGATATCTCCAGGTCATGTCTTCGATCCAAGAAAACAAGCGGATGCTCTGCATTTTTTTGAAGGATATGATAATTATGAGTTCTATAATGTGGATATCCCGTTGGGACAGAGGTACCTTATAGAAAAGGGCATACGACCTTTTTCACTGGTCGATAAGAACGATGGATGGATAGAGTTAGAGAAAGACACCGATGTGAATTATTCTCTTCCATCTCTTCGGGAGGCATCACTTTCAGTGGATTTCGAAACGAAAGGTATCCCGGCCATGGATGACCAGATATCTTCAATAAAGTTGGGAGACTCAGTTATGGTTGGGAGTGAAAAAGAGATGATCAAAGAACTCAACAGGGAGATAGAGATCAAAGATCCGGACGTGATATTGACTTCCAACGGAGATCCCTTTTTGATACCTTATTTATTTCATCGGGCTAGGTTGAATAACGAAGATTTGAAACTAGGTCGGGAACGGTCTATTCATGCGCGTAAGGAAGGATCATCCCATGTTTCCTACGGTAGAGTCATCTACAAACCCCCTTCTCACCACTTGAAAGGTAGGGTCCATATCGATGTGCAGAATTCATTCCTGTATCGTGAGGGAGGTCTTGATGGGCTCATAGAGATATCTAGACTTTCTAAGATCCCTCTCCAGAAACTCGCCAGGAGGAGCCCCGGAACCGCCATCGATGCCATGGAACTTGAATGTGCCATGGATGATGGTTACCTAGTACCGTGGAAAAGGAATATATCTGAAAGGTTTAAAAGTGCCGAGCAGTTGTTGAAAGCTGATAGAGGTGGACATATTTTTGAACCTGAGATGGGGGTCCATTTCAACGTCCTTAAATTAGATTTCGCCAGTATGTATCCATCTATAATAGATAAGTACAATTTGTCACCTGAGACCATTGGATGTGACTGTGGGGAGTTTCATAAGGTTCCGGAGTTGGGTTATAAAGTATGTGATCGACGCCGTGGACTCATACCGAAGGTAGTTTCACCACTGATCCAGCGTCGGCAGAGATACAAAAGTATGAAGGGGGAACGCTTTTCTAAACGGGCCGATACGCTGAAGTGGTTGTTAGTTACGTGTTTTGGTTATACGGGTTATAAAAAGGCTAGATTCAGTAATATAGAAGTTCATGAAAGTGTTACCGCTTACGGAAGAGATATACTGATAACAGCCGCGGATATAGCTCAAGAGATGGGCTACAAGTTGATCCATGGGATAGTAGATTCTCTTTGGTTGAAGGGTGAGAGAGAGAAATTAGATGTATTGATCGAAGATGTGGAAAATGAAACAAGTATTTTACTCGAAAAAGAAGGGGTTTATAGATGGATCGTTTTTCTTCCCAGTAAATCGGATGGTTTGGGAGTGGCTAACCGGTACTATGGAGTTTTAGAGGGAGAAACCGAGATGCGAGGTATACATGCTAGGCGTAAAGATACTCCGAAATTCTTTAAAAAAGTCCAGAGGAAAGTGTTGGAAAGCATGAAAGATGCTCGGAACCTAGATGAATTGGAAGAAAAAGTTGAAGAAGCAATGGATTTAATAAAAAAAGATTTCATACAATTGAAAAGGGAAGAAGTCGATTTTAAAGAACTGTACTTCTCAAAGACAGTTTCCAAGAAGGCAGAGGAGTACAGCAATCTTATAGAAACTAAAGCCGCTCTACTTCAATACCAAGATGAAGATATCCCTGTCCATCCCGGAGAATACGTAAGATATATAGTCACTGATCAGAAAAGTAAACATTACCGGGAGAAAGTCAAGATCGAAGGCAGTGATGTGGAACATTATGATAGAGATTTTTATTCAAAATACTTTTACCGGGTGGTTGATGAGATGTTGTCTCCTTTTGGATATGATGAGAAGCAGGTTGAAAGAGAGATGAAACGGGCTTGATCTTTATCGTTCACTTTCACTGATCTCCCTGCTGTGAATAGTTAAATCTGTTCTTCGGATGTCAATACGGTGAGATGATGAGTAAGGAATGTGAAGCATGTGAAAATGAGATGGTACCTACCGAGGGTTGTTGGTTATGTCCTGTATGTGGGGATTCTAATTGTAGGTAAGTCTCTCGATATAGTTTTAAAATGATTCTACACCTCTTATCTTAATTAAGGGATTTCTTCTAAAAATTTTTTACTCATTTAATGCTAACTACCATAAATATTATGTAATCTAAAGAAATACGTATCAGTGTGATTGATCAGGAGGAAATGCATATTATAAGTGATTATCAAAGATATGGGATTATTTCTATAGTTGGTGATAGATTTATAAACATATATCAGATTATATAGGTGAAGTGATAATATAGAAGATTCAAAGGAATGGGAACATGAAAAAGATGACAATGATTTAAAAGGTTACTATCCTCCACCAACTAATTTAGAGGAGAACTCTCAACCACTAGAGGAAAAAGGCAATGGCAAAGGTTGGTCTAAAAGAAAAAAATTCCAATATTCGATAATAGGGATCATCTTTGTGATATTTGCTTCTTATATAACTGCGTCCTTCACAGAATTGTTTTTTATATGGTTTTATCTCATCTATTATAGTCTTTTCATCTACTTATTGGTATATCTTAAGTACCATGAAGTAAGATTTGGAAAACATCTCTGGAATAGGAATTCTTATCTCGCAAGTATAGGGGTCATTTTGGTAATATCTTTTATTTTTTTATTCATACTAGCTGGTTTAGAAATGTTGTCAGGATTGAGCTATTATGGGATTAGTTTTCTATCTCTTTGTAGTAGTATCGGACTCTTATTAGCTTATGTTAAGGGTAAAACAAAGGAAAAAGAAATAATTTTAGGTGAGATATTGAGGATAGGGGAGGGAAACACAATTCCCCTTAACCATCTATCGGAAAGGATCGGCCTGAAAGAAAAACATATAAAGAGGATATTAAAAAAATTGGAAACAAAAAAAGGATTTAGAGGAGAAGTCGAGTATATAGATGGTGAAGAGAATTACCGAGTTTTTTATATCGATAAATCAATCTATGGAGACCTTGGTAAGTCCGGAGATAGAGGGACTATATACGGACCAGGATTTGAGGCGACTTCTAAAAAAATAAATGTAACAAGATGGAAACTTTATTTAAATTCAGAGATGGAATTAGATAGGACTTATGAAGCAATAAAAGATGAGTTATCTAGAGTAAATGAACAGGATCAAGATATCGATATAAGGGAGATAGAGATAGCCCTTGAAGACGGTAAAATCAAAAAAGCTAACTATCTTCTAAAGGAGAAAAAAGAAAAATTAAGAGGATGGTCAAAGAAGAAGTTCTATAAATATCTTGGATCCACTTTTTTAACCGTGATTTTTTTTAGTTTCGTTTTAACTATCATCGGTCCATACTCTCACTATTTCTATCATAGTTTTCTTGGATTTTTAATGATATTAACTCCTTTAGGATTATCCATATTTGGTATGCTACATACAAAGGCCAAATATAGAAAATACCTTTGGAATGCTAGAACATACCTTCCACCTGCAGTCACGTTACTATCTACTATCGTTTTGATCTTTTATGTGTTTCGGGGATTATCATATCCATTTTATCCACTACATAGTTTATTAATGATTGTTACATGGCCCGGGATAC
>CAYNQI010000006.1:32804-33904 GCA_964399335.1 uncultured Thermoplasmata archaeon | reverse complement strand
TACCTTTTAATTTTATAGGAATCTCTCTGTTATTGACTTATAGTATAGCTGTCTGGAAAGAAAGAAAACTATTATTGGACGGGATACATGGATCAGGTAAAAAGAAAATAAACCTCAATAATTTAGAATATCTTTTAGGGAGAGATAAAGATGTTTTATTAAAGTATATACAAAATTATCTATCAACCGGTAAACTTTCCGGCCATATCGACGAAGATAGTAATTATGTAATATTGAACGAATTTGATAATACTATGATTGAAGAACCTTCAACTTATGAAGAAAGTGATTTCACAGACATTTCTAGAACTCAAGATGGCGAAAGCAATAGGAGGCGTACCTATGCTGAGATAAAACAAGCCCTATCTAATATAGAGTGTGAATATATCGATACAGAAGAGATAGAATCAGCACTTAACGATGGAAATTTAGAATTAGCTGACAAGTTATTAGAAAATATATTTGAGAGGTTGGATATTATCAAGAACTTGGAGGAAGACCTTGCTTTGTTAAAAGAGCAAGAAGAAATGTTAGATACAAAAAGCATTAAATCCGCTCTGGATGAAGGCAACATCAAGGAAGCTGAAAAATTATTAGAGGAACTTAAAAATAAATATAAAGGATACAAGGAAACCATCGATGAACTCAAATCTTTAGACAAAGACTTAAGTTCTTTATCAAGAAAATTAGCAAGAGGAGAGATTAGTGATGAGAGCTATAAATCAGCAAAGCAAAATATAGAAGCTGAAAAACATGATTTAGAAGAAGAATTAAACAGGCTACGGCAAGAAGTCATCTATGAGGACTATCAGAAACCTTTTTGATCGTGATGATGAATCTGAGATATATAGGTTGGTAATATGGAAGATGGATTTTTTTGTTTACAGTTTATAGGTTTTATCATTAATATCCTAATTGCTGTTTGGATGTATAAAGATGCAAAAAAGAGATATGAAAACTCTATACTCTGGCTGATTTTAGGTTTATTCCTTGGAATAATCGGGTTGATCATCTGGTTAGTATTCAGACCTGCTATGGAAGATGTAGAACAAAAGAGACAAGGAGGGTATCAACAGAAACCACCTCCCCCACCAGCACCT
>CAYNQI010000006.1:0-32704 GCA_964399335.1 uncultured Thermoplasmata archaeon | reverse complement strand
TATCAACAGAAACCACCTCCCCCACCAGCACCTTATTCAGAAAGGTTTCAAAAGAGTGTAGAAGATTCAGAGACTAAATTCGATGGAAACAAACAACTAGAAAGATTTCAAAATACTACAAATAGAAACATGGGATCTAATGATAAATTATTAGAGGGTTCTAGAAATTTATCACAAGAGAATAATGATCATCTAAAAAAGATCAAAAAGATAGAGAAAGGCATCGATTCTTTAAAGAAGGATGAAAAGATGATAGATACAAGGAAAATAGATCAAGCTCTAGAGGAGGGGAAAATAGAAAGAGCTGAAGATCATCTGTTTGAACTCCAAGAGAACTATGAAGAGTATACAGAAGTTTTAGATACATTGAAAAAGTTAGATCAAAGAAGATATTCATTAGCGGAACAATTGGCTGATGGAAAAATAGACCGGGATACTTATAATGATGCAAATCAAAGTATTACACATAGGAAAGCAGAGTTAGAAGAAAAACTAAGCAAACTTCGAAATAAGGTGGTCTACGAGGATTATGAAAAACCTTTTTAAACAATGTATTTTAACGATATCTTAATAAAAGGCCCGAAGAAAACATAGAAATGGTGAGTGGAAAAATAAATTATATATAGTTAATATATATTAGGTATAGTGCATGCGGAGGAAATAATATTATACCTAAAAATGTATGTTTGTTCTTCACGCTTATAATCGCAGTTATAATTATTGTAAAAGCAGTTATTGAAATAACATCTTTAAAAAAGGAGAGAGAAAAGAAAAACCTAGGATTTATCAAGCCAAGGGAAAGTCTATCTGTAGGTGCAGCGTTATCGATTGTTGGAAGTATAATTATGATCCTATCTTTCTTTTTGAATTGGTTTTCTTCTTTATCCGGATTAAATCTAGCTATTGATGGTTATCACATTGTAGGTGGATCTTTAAGTATAGTCTTCATCATCCCTATTGCAGCGGTATTGATCTTGTTATTTTCTTCTGCAGAGAGTAAAAGTAAAGTTTTGAAATATGGGTATATAACTCTAGCTGTACTTTTGATTTTTGAAGGTTATTGGTTCATTATACTAGTTGATGCATATGAATTACCTTTTTTTGTATTCCAGGCGAATATGGGTTATTGGCTTGTTATTGTTGGTATTGTTATAGTTCTAATAGGTGGAAGAACTATTGAGGAAATAGAAACATCTACAGATGATTTTGAATCTGTTCCCACATCAGATCAAGAGGACGAAGAGGAAAACTATCCTTTTAACAAACAAGAATCTCCATCTCTCCCTTATATCCCCGAAGACTACCATCTAGAAGAAGATAATCAAGTCCAGGAAGAGGAACAAAAGGAGAATGAAAAAGAAGAGGAAGATGAAAATAGGGATGAGGACTCTGAACTTGAAATATCAACAATCGCAGAGGCAAAAATAGAGATTGAAGATCTTAAAGAAGAAGAACCGATGATAGATATTAGAGAGATAGAGAAAGCAATATCTGAAGAGGATTTTGTAAAAATCAATGAGGAACTATCTTCATTGAAAAAAGATTTCTCAGAATATCAAGAAACATTGGATATGATAAGATCTCTAGATAAAAGAAAAACTACACTAGCTGAAAAATTAGCTGATGGTGAAATAGACAGAGAAACGTATCGAGATGCCAGTGAAAGTATTGAATATAGAAAAGCAAAAATAGAAGAAAAATTAAGTGATCTTCGCAACAAGGTGATTCATGAAGATTATGCAAAACCATTCTAGACAGAGACTAGTGACCTCCTCATCCACCTCGCTAACTTGTCTCTCTACGGGTAGTATCCAGAGGTTAGGTCGTCAATAGCGACTTCGAGTACGGTCACGGTACTCCTGATGTCAGAAGAGGCTTTATTCATTCAGGAGAGTTGTTCATCCTCTCCTGTCCTAACGCTCTCCATCAGATTGGGGAACTGGGAGCTTTCCGACATCCCGACACCAGAATTTTACGAAAGTAGCAGATGAGGTTTTCCTTTTTGAGAGAGTCCGTATATCCACTCACTAAAAGAAGAGGACTTACAGCTCTCTCAAACTCTCACAAAAGTTAACCATAATATTTAAGGTATATAAAAGACTCAAATCTTTCATCTGTTCATAAGTGATATATATTTCTTTTATTATTTTCTAATGAACTTGAATCGATATTATGGTAAAAAAGAAAGTAGTTGCTGGATTAGGATTAACAATTGTTGCATTAGTACTCCTTTCATTTACTTTCTTACTACCTTGGTATAATTACAGTATTGAACCAGAAGATGATGATAGAGCTACTAGCCTTGATTTATATTTTGATGAGATGGAAATTTCATCGGAGGATTATGACGGTACAGATACTGAGAGAGATGAATATCCAGAGGATTTTGAACCCGCAGACGTATTAAATATGTCTAAAATATTCGTAATGATCTCCATTTTCTTTACTGCTCTTGGAAGTGTAGGGGCATTTATTGTAGCTACAGGGAAATTGTCTCCAAAAGTCGGTGCTGTACTTGTACTAATCGGTTTCATTATTGCTTTGATAGCGCCTGTCTATATGATGGTTTCACTACCTGATGCTTGGAATGAAGAGGAATTTTACAGTTCCGAATCTGGTCCCCATGAAAGCTTCTTCGGATCGAGTAATGAGGATATTTATGGTTCTAATTTTCATTTGTCATGGGGTGGAACATATTCTTGGTTCATGTCCATAGCCGCTGGGATATTAAATTTAGTAGCTTTTGGAACAATATATACAACTAAATCAATGCCAGAGAGAATGCAATATGGATATGATAGACAGCGAGCACGATGGCAACAACAACCATCAAAACCTAACTCTTATGACCAACCATTTCCAACAAGATCAGAAGAGGATCAAAGAACTTCAAGTAAAGATAACCAGCCGATGCCACCACCTTTATCAAAAGAAAGCTTTAAAGAAAGTATAAGCGAGAAAAAAGAGAGATTAAATAAAGAGATCGATTTTTTAAAAGAAGAAGAAAAAATGATCGATACCCGAGAAATAGAAACTCTCCTAGAAGAAAATAAAGTAGAGGAAGCGGAGGAACTTTTTAATGATCTCAAAGAAAACTATGAAAAGTATAAGGATACATTAAAACAGTTAGGTAAATTAGATGATAGAAAGAGTAGATTGGCCGAGAAATTAGCTGACGGTGAGATCGATAGAAAAACTTATAGTGATGCTAGTGAGAGTGTAAGATGGAGAAAGTCAGATCTTGAGGAAGAATTAAACAGGCTTCGCAAAGAGGTCATCTATGAAGATTACCAGAAACCGTTTTGACAAACTTTGACAGGGATATTAGAAAATTACGCCAACATCAGACTATGTAATTGTTTTCAGAACCGATAGGATCGGAATTGATAGACATTCGAGAGGATTAGAAATCGTAACGAGGGGTTCCGCAAAAAAAAGCGTGGAGAAATTAGCTAAAAAAACAGACTCGAAAGATCACGACAGAAAGTCATTTACTAAGATTGGTAGAAGGGTTTTAGGTTGAAGATAAAATTATAAATATATATCTCTAATTCCAAAGACAAGAAAATGGACCAAAAAAAATGAAGAGTAAATTAAATGAATCTCGGTTTGAAAGTGTTCGTTTTTATACCCAAAAAGAAAAAGAGGGCCTAGAAGGATGGGGATCCCCGGTACCAGATAAGGGAACATTGATAATCGGACACGAGATAAGATATCATGGAAAGAAACAAAATATAAGAATTCATCCTTCAGAGATAGAACATATCGAAATGAACTTATTTGATATATGGATGAACCCCAAATATATCGAGATAAAAACAAAAAAGAGTATAATCATATTTAGAGGAAAAGGTCTTGGGCATTCTGCAAGAGACAAAAATACGGAGCAGATATTTAGAACTTTAAAAGATAGGGAAAGGATATGGAGGGCCTTCCCAGATTTAGAAGTTGAAGTTGAAAATATAGAACTCCGTCCGGAGAAGTGGACAAGGGAAGACATAATCATCTCCAATTTAGGAAACCACGATGCATTCAATATCCGTATTCGATCTGAAGGAGGGACAGAGATCCGACAAGATTCAGCAATAGATATATTGAAAGCTGGAGAAAATAGGGTTAATAAGGTGTATATGAAAGGAAAAACAACAAGAGAAAACTCATCTCTCGATCTGAAAATAATTTACCAAAATCAGGTAGGATTCGAAAAATCTATAGATAAGACTGTATGGGTCAGACGAAGTAAAAAAGTAAAAACTGCTCAGAAAAAAAGTAAAACAATTGAAGAAATTAGTAAAGATAGGAAAGCATATAATTCCTTGAGTGATATAAAAAAGACGATCTCTCAACTCAAGGAAGATGAACGTATGATAGATACAAGAGGTATCGATTCAGCTTTAGATGAAGGTGATGTAAAGAAGGCTGGAGAACTTTTATCAGGTTTGGAAGAAAAGTATCGGGAATACAAAGAAACGATAGTGGAATTGGAAACGCTAGATGATAAGAAAAGCTCTTTAGCTCAAAAGTTAGCTGATTATGAAATAGATAAAAACACATACTATGACGCCGTCCAAAGTATAGAGCACAAGAAGGCTGATCTAGAAGAGAGGTTGAACAAACTAAGACATGAGGTCATCTATGAAGATTACCAGAAACCGTTTTGAAGTTGAATGTAATATTTTACCTCCTCAGAAGCTTAAGTGAAATGAATTTTTCTTTAGAACTTAAAGATGATGTAATATTTTACCAAAAAAATCTCAAGGTTCTCTCTCATCTTAAATAGGTATGAACTTGATTATCTCATAAAATAACTGGTCTATTATGATTAGGTATATGAAAAAGTTCCATATTAACAAGAAAAAGATAGCAGTATTGAAGCTCAATTTCTTAGTTTTATGTCTGTATGTTTTCATACCTAATAGAGATCCAAAAATGCCACCTATAAAAGACAGGAAAAAAAGATTTTTCTCGGATATTCTTCTTTTATTATTTTTTGCTTTATACTTATCTATCCCGAACAACAAAAATGAAGAAAAATTTATCATAAGAAGATACAAAATTACTATCAATGATATCAAGTTCATCAAACTGTGATGTTTGTCTAACAATATTAAGGTTTGGATTTAGACGGACCTAAAAGAATCAAATTAAAACTCCATTTAACAAAATAGGAATGTTTATAAACTAATTATTCGATTAAGAGTGCGAAATTAACTGGTGATAATATAGCAGATGAATCTAGCATAAATATTGAAAAAAAACTCAACAAAATTAAACGTGAAGTTCCTTATATAAAAACAAAAGATATAGAACGATATATGATGAGTGGAGATTACACTACTGCTGAGCAGCTTATCAATATCCGGGGAGGATTTATCCCATGGATTAAATCTTTAGAAGAACAGTTATCTCAATTGAAAAGAGAAGGAAAAGACGTAAGTGATATCGAAGAGGCATTAAAGGAGGGATTATATGGGCGTGCTAATGAACTAGTTAAACAAAGAAAAGAGGGTTTTGAGGCAACTGATAAAAAAAGACCTATCCCTAAAAAGCCTCAAAAATTGTCTAAACCAAAATCATCTACTTTTGCAGGTCTATCGATTGCTGAAAAATTAGTCAAATTAGATAGTAAATTAGACGAATTAAAAGAGTCTACTAGGTATATGAAAACGAGTGATATTGAGAGGATGATCGATAACAGAAATTTTGAAGAGGCAAACTCTCTAATCAAAGAAAGAAATAAGATCACAGATAAAATAGAGAAGATAGAAGGTGAAGTATCTTCATTAGAAGAAAGGGAAAGTATGATAGATAAAAGACCTATAATTGATGCAATTAAAAATATGGATATTGATAAGGCTGAAAATCTATTAAACGAGCTAAAAAACAAATATGAAGTGTACAACGAATCTTTAGAAGAAATAAAAAGCTTAGATGATAAAAAGACTTCACTTGCTGAACAACTTGCAGATGAAAAAATTGATTTAGAAACATACAAAGATGCTTCTGAAAGTATAACTCAGAAAAAGGCGGAAATTGAAGAGGAATTGAATAACTTACGGCAGGATGTCATCTACGAGGACTACGAGAAACCCTTCTAGGAGTGTAAGCTTGTAGATATGTTAAAATCTTTATGAAAATATGTTTGACCTCCGTTGATTTATTAATATTTAGAAAACGAAAATTGAATAAGCCTAAATATTTCATTACTAAAGTCAAAAAAAGATCAGAAGATTGATGTTTACCTCGATTTCAACTAAAAATTAGATTTAATTATGTGAAAAAGACAAAGATGAAGAGGCCTATCAATCCCTATTTTCTATATAATATTCAATAAACCCCTGATTATACCCTAGATGAACATCATAGGCAGAGAAAGAAAACAAGGTTATTATTCACACCTTGGTGTACTTTTTTGTGCGGACATCCTTTATAGATCGCTTAAAGTAGAAACTGAAAAACTGCTTAAAAAATATTGGGCCGTGAATTTGAAATCGAGTTAAGGTCAGAGTCAAGGTAGATTTGTCTATTTCTAACATACAAAATACATATAAATATTATCTTTTTAATTTCATGAAAAAATGTAAAAGTTCACCATTACAAAATCTATTTGACCAATAATTTTATTAATTTGAAATATTATACAATTTTAGTTGAGTGATAGATTTGAAACACGGTGTTGAGCAGGAAATACAAGTAGTAAATGAAAATGGGCACCTGGTTTACGAAGTCCCAAAGATATTAGATAAAGTACCAGATAAATATTATGAATTTGGAAAAGGTGGTATATATAAAGATAAATACCAGTCCCAACTGGAAATAGCTACTGATACCTGTGAAACTTTAGAAGAACTTGAGGAACAACTGATAGAACTGAGAGAAGTTGTAAACGAAGCAGCCCGTGAGTGTGACCTATTCTTAATTGGAACAGCTGCGAACCCTCATACTAAGGGTAGAGTTGGAGAATATTTTGCAGAACAGCATCATATCGATGCAAATTCTGATAAGAGAAAATTGAGACTCAATAATTTTCTCAGAATCTTTGTTCCAGAAATATTTGCTTTAAGTTCTAATTCACCGATCCATGACAATCATATCACGAAATGGAAGTCTGTTAGGGCCAGTATGGATACTTATGATCCTTCAAAAAGGGTAAATCCAAACATAAAACCTGCACCATACCTTAACGAAGAAGATATTAAAAGAGGGTATCTTTCTTGTTTTGAATATGAAAACTCTTATGAGGAAAAAAGGAAAAAAAGCAGGTATTACGACCTATCTCCCTTTACCCAAAAATGTAAGGCCTCAGATGAATATAAACCAACTTTGGAAATACGTTTATTAGATACCCATCCATATATCCCTCTTACAGTAGCTTATGCAGCTTTGTTTCGAACGTTAACTGTAAAATTGGATAAAGTCAAATGGGTACCAAATATAAATATAGGTCATAACAGAAACAAAGCTATTAAAAATGGTATGTCTTCTAGTTTCTTTATAAAGAGAGATATGAAAAGGTGCTTTCATTATAAAAATGTATCAGACTCTTCTACTATAGAGGTTATAAAAGCATTTTTTGACTGGTTAAAACCCGAGATCAAGGAAATGGGATACGAAAAACAGATCAAACCTTTGAAAAGATTTTTAAAACATAAGAGAAACCTAGCTGATTGGCAGATACATCTTTTCTCAAAGAAAAAGGATCAATACGTATCAGAACTTTTCGGGGCTACTATGGAAGATTATGAGAAAAAACCACTTCCAGAAAGTAAAATTAAATTTAAATTTGTTGAAAAAGAAGAAGTAAGAAAAGAGATTGAATGGGATGAGGATATTAAAGAAGCCTATGAAATGTTAGAAAAAGCAATCCAGCAATCTTATACGATAAGTTATAAAGAGTATGCCAATTCGTTGTTAGCTTTAATGAAATGTAATCCAACGATGGAAAAAATAAGATGTGAAGAATTGGTAAATACTCTTTTGAAAAAATATTCTGGGTCTAAATTTTACCATACACTTCTATTATTAGAAACCTTATTCATCTATGAAGAAACAGAAAGAGAAATATATAGACAAAATGCCAAGAAAGTTATGGATCAACTAAGAGGTGGTATATTAGAGGATGAACAACTTTGGATATCTGCTTATGCACTTTCTGTTATGAGTAAATTGGGTGGAGAGGAATTGGAAAAAAAGGAACTCGCTGAAAAGCTCCGTAATAGGATAAGTGAATTTACTCCCTCATGGGTGATAGCATATATTGTTGAGTGTTTAATTATATCTGGTTTAGATGCAAGTAAAGAATTGAGTCAACTGAAAATTTTATTGAAAGAAAACCATTGGGAATGTAAACAAACCGATAACGTGAAGGCCACCGCAATCATATATGATTGCTTAAATAGCATAGGATATAAAAATGATAATGTAGTTCAATGGTTGAAAAGAGAATTAAGTAATCAGGTTGGGTCTAGGAAAAGAGATATTATGAAATTATCTTTAAATCTAAAAGCTCTATCGGAGGAGGCTGTTAAATGAAAAAAGAAGTTGTAAATTGCTTAGAGAGGAATTTTAATACATTTGATTTATCATGCCTTTACGAATCTAATGATATTAGGTACATAAGTTCAGGTATACGGCTTTTATCTTGTATCGAAGAAGAGATAGCTGAAGAATTATTAAAAAAGACGGAAGCTAAATTCATGTTAGATATGGATACTATCTCGATCTCATACTTTCTATTATCTGCAAAAGAACTTGGTTATACTGAGAGCGATATGAAAAACTATATCAAAATACTGGAAAAGGAAAAAAAAAGAAATGGGTGGACAAACCAGATATGGCTGGATTCTTTGATAATAAAAGCACTGGGTAAGTATGGTATCAGCTATCCTAATATTGCAGATGTATTGTTACAGAAAAGGTATCCTAATGGAAGCTGGTACGAAAAAGTTTGGGTGAGTTCTTACGCATTACAAGCTTTATTTTATTCTTATGCAGAACCTGCTCAATTATCATTAACAGCTGATTTCTTAAAGAACTCTATCAAAAAAGACCATTATAAAAAGGAACGAACAGAGAGGGGGTGGATAAATAAAGAAAAAGTCACAGCTTTAGCTTTAGAAAGTTTGCTTTTGATAGGTGAAGGATATGATGAGGAACCTATCAGATCATGTATCGAATGGACCATAAATCAAGTGGATTCATCTAACGACTGGAAAGAGATCATGAACCTGTCTATACCATTGACGTACATTCTAAAAGGTAAGGCACAGAAAAATACCAACTATAGACGGGTTGATGCTGTCCATTTTAGAGAGACAAAGGTAGAGATAGGAGAACAGATACAAGGTGATAAGGTAAACGGAGATCTGGTCAAAGGAGATAAAGTGAAAGAAAAATTGGGGGAAGGGGCTACCCAACTTAAAGATTCAGTAGCTTTAAGGTCTAATATTGGAGGTTCAGGAGAAAGTGGCAGTACACAATTGGATAATTCTGTTGCTGTTAGGTCTGATATAGGTAATGGCAAAAAGAAAATAGATGATTCTATAATTAGACAGGTAGCAGAAAAAAATCTAAAAGTCCCTAGAAATTATAGTGTTTTTACGGGCGAGAAGATCGATGGGGGAGTAAGATATTGTCCAAGTTGCGGAACAAAAGTAGAAAGTGAATGGAAATGCTGTGTAGAATGTGGGTATAAGATGGAAGAGGTAAGGAGGATATTTGAATAAAGTAGTATAATCTTATCGGTGATATCATGACAGACGATAAAAACCAATCTAAAGAAGATGATACGGTAGATATTTGGAATGTTCCTAAGATAGATGTCCATGTTCATATAGGTAAAGATAAGGATGATGAAGACAAAAATCATCCCAGCAAGCTATACAAAGATATGAAAGAATACAATATCAGGAAAGCTGTCATATTTCCATTTAACACCGGTCCTAAGGATGGTTTCAAAGATGCTAATAACACTATCCATAGACTAGTAAAAAAATATGATCCACTTATCGGGTTTTCTAGGATAGATCCAAATCATCCAGCTTGGGAAAAAGAGATGGAAAGGGCAATAGACTTAGATATGAAAGGTTTAAAACTTCACCCTTACGCGCAGGATTTCGAGTGTGACGAGATCGATTTTATATATGAAAAGGCTACAGAATTGAATCTACCTATATTGATACATTCTGCCCATAAAGAAGGAAAATATATTGATCAATTAAAAGATATTCTACCATCATTTACAAACATACCTATCATATTAGCGCATGCTGGTATCACCGAACAGAGCGATGCCATAAAGATGGCTAATGAACAGGATAATATATATATGGATTTATCAATTAATAAAAAACATCGAGTTGAGGTACTATCATTGATGGTTGAAGATGACAAGATGATGTTCGGTAGTGATACACCTTATGGAGGAGTCAAAAAAACATTACATAGGATGGATGTGGAGTGGAGGAGCGAAGAGACTATAAAGAAAGTATTCTACAAAAATGCAAAGAAAGTTTTAAACATCTAGTAACGTGATTAATCTTATAACTTACTTAGGTGTCGATTTTTTTGATATAATCCAAACGGTCTTTATATTTGTTTCTTAGTTTTGTGATGTATTGTCTTAAACTATTAAACTCTTGAATAGAATCTATATTTACTCCGCTGATGAGTCTTTGCTGTATTTCTTCAGTGGCTTCAGTGATGTTTATACAAGTATCTAAAATCTTTTTATCAAATTTTACGACCTGCTCGATATCTTTATCATTTATACTTTTTTTAGGATCGAAAAAAGGATAGTGATGACCTGTTTCTGAAAGATCAACCTCATTTGAGAACATATCAATCTCATCTAAAACCTTTCTGATCTTTTTAGAACTTTTTTTATTTTCATTTTCATACATGTATTCTAATGAATTACGAAGATTGTTTTTACTTTTATCAAGTTCACTCATCAGTCTTTTCCTTACTGCTAAATCATCCTCTTTTGCTTGTCCTCTTTTATAACCTGTGTAATTCACGATTATCCTTGCTACTCCCTCTACTACTGTTCCTAATACCATGTTTTCACAATTAGGGCTAATAAAATAAAAAAATAAATACTTTTCCCGTAAAATATATTTTATTAACTAGAAGTGATATATGACTTAATAATATATTACTAAACTAGCTATTCCTCCTATAAAACATCCTAATCCGATCAACATAGAAATAGGATCATTACTTAATATCAATCCTATTAATTCAAATAGGTCTTCTATAAATTTACATATTAAATAAAGTATAAACATAACAGCTAGAAAGACGATAGCCAGTATCCACCTAAAATCTATGCCAAAATGGATTACAGGATCCATATTCATAGCTAAAAAGGCTGTTATCGCACCTGAAAAAATTAAACCAACAAGAGTAGCCCATGGAATATTTTTTAAAGGTCTCAAAAATAAAGATAATCCAACCAATATCAAGCCTCCAACCATCCAACCAGTATATATTGGAGAACCGAGTGTTATGATACCCCAAGTTAAAGCTGTTATCCCCCAACAAAAACCAAAAAATTGTCCAAATAAATTTAATATATTTTCACTTGACTTTTTGTCATCGATAGTCATATTTGACAATAACAATAAGATAATACCGCTGGTAAAAAGAATAACGCTCGGATATGGATACAGAGCTAAATTCTCAAACATAATACATTATCTTATACCAGATGGATTATACTATATTTCTTCTCCACAGTCTGGACAATGCTGCCAATTTTTATCTACATTTGATCCACAATTTGGGCACGAATCTTTTTTTCCAGGGTTTTGATTGTCTTGGATGTTCGTAGATGTCTTATCAGTTCCCTGAACGAGTGTATTAGGCATATCCTGTTTAGATGCATTCATCAAATTTGCCATCTGACCAGTCATGTTTAATTGATGTTTTCTTTCTCTGTCTTCGGCTTCTTTATATGTTTCTAAATTATGCTTTGCTTTCTCAGCCTCTACCTGAGCTTTTGTTTTTTTAACGTCCGCTTCCACTTCTTTCTCCTTTAACTCAGTTTCTTGAAACTTATTTATCTCCAATTTTGTTTCATGTTCTTCTTTTTCCATTTTCTGTTTATTCATTCGATCCTTCCAGTCCAAGGCTCTTTCCATCTCTTTTTTGTCCATCTCCCATTCCATCTCTTCTCTAGTGATCTCTCCTTTTTTCTTTCTAGTTTTGATCTCTTCTTGATGGTCAACTCCTGTTTTTTGCTTATCTCTTTCAAATTTAATGTTTTTCCATTCCAAATCCTGTTTATGTTCCATATGTTGATCTCTTTGGTTATACTGCTCTTGTTCTAGATGGGATTTTACATCGTATTCCCTATTTATCTTCCCTTTAGCTTTTTCAGTTCTTATATCCTTTTTTCTCTCATCCAATTCAGCATCTTTAACTTGCCTTTCAACTTTCTCGTGTTTACTGATATGCCATTTCGTTGAAAGATTTATTAAATTCAAACCCCACATATCGAAAGTTTTTCTCATCTCTACCATTGCTGCTTCTTCGATGTCATCCTGTACATCAGTATTCCCTTTAAATTCGTCAACGTTATATTTGTGTATATAAGGTGAAAACACATTGGCTGTAATCTCATCGCTTATCTTTTCCCGTATATTGTTGATCGTAAGTTTGTCTTTATTTTTAATCAGATTTAATAATTTATGTGCGTTGTTAACATCTAGTTGGAATCTTAACATACAGATTCCATCCTGCCTAACGTTGTCCTTTGTTGCTATATTATTGATTTTCCCGGTCACATCAATAGGACTCGTATCAACAAATAGCATTCTCGAATCTTTAGATCCAAAAATTATATTTTCAAAACGCTTTAACAAACTGGTCCCAAAATTCTTTTGTTTAGATTGAGTAATAACGTCTTCTATTTTACCTTGTTCGATTATAACAGCGGCTTCGTTAGGACCTATTATAATATCTTGACTCGTAATACCTTTTACGTCATTTGGCTCTAAAAACCTAGCAACTACGTCATCACTATCGTTTTTTATATCTCTCCATCTTTTAGCCATGTGTCCACCCTATTTTGCAGCTCGGTATTAGATTAATATAATATAGTTTTTTTCCTTTATAAAATAGATATTGGACGGAATTAACATGTTTAGATTAATGAGATATAGACTAAATTTTTTTATCCTAAGAGATTATTGATATGAATAAAGGTCTTATGGTGACAATATGTCAGAAAAAAAACCAATCATAGATAAGATATCCGAGGATAGAGAAAAGGAAAGAAAAAGAGAAGAATCTATAAATAAACTATTGGATATAATTAAAGACTGGGAAAACGATGGTTGGGATGTTTCTGGTTTAAAAAATAAGATAGAGGATGACCCTTCTAAAGGTGAGGACTTTATAAGGGAATATAAGAAAAGGATTAAAAGATTAAAGATTATTAAAAAGAGATATAATTCTTTAAAATTGAATGAATTCGATTTGGCTTTTAGTGAAAATATCGAAGAATATCTGAATGACCCTGATTCGGTAAAAAAAGCCTCGAGGATAGTCAACAAACTAAAAATGAAGATCGATAAAAAAAAGAGATTAAAGAAATTATTTAGCAAATTAAAAGAGTTAGAAGAAGAAGGGTGGGATGTTTCTGGATTAAAAGCTAAGATAAAAAATAATCCCTCTAAAGGTGAGGACCTTATCGATGAATATAATAAGAGAATTGAAAGATTAAAAATTGTAAAAAAAAGATATCAATCTTTACCTCTTGATAAATACAACATGGCTTTTAGTGATAATATTGAAGAATACTTGAACGATCCAGATTCGGTAGAGAAGGCCTCAAGAATCGTTAGAAAGCTTAAAAAGGAGATTAAAAGGAGGAAAAAGAAAAAGAAACTTTTAATGAAAGCAAAAGACTGGAGAGATGAAGGTTTTCAGGTAGACAAATTAATCAATACACTTAAAGATGATCTTGATAAAGGTGAAGAATTATTTAGTGAATACGAGGAAAACATTAAAGAATTAATATTTCTCAGAAAAAAATATTCATTATTAGAATATCAAGGTCGAACGTTAGATACAGTGGAGATTGAACATCGTCTAAACGATCCTAATTCTGTAGACGAGCTTAGAGATATGATAGAAGAATTAGAAGAAAACCAGGTCATTATGGAAAAAAGACCGAAACAAGAAGTTCAAACTTTTGAAAATTTATCAACTGAGGAATCTTCAAATACAGATGAAAAGGTAATGGAAGATAAAGCGGAAAAAGATACTACTTTTGAACTCGATTCAAAGGATGGCTGGGCTAAGATAATAAAAGAAAATAGAAGGAATAAAAAGTTATTTACAAAGATACGGAACGAAATTAAATACGATCAAAGTCTTGAAGACGATATCGTAGATTACCTCCAGACGGATCCTGAATGGAGAAAGAATTTTATTTATTATATGGAGTATTGGAACAAAAACTTCTCGGAGATAGAGGAGGCAAAATATTTTAACAATCTTGATACAAATGGAGACTTTAAGGTCCTAAAGATCCACACATCTTCTCCAATATTGGGCTGTCTTTATGGAATCGGGATTTTACTAGAAGAAGAGAAAGTAGGAATATCTAAGAGTACTCATCCTCATATGTTCTTTAAAGAATACAAAGATAAATTATTCGGAGAAATAGGGGAAAGGGTTGAAGTCGAAGAGAAAGATGAACGAGATATTTATACTATTTAGAAAAAGATGATATTATGGGCGTGTCTATAATCACATTAAGGAAAAAAATGTTCGACGAGTTTTCTGTTCTCCTACATAAATCTATGGAGAGATATAGTGTAAGAGATGAGAATAGTGGTTTCTCTTTTTATATACCTTCTAAAAGCCTCAGATTACTTCACATAAAAGAGAATAGATTAGGTTCTAAAACTAAAAGAAGATTAAGCAAAGGTGATGAAATCTGTTTAATTGCTGGGTTTCCGTATAATGGGTTAAATAAATTTATGAGAAACTTAGGAAGTGCATTAAAAAAAGATAAATCAAAAGATAACGACATGAAGAGAACCTCGATTAGAATTATAAATTTTGGCCAGCATGATTTCGGTAAAATCGGTTTACCAGAAAGATTTGATAGGATCGTAGAAGATGAGATACTAGGGGTTATTATAGATATTACAAAGGTTGATAGTTTTTATGATAAAAACCTTTCAATATTACTAAATGAATATTTTAAGCAAAGATCCAATTCTAAAAATTATATGTTCATAGTCTTAAATCTACCAATAGATAAAGGTAAAAAGTTGATATTTAAAATATTTACTAAAGAGGATTCCCAAGAAGAGGTTAAAAGAAAGGCCGGTATGATCTTAATGAAGAATAATCTTCCAAAAACTTGGAATTTGATAAATAAAAAAAATACGGCGGGGGCAAATTATTTTTTTAGTACCTATACCATAGTCAGCAATAAACATCATAGAATACATCCTAAACCCGATGGATTTGAACCTTTTGATCTTCACCCAAACGTATTGATCTATCCCTATTTTCAATATATAGATATGATATCTTATATCGGTAATAAAATAAAAACATCAAAAACTCAGAAAGAAATACTTTCTGAGATTCGGAAATAATCTTTTCTGATGGAGATATAACCATAAATGATATATAATTAAAATACGTTTACAGCTCGGTGAACGAAAATGCCTGTATCTATAATAGGAACCAGAGGTTGTGGAAAATCAACGTTAGTTGGGTTTTTACATCAATCGATGGAAAAATATACGATCAAGAATCCTAAAAAATTCGCTTATTATATGGATCCTGAAACGACTGATGTTTGTCTCAATAAAATACGAAATAGATTACATGCTGGTGAATTTCCAAGGGCAACTGCTAGAGGAGATTTTCAAGCTTTGAGTTTTTTGATGAATTTTGAGGCAACAAAAAGTGATGTTTTTAAACATATTAAAGCAGAAAAGGGTTTAAGTGGACTTAAAAATGCATTTAATTATGAGAATAAATTGATGTTCACTGTATTCGATGTGTCAGGTGAGGAGATCGAAGAATTTGGTAATCATAAATCTGTTACAAAAAAGATCAAAGAAGTTTTCAACAGCAATATAATGGTTATTCTAGTTGATTGCTCTAAATTAACAAAGGATATCAGGAGTGAAAAAGGCACTACAATGCGAAGGTATGATGCTGAGATGTCTCAAATTTTATCACGCTATGAGGAGTATAAAGCTAATAAAACATCTGAAGAATTACACCCGATAGTTTTCTTCACTAAAATGGACATGATGGATCCAGAAATAATCGATATGTTCCCCAACCATAGTATGAGGGATCTATTAGATATACAAAAAGGATATGATGAGGTTGAAGTAAGGGAAGATGGAGAGAAACTTTTGAAAACATTTCTTCCCGGTCTTTATCAAAACATAGTAGGTTCTAAAGTTGTAGGTGTTGACCTACATAAAGCAATGTACTTCTTCAGCTGGGCAGGTGTAGATGGTGAAAACGGAGTAAAACCAGCAGACCAAGAACTCGGTGTGAAATGGGTTAATGTAGAAGATGAGGAACTTACATCGAATATATATCCATATAAACACTTCCAAAAATTTATCTCTCATTTAGGAGATTTGAGTAAAGATTATTCTGATCCGAATGAGAAATTAGAGGAGTATTTCAAACGTGAAGGAAGGAAGATGCTTTAAATTAGAGAGGTAGAAAATGATAGCCCTAGACCATTTCGTTTGGTTCCCCGTTGAAGGTGCTGGTTATGAAGAAGATGCTTCTGCAGCTACCGAAAAAGTCAATCCTGTACACTTCAAACCATGGTTCAAAGAATATATCCCCGTATCCTTAGGTTATCAGGATAAAGAGGCCTTCATGTTTTTTAACAGATCTAAATCCCCTTTTTTATTGATGACAAGACTTGGTTTTACTGAGGATGAACTTGGAAGAGAAGCTGCAACACATCATTCTGTAGTTGTACATAAAGAACTTTTAAAACAAAACAAAGTTTCCCTTTTTGATATCAAAGAATCCTTAAGGTTATTCGATGAAGAAAATCCTAAACCTAAAGGCGATATAGAGCGTTTAAAAGTTCCCGAAAAAGAAGGACAAGGTATCAAATACAAAGGTGATTTAAGTACTCTTATTACTCCTTCTGCAGTTAAATCATTAGTATATAGATCATTGAAAAATAAAAACAATAGGACCATACTACGGTGTCAGGGTAGCGATGTTTCTGAAAGATTTAGTATATCAGCCTATCTAATAGATCTTTTTGTGATCGAGTTTAATCTTCGCCCTCTTTCTTTAACTACCAAACGACCAAGAGGTAAATACTGTAATCTCTTCGATGTTGCTGTTGTGGAAAAGACCTTTTCACCACCTCGACATTCTGATTATTGGTCCTATATTAATTGGGATCTTGAAGAGTTTAATAAAGGTACACCAAAGAACAAAAAGTTAAAGATGGTATTTGAAAAGATCGATAATGATTTCCATCATGATATCAGTGAATATTTAGAATAGTAATGATTCATTCAATTTTTGAATCTTATAATTAATGAATTACATATGTATCGATAATAAAGTTAAAGCTTTATTAATTTTAAAACTTTGCCTAAGGTTTTAACTTGTAATATAATAAATCTCGAGAGCCACCGGAGGGATTTGAACCCCCGACCTGCTGATTACAAGTCAGCCGCTCTGCCGAACTAAGCTACGGTGGCATATGTGTTAATAGATCAGTTCGGTAGTGAGTTAGAAATCCTTTCTGACGTACTGCCGAACTAAGCTACTTTGTTTCGTAGAAAGGGAACTATGAAATAAATTTTCCGGATGATAAAGAAAAAAAAGGTTTTTAGTGAGTGTCTTCCAACTTAGCTAACTCACCTTCGTGCAGTTCTAGATGATCGCTCTCTATCTCGACTAAAGCCTCGAAGAATTCCTTAACTCGAGGTTCCTCGGCTTCGGAAGCGAACTTCCTATAGTGTTCGATGGCTCTTGTTTCTCTCTTGTTTGCGTCCTCTAAATTGTCGGGTAGATGATGTGAGCAGTTATCGGATTTCTTGTTGATGTCCGGTTCTTCCCTGTCTAAGAACAGGCATATCGCTTCCGCGTGCTCAGCTTCGACTTTTGCCAACCTCTTGAACATACCTTCTGTTTTCGGTCCTTTAGCCTGATTGTAAGCACAATAATAGAAAGTAGCGTTATCAACTTCTAGCTCAAGTGCACTCTCTAAGTTTTTCTTGGAAACCTCTGTCAATTCAACATCGGGTTCTTCGTATTCCTCTCCGGGTTTCAAAAACTCTTCGTCCGCGCCACAGTAAGGACAATCAGTGGGTTTTTCCTCACCCAAATATGTCTCACCACATATCCAGCATCTAAATACTTTTAACATATTATATTACGCTCCTTGTAGAAGGAAATTTATCCTGTTATTTATAGTTAAGCAGTAAATGAATAACGATAATAAGTATGACAATAGTATTACTATATTAGGTTAAATACGCCTATTAGTACGCATATCGTCGGGATGAAAATCTTTATATAGGTTTAATATTATATGTATTATGTCCTACGCCCTACTTAATACCGTATATACATTCGGAATACAAGTACTACATCAAAAGGACAGAAGGTGTGTAAAGTATGGAAAAGAAAATATCCCTACGGGTGTCAGACGAAGACCTTGAGATCATCGATTCATTTATAGCAAGACATGATTTCAGTAACCGGTCCTCCTTCTTAAGGAAGGCCGCACTAGAGTACATCAATAGACACAGCATCCGCAAAGATGAAAGGGAAGTACCAGCTAAGATCACTTTACCCAAGAAAATAAAGAATATAGTTCACTATCTCATAGCTGTTGGACATTTTAACGATTGGGAAACAGCCATCCAACAGCTTGTGCAAAAGGGGATTTTAACAGAGGATCTCAAAGAACTGAAGACACAATATGAAGTCATAGGTGAGATGAGCAACAGAGTAGAAAATATCCTTGAAGTTGAAAAAACCAGTGAGCAAAAATACATGCAAAAGTGAAACAGTTTAGGGCAAGGGACAGATTAGCGTTTAACGGCGCTACAAGATAATATCGGAGGAGTCCAAGTATATGAAAAACAAAAGCCCCGAATCCCCAAAAGAAAATACTATGGAAGGAACCGTACAAGAACTCATCAATGGTTTGCTTCGCGAAAGCAAAGTGTATGTTGTCGGTGTAGGTGGATGTGGATGCAATACAGTACAGTACATAAACGAACGAAATATGAATGACGTGAAAACCATCGGTATCAACACCGATGATAGCATTCTAGGAGACCTGAATGTCGATCGCCAGATGTTGATCGGAAAAGAATTGACAAATGGTAATGGTGCTAATGGTGATCCAAAAATAGGTAAAAGAGCAGCTCTAACCAACGAAGAACAGATCTTAAAAACGATGGATGAAGCAGATTTTGTGGTTATAGTAGCTGGTCTAGGCGGTGGTACTGGATCAGGAGCCGCGCCTGTTATCGCAGATCTAGCTAAGCGAAATGACAAGATGGTAGTTTCTTATGCTGTGATGCCATTCTCTGCAGAAGTAAATAGATATAATAAAGCCAAAGGATATCTTGAAAATTTGACAGAGATAAGTCATGCGATCACCGTTTTCGAGAACGACAAAACACTTTTACACGGCGACAAAAGCCCTGAAGAGGGTTTCGAATTGACTGGGAAGATGCTTTACAAGGTCGTAGAGCGTCTTAAAATGGAATGCATAAATGAATTCTTCCATGAAATAGGTTTAGATGCGATAGGAATATCCGAAAACCTTTCTAGTTTAGAAAACCAAGTTCCAGAGAGAGAAGTGGAGAGTCAAAAGGCAGAAAAACCACCCGTAATCGAAGCCTTAAATGTGATAGAAGAATCCGATGTGGAATCTTCTGGAACCACTCTAGATTCATTTCTAGAAACACATAGATAGATCTAAAAACTCTTCACATCTCTCTTTTTTATTTTATTAAAATCACCAAGTTTTCCTCTTAGATGCTGTTTTTGTATCCTCTATTTTTACATCTGCAGGTTCCCCGTTCCAATCATCTGCTCTAAAATCAGTTTCGACAATAGTGGTGATCCCACCTCTAATATTCCAATCACCCTGCACCCTCATATAACGCGGGTTTAGTACGTTTACAAGGTCGTTCAATATCTTGTTCGTAGCCTCTTCATGGAAAATTTCAACGTTTCTATAATCTACAAGATAATACTTTAATGACTTCAATTCTATGAGGAGATCTCTTGGGATATATGTTATCGTTATAGTTGCAAAATCAGGTTGATCCCTTTTTTCCGGGCATAAGCAGGTGAATTCAGGGCAGATTATCTTGACCTTGTACTCCTTTTCTGCATACTCATTTTGTATTGTTTCTAATTCAGTTGAGGTCATATTAGTCAAAGTTGAATACCATTATATATTAAACAATTTTTCCTATTTTTTTATTTATAGGTACATATCGGTTAAATTATATATACAACAGCTTTGATTCCGTTTTCCCCATGAAAACAGTATTAGTCGCATTAGGAGGTAATTCTTTACTACGACCTGAAGACGAAGGAACAGCTGAAGATCAATTCAAAAGGATGAGTGAAACCTGTAAAAAGCTAGCGGATATGATTTCTGATGGATACGATATCGTATTTACACATGGTAATGGTCCACAAGTAGGTAACATACTTATCCAGAATGAACATTCATCTCATCTCGTTCCTTCTATGCCCTTAGATATATGTGGATCTCAATCACAAGGTCAGATCGGATATATGTTTCAGCAGACTTTGCGAAATGAATTGAACGATAAGGGGATAAATAGGAGCATAATCAGCCTTGTTACACAAGTATTGGTGGATAAGGACGACCCTGCTTTTAACAATCCGAGTAAATTCGTCGGACCTCATTATAACGAAGATGAGGCAAAAAAGATAGAAAAAGAAAAAGATTGGATCTTGAAAAAAACTTCCGATGGCACGTATAGAAGAGTAGTTCCGTCTCCTAAACCAAAGGAGATAATCGAATCCGATATAATATCAAATATAGTTTTCAGTGGAGATGATGGATATATCGCCATAGCAGCAGGCGGTGGTGGTGTACCTGTTATAGAAGAAGGGGGTGAATTAAAGGGTGTAGAAGGTGTCATCGATAAAGACCTAGCGAGTGCTGTTTTAGCCTCTGAAATCGATGAGAAGTTCTATATGATGTTGACTAGGGTGGATAGGGTTTATCTTAATTTTGGAGAAGAGGATGAAAAGGCTTTATCCGAGATCACGTTAGAGGAAGCTAAAAGATACTTAGATGAAGGGCATTTTCCTCCTGGCAGTATGGGACCTAAGATCAAAGCCTCTATACATTTCCTTGAACATGGCGGTGAAAAGGTTCTAATAACGTCGCCTGAAAAGCTATATCAGGCACTCGATAAGAAAGATGGTACATACATCATAAGGGAGTAGATCATGAGCGGTAGTAAAAGAGTCGAGGGGCTTACTGAATCTGTGATCAGAGAGATGACGAGGAAAGCTATAAAATATGATGCTGTAAACCTCTCTCAGGGTTATCCCGAGTTTCCTACAGCTGAAAAAGTAAAGAAAGCTGCTTTAGAAGCTATCGATGAAGATGAAAACCAGTATTCTATAACCTGGGGAGAGCAGGTGTTAAGGAAAAAACTATCTGAGAAATTTAAGAACTTCAATAACATCGAATACGATCCAGAGATGGAAATCACTATCACATGCGGTGCTAGTGAATCGATAATGTCAACGATGCTTGGTTTGATAGATAATAGGGACGAAGTAATGATCTTCCAGCCTTTCTATGAGAACTACGTCCCATCTGTGAGAATGGCATCTGGAAAACCGGTTTTCACAACTATACAGAACGACATGAGTTTGGACCACGAGGAGATCAAAAGTGCAGTTAGTGAAAAAACTAAGATGATATTATTGAACACCCCTCACAATCCAACGGGTAAAGTATTTTCCAAAGATGAACTTGAATTTATCAGAGATCTTTGTGTTGATAACGATATTATAGCTGTTACTGATGAGATGTATGAACATATCGTTTTCCAAGGTGAGCACATATCTTTAGCATCAATAGATGGTATGTGGGAAAGGACAGTTACCATCAGCGGTTTTTCTAAAGCCTACTCGGTTACTGGATGGAGAGTCGGCTATTCAGCTGGACCTAAATACTTGATGAATCCGATAAGGAAAGTTCATGATTACACAACCGTATGCTCACCTACTCCTTTCCAGAAAGCAGCTGTTCAAGCATTGAGTCTTGGAAAAGATTACTATCAAGATATGGTCGATTATTACAGAAAAGCAAGGGATTTGGTTTACGACAAACTCTCTGAATCCGAGCTGAAAGCGTCTTTACCCGACGGTGCTTATTACATGATGGCCTCACTAGAGAATATTGACATGGATGACCTAGAATATGCAGATTATCTTGTTAAAGAAAAGGGAGTAGCAGTTGTACCAGGAACCAGTTTCTATGAACATGGTGGTGAAGATATGGTTAGGTTCTGCTTTTCCCAGAAAATGAAAGACCTATCCGAAGCTATGAATCGGATATTGAAGTGATCACTCCTCTTGTAGATCCTTACCCGGTTTTCTAAATTCTCCACCCCAATAAAGTATAGTATCCTCTTTTTTGTAGTCCTGGGATTTCTTGGCATTGACGACCTCACCGATGAACCAAACATGATCTCCAGTTTTGAATTGTTCTTTTACTTCACATTCATAGACCAATGGAAACTCTTCGATCCCCGGCACTGATATTTTATCAGATTTTTCCTTTGTTAAACCGAACTTCTCGAATTTGTCGACATCCTTTCCAGAAACTTTTCCACAATCAAGTATCTTATCTAACTGATGTGAACAGGGGACATTTACTGTAAATTCTTCGTGTTTTTTAATCAATCCAAATGAATGCCTCTTTGGCGATATACCTGTTCCAAGCATGGGTGGATCTAGAGAGAATACATGAAGCATTGCAGCTGTTATTAAATTGGAGTCATCACCTGTTCCAGTCCCAATCAAAACAGTTGGAAAAGGTGGTAAAAATTTCAATGCTATATTGCCTGATAATTCTTCTTTCATACTATCCATAATCATAGATTGATTTATCAATCTTTCGAGTCCTATCAAATTTCACTTAAAAGACTTAAATATTAAATTAACTATGTAGCCAAATATGATAGAAAGACCGCGGGGAACACGAGACCTAGATCCAGAAGAAATGGAGGTTAGGTACAAGATAGAACAAAAACTCAGAAACATATCTAGGAGCTTTGGCTACAGAGAGATATTGACTCCAACTTTCGAACATACTGAACTGTTTACTAAAAAGTCAGGTCCGGATATAGTCAATGAACTTTATCACTTCGAAGACAAAGGAGGTAGAGATATCGCTTTACGTCCCGAATTCACAGCTTCAGTTATCAGAGCTTATAACGAGGGGATGAGAGAACTTCCCAAACCTTTGAAACTGTTCTACTTCGGTCCTTCATTCAGGTATGAAAGACCTCAAGCAGGCCGTTATAGAGAATTCTGGCAGTTCGGTACTGAGTTGATCGGGCCTGATACTACAAAAGCAGATGCCGAGAACATTGCTTTAGCTTACAAGTGTATCAAGGGAATAGGATTAGATGAATTCACGCTGAAGATTTCTAATCTTAAAATACTCGATAAGTTCTTAGAGGAAAACGATATAGATCTGGAGAAAAAGCAAGATATCTATCATAAAATCGATAAAGAAGAGATAGATGAGATATCTGAAGAGTATTCCCTGGGTTCTAAATTGATGGAATTTTTAAATATGGAATTAGAGGAGATGTCGAGTGTCCTTGGAGACCCTGAACCTGTAGAATATCTAAAGGAAGTACTAGATTTATTGGAATATTATGGTATCGAAGAAAAACATCTCAAAGTGGACATAGGTACAGTTAGAGGTCTAGATTATTACAAGGGCATAGTCTTTGAGGTCGATGCGGAGAATTTAGGGGCTGAAAAACAGATCTTAGGTGGAGGAGATTATAACCTAGGAGATGTCTTTGGTATCGACATATCCTCTAAAGGTTTTGCGATGGGTTTTGATAGAAGCATACTAGCTCTCGAAACTGAAGAAAAATTACCAGAACTTGATGATCTCGATTGCTACATAATCCCTATCGGAGAGGAGGGTTACGAGTATTCTTATGATATACTGGAAGAATTAAGATCAAATAATATATCAGCGGATATCGATCTGATGGGGAGAGGCGTTGGAAAAGCCCTGGGATATGCCGACAAAAATAATTTCCGATACGCTATTTTGATCGGAGGTAACGAAGTAGAAGATGAAACCGTTACCATAAAAAACATGCACACAGGAGATCAGAGAACCATCGATAAAAACGATTTCTTTAAAGAGGTTGATGAGGGATGGACCTAAAATTATTTGGAAAGAAGATAAACATAATACCACTGGTCTTATTCATCATATTGATTCTTTATACTACAGGTCTTTTCATAGCTCCCCTTACATTGGAACCGGGAACTGTTGAAAACTTAGAAGGGCGAGCCAATATGCTAGATTTCCAGGAAAAATGGCAGGAATTACCAACATACCATAGAGTTATCTATACTTTTAGTGATTTCAACTGCCACCAAAAATACTATCGTTCTTACTACATAAACGGCAATCAGATCCCAGTTTGTGCTAGATGCATGGGGATATTTTCAGGATTAAGCCTTGGACTTTTCGTGATGATGTTTATTGGACCTGAAAGAGATTTCAAAGACATTCTACTAAAATTAGTACCTATGGATCTTGATCTGACTGAATCTAAAAAATTGTATGTTCTTCTATTTTTAGGTGCGTTATTTGTATTACCTATGGCTTTAGATGGAGGTATTCAATTAGTCACTAACTATGAAAGTAATAATCCTATAAGACTTATAACTGGACTTATATTCGGCTTTGGATTCGGTGCTTTTGTATCCTCTATATTACTATCCGCTGGAGTAGAAATAAAGGGTGCATATTCTTACGCGGAGTAAAGATGATTGTCACACAAAACTTATATATGGTTTTATCACTGCATCGGATTTGAGGATTCACGATGACATTATGGCAAGGTAAATCCAAACGAAAGATAACAGGTGGAAGAAGAAGATACTCTAGAAAGAAACGTAAATTCGAGATCAGTCAAGATTTCGAAAAGCCAGTGATAGGTCCCGAGAAAAGGAAACTTGTTCGTTCGCTTGGTGGTAATCAAAAAATTAGAGTCGTAAATGGTGCATATGCAAACGTTGCGGACAAGGAGGGGAATGTCAGCAAGGTTAAGATCAATAACGTATTTGAAAACCCTGCAAATCCAAACTACGTCCAGAGAAATATCCTTACGAAGGGAGCTAAAGTAGAAACAGAAAAGGGTAAAGCAAAGATCACTTCTAGACCTGGACAAGATGGAGTAGTAAACGCTATCTTGTTAGAGGAATAGTATCATGGCTCTTAAAAAAAGGAATACATGGGTAATCTATCCTGAATATTTTGATATAGATTTATCTAGAAGCGAATGTAGAAGGATCCCTAGACAAATAGCTGTTTCCTCACCCGATATAAACGAAATCAGCAGACTTTTAAAAGAGTTCGACATACCTAATATGAAAGAAGATCATAAAGCTCATCCAGCGACTTGGTATGAGAAAAACGGTCGTTTAATCATTAACAAGCAAAACATGTCTAAACAGAAGTTTTTAAAACAACTAGGTAGAAAACTCAAAGAAAGAAGAAAATAATCATGGTGTCAATCTTTTTATTCTAAAATAAACTGGTTTATCATTCTTTTGTCTAGCATAGATGAAGGTCTTTTTTACACTATGTGCAACTCTCACAGATTTACTGATATTATACCAGGACGTGGTAAAATCCTTTGGAACTGGTTCGATGATATATTCAGCATGATGATCATCAGGATCACCTTTATAACATCTGAACGCAGTACCGTATTTAAATCCCGTTTTAGGTATCATATCATTATCACGTAAATGCTTATAGATATTATATTTTAATTTGAAATTATCATCTTTATTTGTTGCAAATTTTTTTAATTCATCTATAGTGATATAGCTATCACTTGACTCTTCTCGTATTTTTAAATGTCCTGATTCCATAAGGTATAAAGACTCTAAAAGGGAGATCTCTATTTTTTTGTCAATCTTATTACCAAAGAATAAATCGTCATAAATGTTCGTTTCATTTTCATCGATCATACATTTATAACCATGTAATGTACCTTTGATCTCTTGACCGTCATATTTTCCCATCTTTCCATTTACGACTAATGTCGATAAATTGTAGTAAGTTACGTCCCCCTCTAGATCGAGTAAACCTATTATCATCTTTTTATTTAATTTACCTATTATATTATGCATCTCTTCTATTTTTTTAATTGAGAACGTATCCGTTTCTAGACTAGCTTTCAACCAATATTTTGAAGGAGTTTTACCAGGACCTCCACCTCTAGGAAATACTCGAAAGTCTGCAGGATCTGATGCTTCTTTTAAAACATATCCTCTCAGACGCATATCTCTGTAAACTGGGTAAATAATATCTGATCGATCATCTATTTCAACTGCCTTCTCCATGAGTGTTTCCTTGGAGATATTTTCACCATCTTTATCAGTGATGTTCAGCCTTTCAGCTTCTATAAGATAAATAGTCTCTAACAGATCTAGTTCTAAACCACCCCCAGACAAAGGTTTACCAAAATATCCTTTATTATAGAGTCTATTACCCTCTTTTTCATCTTCGACGATTACTTTTTGTCCTTCTAGCTTACCTGGCACTTTATCAAACTTGCAATTTTAATTTTAGTATTAAAATCTATTCTTTTGCTTTTTCAGTTCTTTATGATATCTTACAAACAAATATAAATATAGGGTGTTTTGATATCGTTTTGATGAATAACTTATTTGCCTATGGTACACTGATGTATGAGGATGAAGAACCTAGCATCAATATTGAATTAGATAAGTATCTAGATGAAACAAAAAAAGGTGAAATCAAGGGGGATCTATACGTTGTTGAAGGTTTCCCTTTTTTAGATCCAACTGGAAACGGTACCGTCAAAGGTAAGTTATTTGTTTTTTCTGATATCGATAGAGTTTTAAGTAAATATGATAAAATAGAGGGATCTGAAGAATCGGACCCATTTTTTGAAAGAAGAGTCGTCGATGTTATACTGGAGGATGGAACAGAAGAAGAAGCCTACTGTTATGTGGGTGGTAATAGTTTGATTAGATGTTTTGGAAAAGCAGAATATAGGGTTAAAAATTGCAGTTGGGACGAAATAAAGTCCAGATGGGAATGATCTTAACAAAAAATTAATGAATTTGATTCTAAATATGTGATCATGAGTTTAAAAATTCTTGTAGTTTCGGATATCCATGGTTCTTTTAGATCGATCAATCGAATAAATGCATCAATATATAATCATGAGCCAGATGCTGTTGTTATCTGCGGGGATATCACAGATTTTGGATATAAAGAAGATGCCGTCGATATTTTAGAAAAGATAGATATCGATAATATTTTAGGAGTTACTGGTAATTGTGATCCTAAAGGAGTAGAAAAGGCCTTTGAGATAGTTGGAGGAGTATATCTAGATCTTAATAGTTACGAATTTATGGATCATACCTTCTCTGGACTTTCCGGTAGTAAGTATTCTAAAAGTAGATTATCAAAATTCAGAGAAATAGCTGCAGCTGACATATTTGTATTCCATTCTCCCCCATATGGATATTTGGATGAAGCCTCGAGAGGTAAACACATCGGTGAACGTGGTCTATTGGAGATAATAGCAGAAACAGGCCCTATGCTTGTATTGAGCGGGCACGTACATGAAAGCAGAGGAGTTATCGAGGAAGATGGAACGGTCTATGTTAATCCGGGTCCTGCTTATGAAGATAACTTAGCGATTGTTGAAATTGCGGATGATGTAAGAGTTAAGTTGATTTGAAGTATTTATAATAGTTTACGTTAATGTGTTAATTATAATTAGTTATAACAATATTTATGGTATTGTGGAAGTATGCTAATACCAGTAGTTTGTTGTTATTAATTATTATATATGGTATTAACGTTATAACAATAATTTATAATTATAATACGCATATTTTGGTTTTGTGTAAATATTGTAATACCACTTTGCACCTTTCCTCCGAGAATTTGATCTACGTTTTCTATCGTCTAAACGGTTCATTAATATATGATATTTGTTATTAATTAAACAGTGCTAAAAACATACTAATATTCAATTGTCCATATCAATAATAACAATTCCGACATCACCCTTTCTATTATATATAATCTACGTCGTATTAGGTATCTTTTCCGACAAGCTGTTAATTCCCTATTAATAGTTTACTAATTATAGGGGTGACCCTCCATAAAACACTAAAATATAGTCTTAGGGGGTATCCCCCCGAGCTAAAAAATAGTATTTTATGAAGTTTTACGAAAAAACACGGTTTTTTTATTGTTTTGCAATATCGATTATAACGTATATGAGTTATTAATATATACAAAAACGTTAATCCCTTAAATATTGTATATTAATAGTAAATTGGTGGTATTTCATATTACTAACAATAACAATAGTGTTGTATTTTACATTAATAATATAGCATTTAACTTAAAGTCCTTTATTATTATAATTATTATGTAAATCTTGGTATTACATTAATTTTACATAATCACAAGTAAATGATAATGTTTAATTATATTGTCTATAAAGTTACTACCGAATAATCTTATTGCTAAAGCGTATCTTTGATTTTGCAACTAAACTGCAAATTCGATAAAACTAGTAAAAAATAGCCCCGCCCGGATTTGAACCGGGGTCACAGGCTCCAAAGGCCCGTATGATTGACCGCTACAATACGGGGCTGTATTGTTTATGAACGTTAACTACAATCCATATAAATAGATTTTCACAGAAGGAGTATAACTAATAGTGTTGACAATGCTTGAACAAGAACTGCTAAACCAAGAGTTATTGGTGCCATCTGATAGATAGTTTCAGCTACTGCGTTCAATCTGTTACTGTTGATAGGTCCCATGACTGACATGTTCTTCAACACACCATCATCGGTACCCACTTTTACATCTTCTAGATCTTCGATAGCTTTTAAAACAAGTTCTCTAACATCCTCGATTATCTTGTTTTCATCCATCTCCAATCCCACAGGATTATAATCTTTGTTCAATGTGTTTACCTCGTGGCTATCGGTGGTAGTTACTTCTGAATTCAATACGAGGTCTGAGATGTTATCCTGTATTTCCTCCCTGATACCTCTAACCATATTATTACCATCCACTAAAATATAAGCGTTTTTCTTTCCATCAATTTCGAATACAGATACTTTGATCCCTTCTCCAGCGATACCTTTAGATTTTGAATAATCCTTCTTCGATGCGATCCCCATACGTATTTTTCCTTCACCTTTGTCCCGCATTTTATTTATAGATACCTTAACTTTTTCCAAGATGGCCCTATATCTTGTCGATGGATAATATATCTCAGTGCACCCCTTTTTTACACAATTATGTGCATCGACGAATCCTACTTTTTCAAAACCAAGTTCCTGTGCTTTCAACTTAACTATCTTACCGATAGGTGCATCGATGTCTTCAGTAGGTCTTGGAGAAAAAGACGCGGTCATGAAAAGACCGTCCCCAAATAGTTGGGACCCGATAGATACACCGGAATCATCAAAGTTAAAATGTGTCCCATATTCATCATATTCTAGTTTGCCAATTTTTTCCATAATCCCTTTAGATATCTTACTACAGTCCTCTTTTATGATTGGATTCAACATGTGTGTAGATGGTCCATGGAATGTAAATATCTCGCCGTACCCTTTAAGATCCTTGGCCAATATTTCAGGTAGATTCGAACCTGCAATACCTTTCATGGGCCCGGGATGTAGATTTGGTATTATAAAAACCGCTTTGATTTTGTCTTTGTTTTTGAAGGAAAAGAAAGTGTATTCGATATCAGCTCTTATCTCGTTCTTTTTGAATATCTCTTCCAATCCCTTCTTACCTTTTTCCTTTTCTATGAATAGTTGGAAAGAGGTGCGTATCAGATCCATAGTAGAAGTATCAAAATTTTTTAAGAAAGGTCTATTCATAGAAGCTATAAATGCTTCTATCGAACTTAAAGAAATAAGTGCTATCAAAGAGAATATAACTAGATCGTAGCTCTCCATGGGTAAGAACAGATGGATGAATGGAAGAGCTATCAAAGAATTAAAGAAGGTGTACGGTATGGATTTTACAGCATCTGAGATGAAGATGCCTCTAAAGATCACATATCTAAAAGAGATGGTAACACCGTAGGAAACTATCATCGCTATCTTAATATTTGTTCCAAAGTTTATGTAAAACATCATCAATATAGCTACTGTTCCAAGTGTGACCAAAGCCATCAAGGCCGATTGTCGAATGTTCACTTTTTCTTGATAACCACGCATCACCGGTATGGTTACCGTTGAGATAAAAGCGGGTAAGAAAAAGAAAGATGAAGCCTGTATGAATCCGTCCAGAGAAAAAGGTAATACCAATATGAATAAGATAAATGTTATTAAAATCATCAATGGGATCTGTATGACCAGGCTTGGACATCTGATAAATCTGAGACTATATTTACGTTCCTGTACAAGAACTGTTTCTTCCTGGTCTACTCCTTTATCGCTGATATTATCCCCATCAACTTATCTTCTAGCTTCTCAGACTCCTCTATTACGGTACCGGTCACGATTATATCAGCTCCTGCTTCAACTACCTCTCGTGCTTTTTCTGGAGTCCTTATACCGCCACCCACTATAAGCGGTATATCTAT
Source organism: uncultured Thermoplasmata archaeon (assembly GCA_964399335.1). Taxonomy (GTDB): domain Archaea; phylum Thermoplasmatota; class Thermoplasmata; order Halarchaeoplasmatales; family Halarchaeoplasmataceae; genus Saliniplasma. The sequence goes on along the minus strand of CAYNQI010000006.1, from coordinate 1,769 downwards.
ATTTTCTTTAACAGAACTTATAATATTGGTTGGAACAGGTTCCGGTGCTCCGGATCCTGCTTCTAGATAAACTAACTTCATACCTAGATACTGTGCTGCTAGACAATAACTTACTGATATAGATGGATCATTTCTAGGTAACAGGTCGGCTTTACCAACTCTTCCGACGGTCATACCAGGTTCGACGATAAGATAACCCATGGGAAGAGGTTCTATGTTCATCTTCTTGATTATGGGTGCTCCTATAACCTGTTCCCCGACGATTTTGCTGAGATCTCTAGAATTGAGCATACTCATGAAGTAAATGGCATCGGCATACTGTGATATTGTAGAGGCACCGCATGGAAATAGAATTATGGGAAGGTCAGTAGAGTCTTTCATGCATTTTACAGTTTCATCCAGTTTGTCCTTTTCTATTCCTGTTGAACCACCTACCATTATAGCGTCACTTCCACAGGAATCTAGAACTTCTGCGATCTCACACGCTTCTTCAGGTTCTTGTTCATCAGGGTCTATAAGTCCCATGTGCAGTTTTTCTTTGCTGACCATGTCATAAATATAATCCATCACTTTCATTCTAATTCCTCATTTGATTAACAAGTAAATATATCAATTTTTTGAATCAATATGATATTACTTCATGGGATTTTAATCAGTGTTATTTATAGTCTGCTATTCAAAGTATATATTGGACAGGGGTCTACAACAGTAATATTTTAATATTAAACCATTATAGAGATAGCAGAACCCTTCTAAATTGCCCTGGTAGTGTAGTGGCCCATCATGTGGCCCTGTCGAGGCTGCGACTCGGGTTCAAATCCCGGCCGGGGCGTACTCTTTCTTTTTTAGATATTTTTCAATAATCACTTCTTCTCGGCCTGTACTGTTCCTTTCTTATCTTTTCTACTTTGACCACATAAGTATCTGCCCAACCGTCTCCAAAACGTTGATCATCCCATTTTATAGCTTGACTGCTTAGATAGGCGTATATCTGACCGATCACTGGTATGACCCAGATAAGTTTTTCTAGGTTGCGAACGAAAGCTTGTTTGAAAGTGATCTTATCACCTTTCCGATCTACTACTTTGATACCTGCAAAACTCTTTCCTGCAGTGTTCCAATTTGCTTCAAGGACCGGATAATAGATTATTTGTGGAAGGAAAAGCGCGGCTAGTACTCCGATTATCAACTGATAAGTTTCGTGAAGATGAACTAAAGATAAAAACAGTATAGGTATCGTGATAAAAACTCCGCTTACAATAGTATCTATCCTGAAAGCTAGATATCTAGAATAAAAATCAGCGTGTTTAAAGTCCGAAGTACCTAGATCTTTGTTTTCTCCCTTGTTCATTCAGTTTTTATTATATAATAACATTATTTATGGCTTTTGAAATATTTTTAGTTAATGTTTCGATAATAAAATATACTGCTTTCTAGTTATAGGAAACAACAAGACGAGGGACCTATGAAAGGAACTGTGAAATTCTTCGATCCGTTGAAAGGTTACGGTTTCATCGAACCGGACGATCATTGGAAAGACCATTTCGTTCACCGGAACGATCTGGTAGAAGGTGTTGCACTGGATAAAGGAGATAGAGTCGAGTTCGAAAGTGAGCGGGGAGAGCGTGGATTTAAAGCTGTAAATGTTAAGGTCATCGAATGATTTTTGGATTGTTGAAAGTATGTTAACTGCGTTTAACGTGTTTTGAGAAAATATGTTAACTGCGATTAACGTGTTTTTAGAATATTGTCCATTATATCTTTTTCAT